>QKHE01000132.1 GCA_003250155.1 Chloroflexota bacterium | reverse complement strand
GTCGGGTCCTCGCCGGTGGCGGCACAGACCCGCCAAACGACGAACCTCGGCCGGTGTGGAGGGCGAATTCGGGCGCTCGGGCGTCGAATGGCCGGCAGTTCGCGCCATTCGAAGGCGGAACGCGCCGACCGGCTCCGTTCCTTCGTCGTTTGGCGGCGATTCACCGCCGGGCGGACGCGGCGGTGCGAGGCGATTCGCCGCCAAGGTCGCGAACGCGGGATCAGGCCGGCGCACGCTCCGCGGCCCGCCCGGCCCGCCACTCGTCGAGGAACTGGATCTCGAGCGGTTCGATGTCGTCCGCCGGCGTGAACCCGAAGATCTGGGCGTAGAACGACAGCTCGGCGCTGAAGGAGCGGATGATTCCGTCGCGGGAGCGGAAGCCGTGATCCTCGCCGGGCAGCAACAGGTAGGCGTGCGGGATGCGGCGCTCGAACAGCGCGTCAACGATCGCCTCCGCCTCCGATGGCGGCACGACGCGGTCCTCGGCCCCCTGCTCGACGAGCACGGGCACGGCGATCCGGTCGGCGTGCAGGCTGGGTGAGCGATCGCGGTAGCGCTGCTGCGTGGCCGGCCAGGGACCGATGAGCGACTCCATGTAGCGCGACTCGAACTTGTGGGTGTCCATCACGAACTTCCGAAGGTCGCCCAGGCCGTACAGCGTCGTCCCGGCGTCGAACTGGTCGGTGAAGGCCAGCGCCGCCAGCGTCGTGAAGCCGCTCGCGCTGCCGCCCCGGATCGCCTTCCGATCGCCGTCGACGAGACCCCGCTCGGCGAGCCAGCGAGCACCGGCGACGCAGTCGTCGACATCGACGATCCCCCACTCGCCCTCGAGGCGCTTGCGGTAGGCCTGGCCGTAGCCGGTCGAGCCGCCGTAGTCGACGTCCAGCACGGCGTAGCCGCGGCTGGTGAACAGCTGGAGCCCCGTTTGGAGGCCCGAGAAGGCGGCAGAGGTCGGACCGCCGTGGCTCGTCACGATCAGCGGCGGCAGCTCGCCGTCGGGAGCCCGGAACGAGCGGTTCGTCGGGGCATAGAAGTTGCCGTGGGCCGTGCGGCCGCCGGTCGTCGGAAACTCGACGTGGCGTGGCATCGAGACGTCGGCCGGGTCCGGGACGTGGGGCGACGCGCGGCGCAGGACCGCGACGGCAGCCGTTCGAACGTCGAGCTCGGCGACGACCGTCGGCTGGTCGGGGGCGGCCGCCTTGAAGACGGCCGTCCAGCCGTCGAGGCTCAACGCCGACATCTCGGTGAACGGAAGGTCGACTGTCTCGAAGCTCGCGGGCGTGCCGGATCCCGCCGGGGCGATGCGCAGCAGCCGATTGCGACCGTCACGGCGGGCGATCGCCAGGATCGTGCCGTCGGGCAGGAACTGATAGGTCGAGAATCCGAACTGCCAGTCCGGGCCGACGAGCTCGGCGTCGATGATCGCGACCGGCTCGACGCGGCCATCCGCCCAGCGGTAGAGGTTCATCCAGCCGGTCGGCTCGGCGGCGAAGTGGAGGACGCCGTCGGGTGACCAGCGCGGCTGGCTGATCCAGTCGGTGCGGCTGCCGGCGACGGTCCGGGGGTCGAGGAGCGATCCGTCGGGACCCACCCCCGCGAGGCGCAGCTCCGTACCGTCCCAGGGCATGTTCGGGTGACGCCACTCGAGCCAGGCAAGGGTCGCGCCGTCCGGCGACAGGCGCGGCGCGGCATAGAAGTCGGCGCCGCTGGCGAGGACGACGACGTCGCCGCTTGCCAGATCGATCGCGACGAGCTCGTTGACCCACTCGCCATGGGCCGCCACGACCTCGGCCTGGTGGTCCTCTCGGACGGCGATCAGCCGCTTCCGGGCCACGTCGTGGATCGCGTCGGCGAAGCGCCACGCGCGCTCCGGCGTGATCGGCGCGACGACGCCCGGCTCCACGACCCGCTGGAGCCGCCCGGTCGTGAAGTCGGCGACGACCACGAGATCGCCCGAGAGTAGCCACGCGCCACCGCCGTACTCGTGGACGCGCGACCGGGCGTTGAACCCCTCCGGGGTCAGGCGGACGAGCGTCCCGTCTCGCTCCCGGCGAACGAGGACCTGGCGGCCGCCCTCCTCGGGCCGGCCCTCGAGCCACCAGCGGACGCCACCCGCGGCGAGCGGCTCCATCAGGAAGACGACCTGCTCGGTCAGCCGCTCGATCGGGAACGGCGATTGCCAGGCCCCGTACGAGGCGACGCGAACCTCGCTCACGCGACGCCTACGTTCCGTGCTTCCAGGACGCGACGTAGGCCGCCTGCTCGGGGGTCATCGGCTCGAGCGTGATGCCGAAGGCCGCGAGCTTCAATCGGGCGACCTCTGCATCGATCGCCTCGGGCACCCCGTAGACCTGCTTCTCCAGCCCCGAGCCGTGCTTGACGACGTACTCCGCGGCGAGGGCCTGGTTGGCGAAGCTCATGTCCATGACCGCCGCCGGGTGGCCCTCCGCGGCGCCGAGGTTGACCAGCCGGCCCTCGGCCACGAGGTTGACGCGCTTGCCGCCGAGGTCGAACTGCTGCACGTTGTCGCGGACCTCGCGGACGTCACCTTCGGCCATCTCGCGCAGCGCGACGAGGTCGAGCTCGGCGTCGAAGTGGCCGGAGTTGGCCATGATCGCCCCGTCCTTCATGGCCTCGAAGTGCTCGCGCCGAAAGACGTTGATGTTGCCGGTCGCGGTGATGAACAGGTCGCCCCACGGCGCGGCGGCCGCGGCGGTCATGACCTGGTAGCCGTCCATGAGCGCCTCGAGCGCGCGAATCGGGTCGATCTCGACGATCGCCACGTGGCCGCCGTGGCCGGCCATCCGGGCGGCGATGCCGCGGCCGACCCAGCCGTAGCCGGCGATGACGACGTTGCGGCCAGCGATGAGCAGGTTCGTGGCCCGCAGGATGCCGTCGAGCGTCGACTGGCCCGTGCCGTAGCGGTTGTCGAAGAGATGCTTGGTCTGGGCCTCGTTCACCGCGATCACCGGGTAGCCGAGCGCGCCGTCGGCGGCCATCGCCCGCAGCCGGATCACGCCCGTCGTCGTCTCCTCGGTGCCGGCCACGACCTCGGCGACCTGGGCGGGCCGCTCCTGGTGGAGGAGCGAGACGAGATCGCAGCCGTCGTCCATCGTCAGCGTCGGGTGGGTATCGGCGACGGAGCTGAGGTGCCGGTAATACGTGTCGCGATCCTCGCCGCGACGGGCGTGGACGGGAATCCCGAACTCGGCGACGAGCGCCGCGGCGACGTCGTCCTGCGTCGACAGCGGATTCGAGGCAGCCAGCGCCACCTCGGCGCCGCCGGCCTGCAGGGTACGCATCAGGTTGGCCGTCTCGGTCGTCACGTGGAGGCACGCGCCGATCCGCAATCCGGCCAGCGGCCGCTCGTCGGCGAAGCGCTCGCGGATCGAGCGGAGGACCGGCATCTCGCGCTCCGCCCACTCGATCCGGCGCAGGCCCCCGGCAGCCAGCTCGAGGTCGGCGACGTCGTGGCCGGCGGCCGCAGATCGGCGGCCCGGATCGGGAGAGTCGGTCGTCGTCACTCGGTCTCCTGTGGCTGGGTCTGGCGGTGCGGGCGAACGGGGATCAGCTGCTGCGCGGACGGCTGAGGCGCAGGAAAGCCGCCGCGAGGTCGGCCCACAGCGAGCCGATGCGATGGCCAAGCCGTTCCTCGAATCGAACGTGCTCGGCGTAGCCGAGGCCGCGATAGGCATTGATCGCCGGCGGGTTGTCCGAGCGGACGTTCAGCACGACATGGTCGCAGAACTCGAGCAGTCGGGCCGTGACGGCGGCCGTCGTCGCCTTGGCGTAGCCGCGGCCGCGATACTCGGGCTGGGTCAGGACGTTACCGACGACCGCGACCCGGGAGGCCCGACCGATGACGTGGGTGCCCGCCGCGGCAACCAGGCGGCCCCGGACGCGGATCCCGTAGTAGATCCCTTCGGCGATCGCCCCCGGGCCGAGCCACGACCCGAAGCCGAGGCGGTAGAGCCGGTTGAGATCCGCCGCGTCGGACGGCACGAGCCGCTCGACACCGGGATCCTCGACCGGCCGGAACTGTTCGGCGTCAACCCACATCCGGACCATCTGCGGCCCGGGCTCCAGCCGATAGCGCCGCTCGACGGCCTTGACGTTCTCCGGCAGCGCAGCGACGTACGCGATCCGCGGCTTGATGACGTCGCGCAGGATCGCGTCGATGCCGTCCTCGCGGCCGAGCACGAACAGCGGCTGCGGCGACGGCCCGCCGTACTCGAGCACCAGCGCCACGACCTCGTTGCCGTCGCGGGCGACGCCCCAGCGGGCGCGGCCCGTGTCGCTCTCATCGAGGTCCGCGAGGGCGTAGGCGGAGAAGAGCCGGTCGCGCTCGAGGAAGCCGCGCAGCAGCGCCGCGTCGGTCGTCGTGCCGACGGCGAGCCGCTCCGTGCCGCGGTCGAGCGCGACGGTCGCCATCAGGATGTCGCGGCCTCGGCCGGCGCACCATTGGCCGTGGCGTCGTCCGTCGTCGCGCCCTCGGGCGTCGCAGGCTCGGGCGCCGCAGGCTCGGGCGCCGCCCGCGGTGGGCGCTTCCTGGATCGCCGCTTGGCGGCCGCTGCCAGCGACTTCCCGAAGGGCGGGCGAAGGACGCCCTCCTCGGTCACGATGGCCGAGATCAGCTCCGCCGGGGTCACGTCGAAGGCGGGATTGAGGACCGGCGTCCACCGCGGGGCGATCGGGATCCCGCGAATCATCAACACCTCGTCGGCCGACCGCTCCTCGATCGGCACATCGGCGCCGCTCGGCGTCGCGAGATCGACCGACGACAGCGGGGCGCACACGACGAACGGCACGCCGTGTCGCTCCGCCAGCACGGCGAGCGTGTAGGTGCCGATCTTGTTCGCGGTGTCGCCGTTGGCCGCCACCCGGTCGGCGCCGACGAGGACCACGTCGACCTCGCCGCGCGCCATGAGCGGCCCGGCGGCCATGTCCGGGATGAGCGTGTGCGGCACGCCGGCCTGCTGCAGCTCCCAGGCGGTGAGCCGCGCGCCCTGCAGATACGGCCGCGTCTCGTCGACCCAGACCTTGACCTCGCGGCCCGCGAGGTGTGCCGCCTGGACGACGCCGAGGGCGGTTCCGAACTGGCCGCAGGCGAGCGGGCCGGTGTTGCAGTGCGTCAGGACGCGGACCGGCCCGGCCTCCGGCTGCGGCAGGATCGCGAGGCCGGCCTCGGCCAGTCGCGCATGATCGTCGGTCGCCTCGGCAACGATCGCCATCGCCTCGTCGTACAGCGCGGCCGCGACCGCGTCGCCGTCGGGTGACGTCTCGCCGATCTCCGCGAAGCGGGCCATCAGGCGATCCACGGCCCAGCGCAGGTTGACCGCCGTCGGCCTGGCGATCCGAAGGATGTTCGCCGCACCGTGCAGGATGGCGCGCCGGGCGTACGGTCGGGCGCTTCGAGCCTGCCGGGCCGACAGGGCCAGCCCGATCGCCGCGACCTGGCCGATCGCGGGGGCGCCGCGGACGACCATGTGACGGATCGCCCGGGCCGCCTCGGCCGCGTTGCGAATGGGCTCTTCGACGAGCGCGTGCGGCAGCTCGCGCTGGTCGATGACCAGCAGGGTGTCATCGGATTCGAAGCGGAACGGGGTTCGAAAGCCGGTCGGGGCGGCGGGCGCGCCGCTGGAATCACGCTTGGTCGTGGCCTCCGATCGGCCGCCGTCGCCGAGCAGGACGTTCGCCTCGGCCGCCGACCGCTCGCGCAGCTCCTCGACGACCCCGGCCATCCGCGACGCGTTGACCATCACGTCCCCCGCGAAGCGGCGAAAGAACTGGCGACGGGATGGGTCCGGCGGGTCGCTCAATATCGAATCACGCTGCTGATCGGCCGCCCGGTCAGCCGCTCGCGGCCGTTCAGGAACTCGAGCTCGACGAGGAACGCCAGACCGACGATCTGGCCCTTCAGCTCCTCGATCAGCTCGATCGTGCCCTGAACCGTGCCGCCAGTCGCGAGAAGGTCATCGACGACCAGGACCTGCTGCCCGGGCTGGATGGCATCGCGGTGGATCTCGAGGGTGTTCGAGCCGTACTCGAGGGCGTACTCGACCGACAGCGTCTCGGCCGGCAGCTTGCCGAGCTTGCGGACGGGCACGAATCCGGCGTCGAGCTCGATCGCCATCGGCGCGCTGAAGATGAAGCCGCGCGACTCCATGCCGACGACGATGTCGACCTTGGAACCCCGATACGGCTCGAGCATCAGCTGGATCGCCTCGCGGTACGCCGCGGGATCCTTGAGCAGGGTCGTGATGTCGTAAAACAGGATGCCCGGCTTGGGGAAGTCCGGGACCTCGCGAATCTTCGCGCGAAGCTCCTCGACGGACACGAGACTGGGGCCTCCTTCGGGTGGTCGCGGGTGACGGCGACGCCCGCGGATCGGGTTCGGGGCGAGTCTACCGCACGATCTCCGGAGCGCCGGTCGACAGCCCCGCCTCGGCAGACTGCCGCACGAGCCGCGGCGACAACAGGAAGCCGACGATGGCGACGATCGTGCCGAGCACGAGCGCCACGCCGATCCCCGGGCCCGGGCCGAGGCCACCGCGGACCGTGGCGGCGACGAGCGCCGCCCCGATCCCGGTGCCGAGGGCCGTGCCGAGCGTGTCCGACAGCGTCAGGCCGGAGGTGACGGCGCCCTGGTCGGACCCCGGCACGTCGCGCAGGACGATGAGCGCGAACTGGGCGTAGCCGAGACCCATGCCGTAGCCACCGATCGCGAAGGCCGGCACGGCCAGCCAGGCAGGCACCTCCGGCACCAGCACCGGCAGGATGGCCACCGTCCCGGCGGCGACGACCGCGAAGCCGTACAGCGCGAAGCGCTCGTGCGAGATCCGGCGTGACAGCCGCGCCTGGGTCCAGCTGCCCATCGTCCACGACACCGTCGCCGCGGTGATCGCGATGCCGGCGGCAGCCGCCGACCAGCCGCGGACCTCGACCAGCAGGAGCGAGATGTACGGGTCATACAGGAAGAACACGAACGTCAGGAAGCCGCGCAGGGCGACGGCCGATGGGTAGCCACGGGCGAGCTGGAGCGTGCCCGGCGGGACGAGACGTCGGAACGCGTACAGCGTGAGCAGCAGACCCGGCACGACGAGGGCTGCCAGGAGGACCGCTGAGTCGGCCGACAGACCGCCGGTCAGGAGGACCACGCCGAGACCGACGATCAGCGCGTCGCGAAGCTTCTCGCCCGACGATCGGCCGCTCGGCGGCGCATCGACCGAGGCGACGCCGCGGAGCGCGTGCAGGGCCATCCAGCCGGACACGACGAGGAGCGGCAGCAGGCCCAGGAATACGAGCCGCCAGTGGAGGAACTCCGCGACCGCGCCGCCGATCCCCGGCCCGAACACGCCTGGCAGGATCCATGCCGTGGAGAGCATCGCGAACATCTGCGGCCGGAGCCGCTCCGGCAACGACCGTCCGATTGCCACATAGGCGACCGGCGGGACGGCGCCGCCGCCCAGGCCCTGGACGAAGCGAGACCCGATCAGGACCTCCATCGACGGCGCGATGCCCGCCACCAGGAGCCCCACCGCGAACAGGACGAGCCCGACGACGAACGGGAACACGATGCCGCGCCGGTCGATGAGCTCGCCGGCCACGACGATCCCGATCAGCGAGCCGACCATGAACGCCGTGAAGACGAGGCCGTACAGCTCCAGCCCGCCGAGGTCGCGGGCGACGATCGGCATCGCCGCGGTCACGGCGAGCGCCTCCGCGGCGACGAGCGTGATCGTCAGGACGAGCCCGAGCGTGAGCTCTCGTCGGGCCGGCGACCACAGCCCGCCGCCGGCACCGCCGTCGGAGGCAGGTGCGGACGCGGTCACGGGGTCTGGATCGGGCACCGCGGCAGTATGCCCCGCCGCCGCCGGTTCCAACAGGCGTCGAGGATCCGATAGGGCGTCGGTCGCACGGCGGAGCCCCGCGGCTTGACGGTCGCCCTGTCAGAGGGCCGGCGACGACCCCTCGCCCAGGCGGCGGAACGCGGTCACGTACCCCCCTGAAGCGCCGCTCCCAGCGCGCCAAGCCTGGTGGTTCCACCCGGGGTAGGCGTCGGCGAACGCCTCCCTCGCCCGAGCCTAGCCCGGGAAGACTCCGGCGGGCAGCGGCGCAAGGTCGGTCGACAGCCGGGCGACGACGGCCTGGGTGAGCCCCCAGGCCTTGAGCGGCTCCTTCGGCAGGCGGATGCGGACCTGGTTCGAGGCGAACGTCACGTCCGACGCGCGGACGCCTGGCAGCGAGCCCGGCGTGAGCAGGCGCATCGCCGTGGCGCGAGAGAGTCCCTCGCCGAATCGCACCACGAGCTGGCCGTCCTCGCGGGACATCGAGCTGACGCCGGCGGACTCGGCCACGAGCCGCAGCTCGGCCACCTCGGCCAGGCGCACGACCGGCGGCGGCATCGGGCCGAAGCGATCGATGACCTCCTGGCGGAAGGCCGCGACGTCGCCCGGGCTCCGGGCGCGCGCGAGTCGCCGGTAAAGCTCCAGCTTCTGGGCCTCGTCGGGCACGTACCCGTCTGGCAGGTGGGCCTCGACGGGCAGGTCGACGACGGCCTGCTGGGCGGGCAGCACCGGCGGGCGATGCTCATGGGCCGCCTTGCGCTCCTCGACCGCCTCGGCCAGCAGCCGCGAGTAGAGGTCGAAGCCGACCGCCGCCATGTGGCCCGACTGCTCGCCCCCGAGGATGTTGCCGGCGCCGCGGATCTCCAGGTCGGACAACGCGATCTGGAAGCCGGCGCCGAGCTCCGAGGCGTTGAAGATCGCCTGCAGCCGCTTGCGGGCGTCCTCGCTCATCCGCTCCCGGCGTCGATAGAGGAGGTACGCGTACGCCCGGCGCGACGAGCGGCCGACGCGGCCGCGGAGCTGGTAGAGCTGCGCCAGCCCGAGCGTGTCGGCGCGGTCGATGACGATCGTGTTGGCGTTCGGGATATCGAGGCCGGACTCGATGATCGTCGTGCAGACCAGGACGTCCGCCTCGCCGGCCGCGAACGCGAGCATGACGCGCTCGAGCTGGCCCTCGGCCATCTGGCCGTGGCCGACCACGATCCGGACGTCGGGCAGCATCCGGCGCAGCTGCTCGGCCTGGGCCTCGATCGTCTCGACCCGGTTGTGGACGTAGAAGACCTGGCCGCCCCGATCGAGCTCGCGCAGGATCGCGTCCCTGACGAGCCCGGCAGACGCCTCGGCGACGCGGGTCTGGATCGGCAGGCGGTCCTCGGGCGGCGTCTCGATGACGCTCATGTCGCGGACGCCCGCCAGGGCCAGGTTCAGCGTCCGCGGGATCGGCGTGGCGCTGAGCGTCAGGACGTCGACCTCGCGCTTGAGTTGCTTGAGCCGCTCCTTCGCGGCGACGCCGAATCGCTGTTCCTCGTCGACGATCACGAGCCCAAGGTCACGGAAGCGCACGTCACGCGACAGCAGCCGATGGGTGCCGATGACGAGGTCGACCGTGCCGGCCGCGAGGCCCTCGACGACCTGCTGCTGGTCGGCTTTCGAGACGAACCGGGACAGCAGGGCGACGCTGATCGGGAACGGCGCGAAGCGCGACCGGAAGGTCTCGAGATGCTGCGCCGCGAGCACGGTCGTCGGCACGAGCACCGCGACCTGGACGCCGTCCTGGCTCGCCTTGAACGCGGCTCGCAGCGCGACCTCGGTCTTGCCGTAGCCGACGTCGCCGACGACGAGGCGGTCCATCGGTCGCGGCCGCTGCATGTCGCGCTTGACCTCGACGGCGGCCCGGAGCTGGTCGACGGTCTCCTCGTACGGGAACGACGCCTCCAGCTCGGCCTGCCACGGCGTGTCGCCCGGGAAGCGGTGGCCGTCGGCCGACGCGCGAGCCGCATACAGCGCCAGGAGCTCCTCGGCGAGGTCGGTGACGGCGCGCCTGACCCGCTGCTTGGTCCGCAGCCACTCCGTGCCGCCGAGCTTCGAGAGATGCGGATTCTCGCCGCCGCTGTAGCGGCTGACGCGTCCGATCTGCTCGACCGGCACGAAGATCCGGTCCTGGCCCTGGAACGCCAGCTCCAGGAAGTCGCGCTCGTCGCCGACCCCCGAGGAGCGCCGCAGCATCCGCTCGTAGCGGGCGATCCCGTGGTCGATGTGGACGACGAGGTCGCCCGGCGTCAGCCGCTCGAGGATGTCGCGCGGCACGATCCGCCGCATCGCCTTCGGTCGGCGGACTCGAACGCTCCCGAACAGCTCGCGATCGGTGACGAACACCAGGCCATCCGGCCCGCCCTCGAAGCCGCCATTCAGGCTCCGGTCGACGAGGGCGACCGCGCCGGGCGGCGGCGCGCCGGCCAGGCCGTCAGTGATGCCGGCCGGGTGGCCGGCCTCCTCGAGCAGCTCCGCCAGGCGGGGCGCCTGGTCCGACGCGATGACGATCCGGGGTCGGGAATCGGCGCGCCCCTCGGCCGCACCGAGCCAGCGCCCGACGGCCTCGCCGACCCGTGCGCCGCGGCCCGGCGGCAGGGCCGGCTCCCGCCAGCCGAACAGGTCGCCGGACGACCTCCCGCCACCGGCGAGCGCCTCGCCGGCTTCGGACTCCCAGGTCAGCTCGAGGGTCCTCGCGGCGAGCAGGCGGCGCTTCCAGTCCCGCGGCCCGAGCAGCGTCGCCGGCCAGCCCTTTGGCAGCTCGCCCGACTCGACGAGGTCCGCGCGCCGTTCGTCGGACTGACGCCACAGGAACTCCCCCGCCGCGGCGACGTCGCCCGGCTCGTCGATGACCAGGAGCGTCTCGGGTGCCAGGTGATCGAGGCCGGTGGCCGGCGCGAGCAGCGCCGCCCAGACCTCGGCGGCGTCGGCCACGTCGGCCGACCGAGAGCCGGCACGCGCGGTCGAGCGCTCCGGGGCCGAGCTCGCCGCGGGGTCGTCGACGCCGGTCAGGCGCTCGAGATCGGCCGCCAGGCGCTCCGGCAGCCGCTTCGCGCTCGGGCCGAGTCGCTCCCGCAGCGCATCCGGACCGCCGGCGGGCACGAGGAACTCCGACGCCGGGAGGACCGACACCTCGCCGACGGAGCCGACCGTCCGCTGGTCGGTCGGGTCGAAGGCGCGGAGCGATTCGATCTCGTCGCCGAAGAACTCGATCCGGACCGGCAGGTCGGCCGAGGGTGGGAAGACGTCGACGATGCCGCCTCGGCGGGCGAACTCGCCACGCCCGGCCACCTCCAGGACCGGCAGGTAGCCGAGGTCCAGCAGCGCCGCCAGCAGGGCCGCCTGCGACACTCGAGCGCCGACCTCCAGCCGGCGCGGCTCGGCCGGCAGGCTGGCCGGCTCGATCGTGTGCTGGAGGAGAGCCTGGACGCTCGCCACCAGGACCCGCGCGCGGCCGCTCCGCCACGCCGACAGCGCCGCCACCCTCGCGGCGGTCTCATCGGCGACCAGCTCGCTGCGCTCGTAGGCCAGGGCCGTCCGCGGTTCGAGGACGGCCACGGCGCCCGGATCGCCCATCCAGGCCTGGAGCTCCTCGGCGACCCGGTCGCCGATCTCCGCGTCCCGCGCGACCCAGCAGATCCGCTCGCCGGCCGCGAGTGCCAGGGCGGCGGCGAGGTAGCTCTTGGCGCCGTGAGGGACCGACGTGACGCCGGCATGCCGGCCTCGTCCGTCCGGCGCGGCACGCGACGGCCCGAGACGCTCGCGCAGCGACTCGAAGGCGCCGGTCCCGGCGAGCAGCGTCGGCAGGACCGCGAGATCCGGGATCCGCCGCCCGGGTCCCGACCGCGGCTCCGCGAGTCGTCGCTCCCAGCCACGCCGCCCGCGACCGAGCGCCGATCGTTCCTCGATCTCTCGGCCGCTCATTCGGGCTCGCCCGGGGGTCGGACCCTCCGCCAGCCGGTCTGCGTCCGCCGGATGCCGTCCGGCCCCGGCGGACCGTCGACCTCGCCCGGCGCCGCGAGCCGATCGGCGTCGGCCGGCCGAAGGTCGAACGGGTTGAAGCGGTTGGCCGCCTTGTTCGTCCCGTCGCGCGCCCACGCCTCGACCGCGTCGGCCGCCGCGTCGAGCAGCTCATCGAGGCGGAGCTTCTCGTCCGGCTCGAACCGCGACAGGACATGGTCGACGAAGGCGCGCCCGGGCTCGCCGATCCCGACTCGCAGCCGGCTGAACGCCTCGTTCTCGAGCTCGGCGATGATCGACCGCAGGCCGTTGTGGCCGCCCGGGCCGCCGCCTTCGCGGAAGCGCAGCTTGCCGAACGGCAGCGCGAAGTCGTCCACGACGACCAGCATCTCGCTCAGCGGCGCTCGCTCGCGGGCGAGGACCTTGCGAACCGCGATGCCCGATTCGTTCATGTATGTCTGGGGCTTCACGAGCAGGACGTCGAGGCCGCGATACCGCCCGCCGACGACGGCCGCGGCATCGCGACTCCGGCCCCGGCCGGCCCAGCCGGCTCGATCGGCCAGGCGGTCGAGGACCATCCAGCCGATGTTGTGGCGCGTCTCGCGGTACTGGTCGCCCGGGTTGCCCAGGCCGATCACGATCTTGTTGATCCCGTCCCTCGGCTTTCGACGCATTTCGAACAGCACGAACGGCCCCGGGACCAGGTCCGGGGGCTCGAATCGGGATGGTACCTGCTAGCGCTCCAGGAGCTGCCGCTCGAGGGCCCGCATCGCCGTCTCGTGCGCGGGATCGGCGTGATCCCAGCCGCAGAGGTGCAGCGTCCCGTGGGTCACGAGCAGCCGGAGCTCGTCGGCCGGCGACCAGCGCACGTCGCCGGTCTGGCCGCCGCGACCCGCCCGCGCCTGCTCGATCGCCCGTTCGACCGAGACCGCGATGTCACCGGCGTGGACGCGCCGGCGGCGCCCATCCGGGACGCCCGGCTCCGGCGGCATCCGGCCCTCGTCGAAGGCTTCCGGCGGCAGCATCGGGAACGACAGCACATCGGTCGGACCGCGGACGCCCATGTGCTCGCGATTGAGGTCGGCCAACTCCTCGTCGTCGGTCAGGACGACCGTCACGGAGCCCGGCGCCGGGGCGCGACCGGCCAAGAGCGCCGCCCCCACGGCCCGCGCGATCGACCCATCGGACAGTGGCGACGCCGGGATGCCGGCCCGGCGGACGATGTCCACGCGCCAGGGCGGGAGGTAGCGGGACCGGACCCGGTCCGCGGTCAGGCGCCCTCTCCGCCACCGCTGCCGCCGGAGGCGGCCCGCCGCGATTCGAGCTCGACGACCTTGTTCTGCGGGTACGCGACCCGCTGGTGGTACATGCCGAGCAGCTGGCTGACGAACGCGTCCTCGGCGCGGTGCAGATCGCGCAGCGTCAGGTCGCAGTCGTCGAACTGCCCGTCCTCGATGCGCTCGCTGATGATCTTCTGGACCATCGCCCGGATCGCCGGCTCGTCGCGCGAGGACAGCGATCGCACCGAGGCCTCGACCCCGTCGGCCAGCATCAGCAGCGCCGCCTCGCGCGACTGCGGCTTGGGGCCGACGTGCCGGAACTTCCGCGGGTCGACCGCCTCGGCGGCCTTGCGACCCTCCTCGGTCTGGAGCCCGCCGAACGGCGCCGCCGCCGCCTCCTTGGCCTTGGCGAAGAAGTAGCTCATGATCGCCGTCCCGTGGTGCTGCGGGATGAACGCGATGAGCGTCTTCGGCAGCCTCGACTGGTAGGCGACGTCGATGCCGTCGGCGACGTGCTGCTTGAGGATCTGGGCCGACTGCTCGGGCGGCAGCTCGTCGTGGATGTTCTCGCCGCCCGACTGGTTCTCGATGAACGCTGCCGGGTTCGCGAGCTTGCCGATGTCGTGGTAGTAGGCCGCGACACGGGCGATCAGCGGGTCGGCCCCGATCGCCTCCGCCGCGCGCTCGGCGAGATTGCCGACCATCAGCGCGTGGTGGTATGTGCCCGGCGTCTCGACGAGCAGTCGCCGCAGCAGCGGCTGCGACGGGTTGGCCAGCTCCAGCAGCTGGAAGACCGTCATCAGGCCGAACACGTTGCCGAGCACGGCGAAGCTGCCGACGGCGGCGACCGTCGCCCCGCCCGCCGACAGGCCGGCCCCCCCGACGAGCTGGACGATTCCGGCCAGGTCGCGCTGGCCGAGCAGCGAGAACGTCGTCACGACGAGCGCCTGAACGACGAACACCCACGCCCCGGCCTGGATGAACACCTGCAGGCGGTCGCCGCGGCGGATCGCCAGGATGCCGGCCAGGCCGCCGAGCAGGACGTACGTCGTCAGCTCGAGCGAGCCGTTGACCGCGCCCGCGATGACCGCCACGACGGCGGTGATGACGATCGCCGTCTCGGCTTCGAGCAGGACCGCCAGCAGGAGCCCGACCGCGGAGATCGGCATGATGAACGGCAGCGCGGCACGCCCGGCGGTGAGCTTCAGGGCCAGGGTGGCGAAGACGACGAGCAGCCCGATCAGCAGCAGGACGTTGTTGCGGTGCCAGAACGCGCGCCGGAAGACCCACGCCCAGGCCAGCACGAGCGCGACCAGCAGCGTCGACAGGAGCGCCCAGCCGCCGAGCGCCGCGTAGTCGGGTTGCTGGACGTCCAGCCCCAGGGCCCGGATCCGCTCCATGTCGGCCGCGGTGATCCGCGAGCCGGCTCGCACCAGGACCTCGTTCTGGACGATCTCGTCGACGACCGGCTCGACGGCCGCGGCCCGTCGGTCGCGCTCCTGCTCGGTCAGGGCGTCGCTGAACGACGAGTTCGCCACGACGAGCGGCGCGATCAGCTGCGCGGCCAGCTCGCGCTCACCGTCGGCCAGATCACCGGCCATCTGCTCGTGGAGCCGCTGCCGGGCCAGGGCGACCTCGCTGTCGCGGAGCTCGGTCCGCTCCGTCCCGTCGAGGACGCGAGCAGCCTCCGTCCGCACCGGCGCCCAGCGCCCCGGCGGCAGCGACTGGAGGACCTCGCGGGCGTCGGGCGTGAGGTCCGGCAGGACCGCGTTCAGCAGGACCTGACGCTCGGCCTCGGTCGTGTCCGGTGCGAAGGCTCGGTCGAGCGGGGCGACGGCATCGTTGAAATGCCGCAGCTGCTCGGCGGCGATCGCGATCGCGCGCTCGGTCGTGTAGTCGTACTGCGGCGGCACGGCTCGCCGCGCCGCCTCGCGGGCGGACTCGGTGAGCGTCTCGTTGGTGAGCGTGATCGCGCGCGGCGCCCGGATGTCGGTCGGGGCCAGCTCGCCTGCCGCCACGGCGAGGCGCGGGGTGAAGTCGAATCCGAGGATCGCGGTCAGGATGACGATCAACCCGCCCGCAATCGCCGCGAGCCGGAGGATCTCACGGCGGGTCGGCAGGACGGCCTCGTCGAGGCGTCGGG
>QKHE01000119.1 GCA_003250155.1 Chloroflexota bacterium | reverse complement strand
CCTGGGCGAGGCTGTCGTGCAGCTCCCGGGCGATCCGATCGCGCTCGGCGAGGATGGCTCCCTGGCGCTCGCTCTCGCGCAGCCGTGCGCTCGTGATCGCGATCGCGGCGATGCCCGCGAGGGTCATCAGGTAGCGGTGGTCGCGCTCCGAGAACGGCTCGCCGGCGCGGCGAGCGATCCACAGCTCGCCGAGCAGCTCGCCGGGTGACCAGATCGACGCTCGCAATGTGGCGGCGAAGCCGGTCTCGTCGCCGATCGGGCAGCGATGTCGCCGGGAGCCTGTCCGGGTCGCGCCGTCGTCGTCGTTCTCGATGCTGCAGGCGAGGCCGTCTGACAGCGCGGTCGACAGCTCGACGTTGGCGTCAAATGCCTCGAGGGTCGTGGGGGCCAGGCACAGGCGGCCCTCGTCGGCCTCGAGGCGCTCGCGGGCGCCATCGACGATCGCCGAGAGCGTCTCCGGGAGCGGCACGTGGTTGGAGATCTGGAGCAGGGCCTGGTAGAGCGTGTGGCCCTCGTTCTTGCGTCGCTGCATGTCGGTGATGAGCTGGGCGATCTGGACGGCCGAGGCGATCTGGTGTGCTGCGGTCGAAAGCGCCTCCGACGATGGCAGGTCGAGGACGCGAGAGGCCGGGATCCGGATGTGGATCCGGCCGATCGGCGAGGCGCTGGTCGACAATGGCAGATCGACGAGGTGATCCGGGGCGGCCAGCGCGTCGAGCTGGCCGTCGGCGGCGGGGACGACGATCTCGCGGGCCGGGCCGCCGTCCGAATCGAGCGGCTGGATCGTGGCCCGGGCCTCCGTCGCACCGGTCGCGCCGACGATCGCGCCGAGGGCATGGCGGACGAGGGTCTCGACGTCGACGTCGCCCTGGATCTCGGTCGAGACGGCATCGACGTACGCGAGGTCGCGGTTGCGGCGGATGATGTCGCGCTGGGCCCGCTCGAGCAGCACGAAGATCGCCAGCCCGAAGGCGAGCGCGAAGGCGACGCCGACGGCCGCCGCCACGACGTTCGAGTGAGGCGCCTCGATCGCGGTATCGATGAGCGCGACGCGGCACAGCTCGAAGAGCGCGAGGAAGATGATCGGCGCGACGATGCCGATCCGCTTGAGGCGACGAAGGTCGCGGAGACCCGATTGAGCGTCCACCGGTCCCTTCTCTCAGGCAGGCCCCGTGACGCTGGGGGCCCATCGACGTGAGTCTCTCGCCACGAGGGGCGGATCGGCAGGCCCGCTCGGCCCGCCGGTCGTGGGCCATTCGGTCCCTTCCCGGTGGTGCCCTCGGCCCGGCTACAGTTGCCCTCATGGCCCCGTCGCCTGACCTCGAGACACCTGCCCTGCGGGCCGTTTCGGCGGCTCGCGTCTCGCACCGGGTCGTGCGGACCGAGCCGGCCTCGAGCGCGGAGGAGAGCGCCTCGTGGCAGGGGATTCCGCTGGCCGCGCTGCTCCGAACGATCGTCGTCCGCCGCGGGCCGGACGACTACCTGTTCGTGCTCGTGCCCGCTGGCCGACGGTTCGACTGGCCGAAGCTGCGAGCACACCTCGGGGTGACGCGGCTGTCGCTGCCGGATGCGGACGAGGCGCAGGCCATGACCGGCTACCCGCGCTACTCGATCACGCCGTTCGGCTCGACCCGGGCCTGGCCCGTCATCGCCGACGCGTCGATCTCCGCGCAGCCGGTCGTCTCGATCGGTGGCGGAATTCGCGGCGTCAACATCCATCTCGCCCCGGATGCGCTCGTCCGGGCGCTCGACGCATCGGTCGTCGACGTCTCGGACGAGGCGCCCACCGACTAGGCCGGGACGACCAGGGCGGGACGACCAGCCCCGGGGACTAGGCCCGGACGAGGCCGGCGCAGGGGTCCTCGTCGCCCGGCAGCAGGACGCGGACGGTCAGGCCGTGCAGCGAGCCGTCGTCCGGATCGGTCCAGCTGGTGATCTGGGTCGCCGTCAGCAGCTGCGCCCACAGCGCCACGGCATCTGCACCGCTGACCGTGCCGCAGCGGTCGCCCGAGCCGTCCGCGAGTGCCTTGCCGAACGCGGCGAACCCGCCCTCGAGCGGCCAGGCCAGCGGCGGCCCGCCGAGGCCGGGCTCCGGTGCGGGCGGGGCGCCGACGAGGATGCCGATGGCGGCCGGGACATGGCCGCGCGTCGGACCGAGCTCGGCCGGCAACCAGGAGCCGAGATCCGCCAGGCGGACGAGGAAGCCGGCGAATGCCTCGGGCGTGCCCGGCGGGGGAACGCACGGCGCGGTGATGCACATCATGACCCGCCCGGGATCGCCGACGAGGTCGTAGATGCGGCCGTCCGCGGCAAGCTGGAGCCGTGCCGTGACGCCGCCCGGCAGTGCGCCGCCGCCGGTGAAGTCGGAGGCGCCGCTCAAGAGGCCGGCGCTGCG
This sequence comes from Chloroflexota bacterium, assembly GCA_003250155.1. GTDB lineage: Bacteria > Chloroflexota > Limnocylindria > Limnocylindrales > CSP1-4 > UBA5189. Next base: position 12,878 of record QKHE01000119.1, on the reverse strand, counting down.
GGCCTCGGCGACGATCGCGGCCCAGCCGGCGGGGGTGAGCTGCTGCTCGAAGAACGGGGCGACGAGGGGCCCCGGAAAGATGGCCGGCACCGCGCCGGCGGTCAGGACCCGGCCGTCGAGCGTGATCACGACCGAGGGCGTCCAGCCGAACGTCTCGCGCGGCCCCAACGCCTGGACCGGGGTGACTCGCAGGAGGAACTCGGCGCCCGGCACGCCGCCGGATTCCGGTGGCGGCGACGCGGACGGGCCGGCGCCCGAGCAGGCGGTGACGACCAGAACGGCGAGCCCGATCAGGATTCGGGAGGCGATCGTGTGCACGCCGACCTGACGCGCGACCGGCGGCGCGGGTTCCACAGGGCCCAGGTGCCTACCGCGTTGCCGCAGGCCACCTCGTCGCCCGCATCGCCGTGGCGAACATCGCGCCCGGGTCAGACCGCTTTGACGGCCGAGACGAGGTCTGCGAGACCCTGCTTCGCGTCCGCGAAGAGCATGCCCGTCTTGGGGTTCACGTACAGCTCGTTGTCGATGCCGGCGTAGCCGCGACCCATTGAGCGTTTGATGACGATGATCGACTTGGCGTGGTCGACATCGAGAATCGGCATGCCCGAGACCGGGTTGCCGGGTCGCCGCGCGGCGGGGTTCGTGACGTCGTTGGCGCCGACCACGAGGGCCACGTCCGCCCGCTCGAACTCCGGGTTGACGTCCTCCATCTCGCGAAGCTGCGGGTACGGGACGTTGGCCTCGGCCAGCAGCACGTTCATGTGACCCGGCATCCGCCCGGCGACCGGGTGGATCGCGTAGTTGACGGTCACGCCACGCTCTTCGAGCAGGTCGGCCAGCTCGCGGACCGCGTGCTGCGCCTGCGCGACCGCCAGGCCGTAGCCGGGCACGACGATCACCGACGACGCGTAGGCCAGCTGGATCGCCGCGTCGTCCACCCCGATCGAGCGGACGGTGCCGCCCTCGGAGCCGGCCGGACCGACGGTGCCTTCGCCGCCGCCGAAGCCACCGACCATGATGTTGAGGACCGAGCGGTTCATCGCGTCGGCCATGAGCTTGGTGAGGATCGCACCGGATGCGCCGACGAGCGCCCCGGCGATGATCAGGACGACGTTGTCGATGACGAAGCCGGCCATGGCCACGGCCGTGCCGGTGAACGAGTTGAGGAGGCTGATGACGACCGGCATGTCGGCGCCGCCGATGGGCAGGGTCATCGTGATGCCGAAGACGAGCGACGCCGCGACGATCACGAACATCAGCGCCAGGCTGTCCTCGACGAAGAACAGGTAGCCCGCCGAAGCGACCACGATCGCCGCCAGGGCGATCGTGACGAGCTGGCCGCCGGGAACCATGACCGGCCGCGACGGCGTGATCGACAGGCCCATCAGCTTGCCCGAGGCGATGAGCGAGCCGCTGAACGTCACGCTGCCGATGACGATGTCGAGGACGACGAAGATCGTCGTCGTGAACGGCGCCGCCTCCGGCGAGTTGACGAGGCGGATGTACTCGTCGATGCCGATGAGCGCCGCCGCGCCGCCGCCGACGGCGTTGAAGAGCGAGACGAGCTGGGGCATCGCGGTCATCGCCACGGTCCGGGCCGTGTACAGGCCGAGGCCGCCGCCGAGGAGGATCCCGGCGGCGATGATCAGCCAGGCGGTCGCATCGCCGCCCGCCCGGATGATCAGGATGCCGGTGGCGCCGATCGCCACGGCCATGCCGGCCGCCGACAGGAGGTTGCCGTTGCGGGCGGTGGCGGGCGAGTTCATCCGGATCAGGCCGATGACGAAGCCCACGGCGCCGGCGAGCCAGGCCAGGCGGACGAGGACGTCGATCGCGTCCATCGCCTAGCCCTCCGACCGCTCGGCGGCGTCGGCCGGCCGGGCCGGGGCGCCGCGCTTGCGGAACATCTGGAGCATCCGGTCGGTCACGACGTAGCCGCCGACGACGTTCATCGCCGAGAACGCGACGGCGATCGCCGCGATCCCGTAGCCGAGCGGGTCGCGGGCGCTGGTCGCGATGAGCATCGAGCCGACGAGCACGATGCCGTGGATCGAGTTGGCGCCCGACATCAGCGGCGTGTGGAGCGTCGCCGGGACTTTCGAGATCACGGCGAACCCGCACAGGATCGCGAGCACGAAGATGATGAAGTTCGTGAGCAGCGGATCCGTCACGCGGCACCTCCGGCCGGGTCAAGCAGCTTCCTGACGGCTTCCGAGCGAATCTCGCCGCCGTGGGTGATCGTGACCGGCCCGGCGATCTCGTCGTCCGGATCCAGGTTCAGCGCCCCGTCCGCCAGCAGCTGGAGCAGCAGCGCCGACAGGTTCCGGGCGTAGAACTGCGAGGCCCCGACGGGCATCGTCGCCGGCAGGTTCTCGGGCGCCAGGATCGTCACCAGGTTGTCGGTGACGACGGTCTCGCCGACCTTCGAGAGCTCGCAGTTGCCCCCGAGCGTCGAGGCGGCCATGTCCAGGATCACCGAGCCGGGCTTCATCTTGGCGACCGCCTCCGCGGTGACGAGGACCGGCGGCTTGCGGCCCGGGACCTGGGCCGTCGTGATCACGACGTCCATCGTCCCGATGACCTCATTGAGCTCCGCCTGCTGGGCGGCGCGCTCGTCGGCGGTCAGTTCGCGGGCGTAGCCGCCCGCGCCGGTCGCGTCGATCTGGGTCTTGAGCTTCACGAACTGGGCGCCGAGCGATTCGGCCTGCTCCTTCGTCTCCGGCCGCACGTCGTAGGCCTTGACGACGGCACCGAGCCTGCGCGCCGTGCCGATCGCCTGGAGGCCGGCCACGCCGATGCCCAGGATGAGGACGTTCGCCGGCTTGGCCGTGCCGGCCGCGGTCGTCAGCAGGGGGAAGTAGCGACCGAATTCGTTGGCCGCCATCAGGACCGCCTTGTAGCCGCCGACGTTGGCCTGCGATGAGAGCACGTCCATGGACTGGGCCCGGGACAACGTTCGCGGGATCGCGTCGAGGCTGATCGCGGTGACGCCGGCCTTCGCCAGATCGGCCATCAGCTTCGGGTCCAGCAATGGCTGGAGCAGCCCGATGACGGCCTGGCCGCTGCGGAACCGCTTCACCTCGGCGCCGCTGGGCTTCTGCACGCGGACGATCACGTCGGCGTCCGAGTACAGCCGCTTGGTGTCGACGATCCGCGCGCCGGCCGCCTCGAACTGGCCGTCGGGGATCAGCGCACCAACGCCGGCGCCGGTCTCCACGAGCACCTCGAGGCCGGCTGCCGCGAGCCGGCCGAGCGCCTCTGGGACGAGCGCGACGCGGCGTTCGCCGGGAGCCGTCTCCCTGGCGACTCCGATCTTCATGGGCACCACCTGATATCTGGGCTGTCGCAGTGGGTTGCGCAAGGATACGCGGGCTCCGAGGCAGTCGCTGGCGCCAGCTCGTGGCGCCCCCCACAAATATAGTTGACGACGCAACGATCCGTGTCATATAGTTGCGCAAACAAGCAAATAGACAGAACGGACGGAGAACCCCATGAACATCGCGATCATCGGCAGCGGCAGCATCGGCACGGCGCTCGCTCGACGGCTCATCGAAGCCGGCCACCAGGTGACGATCACCAGCCGGAGCCCGGCTTCCGCTCGGGAGGCCGCTGAGGGATCGGGCGCCACGGTGGTCGAGACGGCCATCGACGCCGTGGCTGACGCCGCGGTCGTCTTCCTCGCCGTCCCCTGGGACGCGGTCGAGGGACTGGCACACGACCTCGCCCCGGTCGCGGCCGGCAAGATCGTCGTCGACGTCACGAATCCGATGAAGCCGGACGGCTCCGGACCGCTGTTCGGTGGCAACGGCTCCGGCGCCGAGCGCCTGGCGGCCTGGCTGCCGGGCGCACGCATCGTCAAGGCCTTCAACACGATCTTCGGCTCGAACCTTGCTGGCGGTCGGTCCCGAGACGGGTTCCGGCTCGACGGGTTCGTCGCCGCCGACGACCCCGACGCTCGAATGGCGGTGCTGCGGCTCGCGACCGAGCTGGGCTTCGATCCGATCGATGTCGGACCGCTGACGAATGCCGGCCCGCTCGAGGCGCTGGCCTGGCTCAACATCAGCCTGAACATCGCCAACGGCTGGCCGTGGCAGTCCGGCTGGAAGCTGGTCGGCGCCGAGCGCGCGATCCTCGATCCGGCAGCGTGACGTCGATGATCCCCGTTGCGCGCCTGAATCACGCCGTCCTGTACGTCCGCGACGCCACAGCGGCGGCCGAGTTCTACGGTCGAGTGTTCGGCTTCGAGGTCGTGTCGTCGGAGTTCGGGGGGCGCGCCGTCTTCATGCGCGCCGCCGGCGGCGAGAACCATCACGACCTGGGGCTGTTCACGGTCGGGCCGGCGGCTCCAAACCCGCCGCGCGGCTCGACGGGCCTCTACCACCTCGCCTGGGAGGTTCCCACGATCGACGACCTGGCGATCGCGGCGCGCGAGCTTCGGGCGGCCGGGGCGCTGGGCGGCGCCAGCGACCACGGTGTCTCGAAATCGCTCTACGGCGCCGACCCGGACGGCAACGAGTTCGAGATCATGTGGCGTGTCCCGCGCGAGGCGTGGGGCGAGTTCGAACGCCGGGGGGCCGTCATGCCGCTCGATCTCGACGCAGAGGTCCGGCGCTGGGGCTCCGGGGGCGCCGCCGTCAGCTCGTGACCCCACCGGCGGCGGCGATCATCAGGACCAGGATGTACAGGTGACCGAGGGTGCTCCACAGGATCGAGCCCGTCCGCCAGTTGAGCCACGCGAAGACCGCGCCACCGAAGAACGTCGACCACAGCTCCGGCTCCGGTTTCCCGAGGTGGGCGAAGATGAATGGCACCTGGACGATCACGAGCGCGAGCGGACCGATCCGGCGGAGCAGCGCGAACAGCAGGAAGCCTCGCAGCACGAACTCGGCCGACAGCAGCTCGAGGGCGTAGGCCGCGACGATGGTCGGCAGCGAGCCCGCCGGACGCCCGTAGAAGGCGCGGAAGTCCGGGAGCTGCGCCAGGATCAGGATGATCGGCGTCATCGCGACGATCCCGGCGAGCAGCAGGCCCCCGCCCCAGCGCCAGTCGCCGAACCGCAGGCCATAGCGGGACGGTTGGTCGCGGAACCCGAGGACGAGGACCCCGAGCGGCAGCACGAGGAACAGGCCGAAGCGTTGCACGGCCCGCGCCATGGCGCCGCCGTCCGGCGGTAGCCCGAGGAGCTCGGGCGTCACGAATGTCCGAGTCATGTCGAGCAGCACGACGGCCGTCGCCACGAGCAGCGCCGCGGTCGCACGACGCGGCAGCCTGACGCCGACGACATCGATGTCCCGAAGATCACCGCCGGCAGCGAGGTACGCGTCCGGTGCTCGGGTTGCTCCCCGGGCGAGCGGGCGAAGGCGCGTCACGAAGCCGGTCACGGAGGGCTCGTTGGCCACGCCCCCATCGTGCCACGCGCGCTGCCCTGCCGATCCGTTTCCGGCGCCGGGCCGCGGACGGGCAGACCGAGCTGACCGGGCGTCGGATCCAGCGATCGGTGCCGTACCATCAGCCAATGGCGCAGATCGGGTACGCGGCGATGCTCGAGCAGTTTCACCCGACCGACCTGCTCGACTGGTGCGCCCAGGCGGAAGCGGTCGGCTTCGAAGCCGGTTTCATGGTCTCCGAGCACTTTCACCCGTGGACCCCGGCGCAGGGCCAGAGCGCCTTCGCCTGGTCGTTCATGGGCGCGCTCGGGCTGCGGACGTCGCTGCGATTCGGGACGGCGGTGACATACCCCGGCGGCCGCTTTCACCCTGCGGTCGTCGCGCACGCCGCCGCGACGCTGGGGGCGATGTTCCCGGGCCGATTCTGGCTCGGCCTCGGCGCCGGCGAAGCGCTCAACGAGCACATCCTCGGCGGCGAGTGGCCGGAGATCGGCGTCCGGTCGGAGATGCTGTTCGAGGCGATCGAGATCATCGCGAAGCTGTTCAGCGGCAACGTCACCAAGCACCGCGGCAAGCACTTCAAGCTGGAGAGCGCCAGGCTGTACACGCGGCCTGAGGAGCCCGTTCCGATCTACGTCGCGACATCCGGCCCGCTGAACGCGAAGCGGACCGGGAGGTTCGCCCAGGGCATGATCACCGTCGGCGCGGCGGACGAGAAGGTCAGGCTGCTGTGGCTGCAATGCGACGAGGGCTGCGCCGAGGTCGGAAAGGCCCCGATCCCGAAGCTGCTACAGCTCCACGTCAGCTGGGCGCCGACCGACGACGAGGCCATGCGCAACGCGATGGAGGAGTGGCCCAACGGCGGCATGCCCTTCCCGAAGCAGGACATCAGGAATCCCGAGGACTTCGCCGCGATGGCGAAGCTCGTGCGACCGGAGGACTTCACGAACCGGGTGCTGATCAGCGCCGACCTCGAGGCTCACGCGAACCATATTCAGCACTACGTCGACATGGGCTTCGACGAGATCCACCTCCACAACGTGGGCCGCAATCAAGCCGAGTTCATCGAGGTCTTCGGTCGCGAGGTGCTCCCGGCGCTGAGGCTGGATCCGGAGCGCGATCCAGCCGCGACCCGGTAGGGTCCGCGCCGGGGCGTCCCGCCACCGCGGCACCGTCCCGTCGGCGCCCGCGTCGGGATTCCGCAGAAGTCCCGGTCGCGGCTAGGCCCGCTTCGCTATGGTGTCGGGCAGAGCCGCGGCCTACGGTTGGTGCTCGCGCCGCCGGGGGATGCGGCCAGCCCAGCGAAAGGCATCGCCAGCGACCATGCGCCCTGCTCGCCGCCGCTCCCTGACGACGGTCCCCGTGACGAGCCTGGTGCTCGCGTCCCTGCTGACGGCGATGGTCCCGGCGATCGGCACGCTCGCCAGCCCGCGCCCGGTCGAGGTCGTCAGTCACGAAGCCACGATCTCGATCACCCATCGGCGGATCGTGCCCCTGCCGTTCGATGCCTCGCACGTCGCGGTCCACTGGTCGCACGCCCACGAGGCCGAGATCACGGTCGCCTTCGGCGAGCGTCCGAACGAGTTCGGCGAGGAGATCCCGGTCGGCCACTCCGAGGACGCCGGCGACGGCGATGGCGGCGCCGAGACGTGGGGCGGGGTGCTCTGGACGGGCGGCGCGCGCTTCGTCCGCGTGACGACCGACCGGCCGATCGGCCGGTTGACCGTGATCGGCATCGACGCCAAGCCCGGCCGCGGGCTGGCGGGCGGCGGGGCCGGCGTGGCCAGCGCGGCGACCAGCCAACCGAACATCGTCTCCCGTGCCGAGTGGGGCGCCGACGAGGCGTATCGCTTCGATTCGGGTGGCAACGAGGTCTGGCCCCCCAGCTTCGCGCCGATGCAGAAGGCGATCGTCCACCACACCGCGGGCCGCAACAACGACCCGAATCCGGCGGCGACGGTGCGTGCGATCTACTACCTCTATGCGAAGACCCGCGACTTCGGCGACATGGGCTACAACTTCCTGATCGACGAGTCGGGGCGGATCTACGAGGGTCGCTACTCGCGGCCCTACTCGCCGGGCGAGGAGCCGACCGGCGAGGACCTCGCCGGCAATGTCGTCCGCGGCGCCCACGCCAAGAACTTCAACGACGCGACGGTCGGCATCGTCCTGCTTGGGACGTTCACCAATCGCCTGCCCACGGCGGCGGCCCGCAGCTCGCTCGAGCAGCTCCTGGCCTGGAAGCTGGAGCGCCACGGGATCGACCCGCTCGGCGCGTCGGTCTACGTCAATCCGGTCACCGGCAAGAGCAAGTACATCCCGAACATCGCCGGCCATCGCCAGGTGAGCGCCACGGCCTGCCCGGGCAACACCTTCTTCCCGACGTTCCCGACCCTCCGCCAGAACGTCGCCATCCGGATCGCGGCGACGACCGGGCCGGACAATGACACGACGCCGCCCAGTGTCGCCTCGCTGAAGCCGATGGTGCCCGACCCGACCGGCAGCGACACCATCCCCTTCGGCCTCATCTTCAGTGAGCCGGTGGACGGTCTCGAGTCGTCCGACTTCGAGATCGGCGGGTCGTCGAAGGGCTGGTCCGTCGATTCGGTCACCGGCAGCGCGGCGTCATACACCGTGACGCTCACGTCGGCCCATCCCACCAACGGCTCGATCGACCTGACGCTGGCGGCCGACGCGGTCACCGACTTCGCGGGGCTGGATGGTCCCGTCGAGCCCGCTCGGGCGACGACGAGCTACGCCGTCGACACCGAGGGCCCAACGGTCTCGCTGTGGCAGACGCCGCACCGGACGTACGTGAACAACACGAGCCTGACGTACGTCGACGTGACGGCCTCGTTCAGCGAGCCGGTCGTGGGCTTCACGCCGTCCGACGTCGTGATCGGTGGGACGTCAGACGCCGCGAGCCCGTGGGACGTCCCGATGATCTTCGGCAGCGGCGCGAGCTATGGCTTCAGCGTGATGAACGACGGCTGGGCCGACGGCACGCTGACGTTCGGGATCCCTGCCGGGGCGGTCACCGACCTCGCGGGCAACCCGGTGGCCGCATCGAACGTCATCTCGATGGTCTTCGACGCGCACAAGCCGACCACGACGGCGCCGAGCGCCAGCCTCCGATCCGGCGTGACGATCGGCTCCCGGGTGCCCGTCCGCCTGACGTGGACGGGCAGCGACGTCGGTCCGGCCGGGGTGGCCAGCTATGACATCGCGCGGAGCGTGGATGGCGGAGCGTTCAAGCGGATCGCCAGCGGCCTGTCGTCGCCGGGCCGGAACGTCACGCTCAAGCCGGGTCACACGTACCGCTTCGAGGTCCGCGCCCGCGACAAGGCCGGTAACGTCGGCGCCTGGAAGGCCGGGCCGACCCTCCGGCCCAAGCTGTTCCAGCAGACGAAGCCGGCGATCGTCTACCGCGGCACATGGCGCACGGCGAGCTCGAGCGCCTACTCGGGCGGCTCGGTCCGCTTCGCCAGGGCGGCCGGCGCGAAGGCCTGGCTGACCACGAAGGCGCGGGCCATCGCGTTCGTGACCGCGCTGGGCCCGCACCGCGGCGCGGTGAGGATCTACATCGACGGCACGCTCGCCACGACCATCGATCTCTGGGCGCCGACCAGGACAACCCGCTACGTGGCCTTCTCGAAGGCCTGGTCGTCCGTCGGGAGCCACACGATCACGATCGTCGTGGTCGGTAGCTCGGGACGTCCGCGGGTGGACCTCGACGCGCTCGAGGTGCTGCGCTAGACGAGATCGCCCCGCTCGGGCGCCCGCCGCGGCGATCGGGCGATCCTTCCGGCCCGGACGGCGATGCCCAGGAACTCGCGAAGATGGGCGAGCGGCCGGACATGGCTTCGCTCGTCGCCGTAGATCGTCCGGATCGGGACCCACGCCACCGGCCAGCCCTCGCGCTGGCAGACGGCGATCATCTCGACCTCGAACGCGAAGCCGCGCTCACGGCTGTCCAGCATCGCGGCCATCAGCCGGCGCCCGACGAGGCGATACCCGGACTGGTTGTCAGGCACGTACCGGCCGAGCGCCATCGACAGGACCGCCGTTCCGAGCGAGTTCGCGATCCGCCTGACGACCGGCATCCTCGTGAAGTCGCGCCGGCCGACGACGAGCTCGGTCGGCAGCCCGGCGTCGACGCGACGCGCCAGCGCCGCCAGGAACGTCGGGATCTCGGACGGGTCGTGCTGGCCGTCGCCGTCGAGCGTGACGGCGGCCGCGGCATCGCTCGCCAGCACCGCGGCGAAGCCGGTTCGCAGGGCCGCTCCCTTGCCCTGGTTCGGGCGCTGCTCGAGGACCTCGGCGCCGGCGGCCCGGGCGACATCGGCGGTGCCGTCGGTCGAGCCGTCGTCGACCACGATCACCCGGCCGTGGAGCGCGGCGCCGCGGACGACCGCACCGACGCGAGGCGCTTCGTCATGGGCCGGGACGAGCGCGACGAAGTGGGGAGCGGCGCCCGCCATGGCCGCATCGTAGCGGGATGGAGGCCGGCCGCCAGCTCTCGCAGCGGGAGCGCGCCTTCAGTACGTGACCGGGCGCAGGCTGGAGAAGCGGTAGCGGTCGAGATCGACCGGGCCGGAGATGCCGGGCACGGTGCCCGTGCTCGAGTACTGCCAGAAGGTCCACGACCGACCGGCCCAGCCCGATGCCGGGATGGACGGCGTCGACCGCTCCCAGTGAGCGAGCCACAGGATGGCGTAGCCGTGATTGGCGAACCAGCTGGTGTTGTCGAGGTTGCGGCGCCAGAACGACGGGCTCGTGTAGATCATCGCCCGGACGCCGAGCCGGTCGTGGACGCGCTTGAGCCAGGCCTTCGTCCAGGCCGTCAGCCCGGCCGGGCTGCGACCACCGGTCCGCTCCAGGTCGAGGGTCGGGATCATCATCCCGCGCCGGTAGCCGGCGACCTCGATGAACCAGTCGGCCTCGGCGATGGGATCGTTCTCGGGGCGGGCGAAGTGGTAGGCGCCGAAGGCGATGCCGTGGGCCATCGCGCCCGCCTTGTTGCGGTCGTAGCTGCGGTCCTGGAACCCGACGCCCTCACTGGCCTTCGCAATCGCGAAGCGGATGCCCGCCGCTCGGACGCGCGCCCAGTCGATCTGGCCCTGCCAGTTCGAGACGTCGATGCCCTCCAGGTATGACGTGGACGCCAGCGAGCGGAAGAGGCCCTTGGCCACGTAGACGGCGCGGACGCCATACAGCGAGGACACGCTGCGGCCGTTGATGGCGATGACCTTCAGCCACGACGAACCCCTGACGCTCGTGCCGCACTCGGCCCGCCATGAACCACCGCTGACGGTTGCGCTGGCAGTGACGACGCCGTGCACCCCGACAGCGCCCCGGATCCCGGCACTCGTCGAGGGCTTGGCTCGAACGTTGACGGCGCAGTTCGCGAGGAACTCGGTCGTCGGCGCCGGGGCGCGGCGGAAGAGCGCCTTCGCGGCGTAGACCACCCGAACCCCGTACAGCGACGCCACGCTCTTGCCATCGACGGCGACGATCTCGAACCACGTGCCGCCTGAAACGGCTCCGCCGCAGGCGGCCCAGTAGGAGCCGCCCGTCACCGTGCCCGAGGCGATCACCGACGTGCTCTTGGAGATGGTCACCCGGACGGACGAAGCCGTGCTCGGGCCGGCGCGCAGGTTGACGGCGCACCTCGCGAGGTAGCTGCCGGAAGCCGCGGATACGGGTTGCGCCAACGCCGGGAGCGCCGCAACGACGAGCGCGATCGCCAGGGCGATCGGCAACGCGGCTCCACGGCGATGCGACATGACGAACTCTCCCGGTGACTGGGGCATACCCCGGAGCGACGGTGCGCTAGGGCCGCATGCTATGGAACGTCACCGGACAGGTCTTTAGCCCTACAGTACTGCCCCGAACCGACCACGCCGCCACAGGATCAGGATCGCCGCCGACAGGGCCGCGAAGCCGACGATCGCGGCGGCCGTGCCCGTCGGCCCGAGGGCTCCGATGACGCCCGGGCTGGGCGACGCGGCAGGGCTCGGCGTGGGCTCCGCGGATGGCGCCGCCGGCGTCGGCTCGGCCGATGGCGTGGGGCTCGGGCTCGGCGTGGGCGCCGCCGTTGGGCTCGGCTCCGGCGACGGGCTCGCGCTCGAGATCGGAGATTCGGTCGGAACCTGGGTCGGCGCGTACGTCGGCAGCGGCTCGCCGGACGGCGGTGGAACGACCGCCGTGGTGTAGTTGGCCCACAGGTACTCGCGGATCGTCAGTCCCGAGTCGTGGACGCGCATGGCCAGCTCCCGGCCGAGATAGCGGAAGTGCCATGGCTCGTACTCGTAGCAGGCGACGTCGAGCTCGCCCTTCGGATAGCTCATGACGAAGCCGTAGCGCCACGCGTTGGCGGCCATCCACCGGCCTGCCGGCGTCAGTCCCCAGTCCCCCTCGAACGGGCTGCCACCGGATTCGGACCTGAAGTCGATGGCCAAACCCAGCTGGTGCTCGCTGTGACCCGGTCGCGCCGAGACGCGCAGTGCCTCGGCCCGCCCGAGCTTGCCGATCCAGTAGCGGAACGTCGTGCGCTGCTGCTCGTAGCTGCGGTAGGCGCTCCGGACGCCGATCCCTGCTCCCGCCGAGCGAGCGTCGTCGGCCATCGCCCGGAGGTCGGCGATCATGACCTGACGGACCTTGCCGAAGCCCTCGATCCCGGCCTGTGAGACGGGCACGAGATCGGGCGGCACGTAGGTCCGGGGCACCATCAGGATCGTGTCCACGAGCGTCGTCGACCAGTGGCGGTAGCCGCGCGGTGAGGTCAGGATGTCGTCGTAGCGGCACGCCGGCAGCGGCCCCATGGCACGGGCGACCGCCGTGTCGTCATCGAGGACGACGGGACGCAGCAGTGGGAAGGCGGCGAGCGAGGCGACCGCCAGGGCGAGCGCGACCGTGGCGCTCGCGCGGTGGACGAGGCGACGTGGCGCCGACCCACGGTCGGGGCGTCGCATGGCAGGCGACATGGGACCGGCAGCGTAAGGGGGCCCCGGCGGAACCTGCAACCGTACCCCCGACACGGTCCGGTGCGGTACCGATGACGGACCTCGACGACAGGCTGTGCTACAGTCCGGCACCACATGAGCGCGTCCCGTACCTTCCAGACCTGCGCGTGTAGCCGGCGAGCGTCGGCCGTGAGTGCGCGCCGGTCCGCCTGAGGACCGCCCAGCCCCTCACCGACCGACCTCGCAGGACCCAAGCGTCCCGCGCGACGCGGCCTCCGCCGGTCAGTTCCCGACCCATCGGACCTTGGTCGCCTCGCGCTCGTCCCAGGCCACCGAGGTCATCGCCGTGTCCACCAGCTCAGCCATTCGCCAAATCGATCCTCGCGGCCACCGCTTCGGCGGTGGGCTGTCCGCCGTCCTCCTCGTTCTCGCCATCCTCGCCGACGCACCGCTGCTCGTTGCCGCGATCGCTGTCGCGCTCGGCGCGAGCGCGTTCTTCGGGACCCAATATTCACTGCTCGGGAAG
>QKHE01000053.1 GCA_003250155.1 Chloroflexota bacterium | reverse complement strand
GCGGCCACGTAGAGGTGGTCGAGGTCGATCGATCGCCAGGCCGTCGCATCGATCCAGACGTACAGGTTCGGCAGCCAGAAGACGGCCAGGGTCGCGTTGAAGATCAGGCCGGCGAGCAGCAGGCCGTCGCGGATCGCGCGCCGGCGTCCCTCGGTCATGACCTACGTGCTCCCGTCATGTCGTTCGTGCCTCGAGGCGGCGGGCGTCGAGCGCGGTCCCGGCTGCAGCTCGGGGCGGTCGAGGGTCGGGAGCGCGGCGAGCACCGACAGGGCCGCCAGCCACAGCACGGGCATCGCGATCGCGGCCGAGGCCGGGACGGTCCACTTGCGGTCGCTGCGCGCACCCCAGGCGACGAGCGCCGCAGCCGCGGCGAGCCGGACCCACAGCGGGATCGGCAGCTGCGGCTGGTTCGGCGGCTGGCGCAGCGAGACGAGCAGCTCCTTCTCGATCCACTCGCCCCACAGCCGGAAGTCGAACACCAGGGAGGCGGCGACGAGCGCGGCCGTCACGCCGAGGGCGACGGCGAGCGGGCGCCACTCCCGCCGGACGGCGAACCACAGCAGGCCGACGCCCGGCGTGACCTTCGTGACGAGCACGAACGACCACGCGGCCGGATAGCGGAAGCCGAGCGCGATCGCCGCGGCGATCAGGAGGTGGACGTTGCCGTGGTACAGCTCGAAGGCCACCGGCGGGAATGCCAGGAGGGCCAGCCACCAGCGCCGGCCGCCGAGCCACAGCACGGTCCCGACGAGCACGGCCGACCACAGCCACAGGAACGTCCACCACGGCAGCAGCGACGTCGGCGAGAACAGCCGGGCGGCGATCGGCGAGTAGACGAACGAGCCCATCGTCCCGTGGGTGATCGCGTAGGGATCGTCGATCGAGTAGATCCAGTACGACAGCGCGTCGAAGCCGAACGTCTTCGTCTGCGGCGCGACCACGCCGAACAGGTAGACCGTGAACAAGAGCCCGGAAAGGACGAGGCCATCCCGGAGCGCGCGCTCCCTCGTCATGGCCGCATAGCATCGGGCCTCAGGCGCGCCCGTCAACTCCGGCGGCGGTCAATGCGGCACGGTACCTTCGGCTGAGGTCGTGAGGGGTCGGGCGTTTGGTAGAGTCCCGGCGTCGTGCGGACCGCGGTCGCGCTCTACCTCCTGGCTCTCGGCGTCCGCGCCGTCCTCGTCTGGCTGTACCCGGACCCGGCCTATCCCGATTCCTATTACTACGTTGACGTCGGGCGGGCCATCGCTGCCGGGCACGGCCTGAACGTCGACTTCGTGTGGATCTTCGCCGAGGTCGGCAACAAGATCCCCGATCCGGCGACGCTGCCGGTGCCGTCGAACGCCCACTGGCTGCCGCTGGCGAGCTTCCTGCAGGCGCCGTTCATCTCGATCCTCGGCCCGACGGCCCTCGCCTCGGCGCTGCCGGGCGTCCTGATCGGCGCCCTCGCCGCGCCGCTGACCTGGCTCATCGCCCGCGACGCCGGCGCCCGGCCGCTGGTGGCGAACGCGGCCGGCGTCATCAGCGCCGTCCCCGGCGCGGTGGCCGCGTTCATGGTCCAGCCGGAGAACTTCGGGATCCTCCACCCGCTCGTTGCGGCCACGCTGTGGCTGACCGCCCGCGGCCTGCGCGGCGACGGCCGCTCGTTCGCCCTCGCCGGCCTGCTGGCCGGGCTGGCGACGCTCGCCCGCAACGACGGGATCCTGCTGGCCGGCGCGATCGGGCTCGTCTGGCTCGCCGATCGCGTGCGCTGGTGGCGATCTCGCCGCGGCTCGCGGGCCTGGACCCACATGGACGATCGACCCCCGATCCCGCTCCTCGCCGGCGTCCTCGCGGCGGTCCTGTTCCTCGTCGTCATGGGCCCCTGGTGGGCCCGCCAGCTGGCCGTCTTCGGCTCGATCTCGCCGACCTCGTCGAACGGGGCCGCGCTGTGGCTGGTCGACATCAGCGAGTGGAACTCGATCACGACCGAGTACTCTCCCGCGAGATTCTTTGCGCAGGGCGTGCCCGCGATCGTCGAGTCACGCGTCGCGGGGCTCGCCGGCGCGCTGGGCAACTTCGCGGTCATGATCAGCAGCGTCGTCCTGGTGCCGTTCCTCCTGATCGGCGCCCTCGCGCGGCGGCGCTCGCCGCCGTTCCAGCCGTGGTTCGTCTACACCTTCGTGGCCTTTGCCGGCGCGGCGCTCCTGTACCCGCTGCACGTCCCCGGCGGCGCGTTCATCCACACCGCCATCGGCCTCGCGCCGCACGCCGCGATCCTGTCGGTCGAGGGCATCCTGCTGCTCGTGGGCTGGATCGCCGGCCGGCGACGCCACTGGGAGGCGGGCCTCGCCGGCTCGATCTTCGTGTGGACGATCGTCGCGCTCGTCATCGCCAGCTCGGCGATCTTCACGCCGGCGCTCCACGCCGGCTGGGACGAGACCCGCCAGCCGCGGATGACGCTCGCCGCCGAGCTCGACCGGATGGAGGTTCGAGCCGACGACCGGCTCATGTCGATCGACGCCGGCGGCTTCAAGTATTGGACCGGTCGGCCCGGTGTCGTGATGCCCGACGACCCGATCGAGACGATCGAGGCGGTGGCCCGGGCGTACTCGATCCGCTGGCTGGTCGTCGAACGCGCGGACACCGTTCGAGCCATGGCGCCGGTCCTCGAGGGCCAGCGGCCGTCCTGGATCGGCCCGCCGTCGTTCACCGTGCCCGCGTCGGACGGTGGCCTGCCCGTCCTTGCCCTCTTCCCGGTCTGCACGACCGCGGAGGACTCGCGGTGCGGCTAGCTCCGTGAGCCGCCGCGCGTGAGCCGCCGCGAAGCGTGGACCTCGGCGGCCCTGGTGCTCGCCGTCGCGGTCGTGGTCGGCGCGTGGGCCTCGAGTGTCATCGTGTTCCCGCGGCCGGAGGACGTCGCCTACTACGTCGGGGTGGCGCGGAACCTGGTCGAGGGCCGGGGCCTGACGACCGACGCGATCTGGAGCTTCCAGACCCCGCCGCTCGAGTTCCCGCGGCCGGCGTTCGAGGTCTGGCTGCCGCTGCCGACGCTGCTGGCCGCGGTGCCGATGTCGCTCCTCGGCGCGAACCTCGCCGCGGCGCAGGTCGTGTCGGTCGCGGGGTTCGCGATCACCGCCGTCCTGGCGTGGCGGCTCGCCGCGGACGTGGCGATCGAGCGCCGGCTGCCCCCCAACCGGGCCCGCGCCCTGGGCCTCGGCGCGGGATTCACCACGGCGGTCTACCTCCCGCTCGTGGCGCCCGCCGCGCTGCCGGACTCGACGATCCCGTTCGCGGCGCTCGTGCTCGGGGCGACGCTGGTCATGAATCGAATCTCGCGGGAGTACCGAGTCGGAGGCGAGATTCGCCTCGGCCGCTCGATCCTGCTCGGCCTGCTCCTCGGCCTCGCCGCCCTGACCCGCAACGAGGCGATCCTGCTCGCGCTGGCGTGGGCCGTCATCGCCTGGGGCCTCGCCGGCGGCGCCCCCGGCGCCGGTGCTCGCGCGGGCACCTGGCTCCGCCTCATCGCCGTTCCCGCCGTGGTCTCGATCCTCGTCTTCATCCCGTGGGCGGTCCGCGACTGGCTCGAGTTCGGCTCGCCGTTCCCGGGCCAGGCGCTCGTCAACGCCCTGAGCCTCGACGGCCGCGACATCTTCGCGTGGCACGACCAGCCTACCCTCGCCCGCTATCTCGACGCCGGGCTGCCGCGGCTGCTCGAGCTCCGCTGGATCGGCTTCCTGCACAACCTCGGCACGGTGCTCCTGCTGCTCGGCGTGCCGCTGTCGGTCATCGGACTCCTCGGGTCGCTCGAGGCGGCCCGCGCCACGGCGCTCCGACCGCTGCTGCTGTTCTCGATCCTCGTGTTCGCGGTCGCGACGCTCGTCTTCCCGGTGTCGACGACGTGGGGCACGTTCCAGCACGCCGCCGGGGCGATCCACGTCCTGCTGATCATCGCGGCCCTGCTCGCCTTCGACCGCTTCTTCGAGCGCGTCAGCGCCGCACGCGGCTGGACGAGGCCCGTCGCCTGGCTCGGCGCCGCGTTCGCGATCTCGGCGAGCCTGCTGTTCACGGTGGTCGTCCTGCCGTCGGAGGGCCAGACCGGGCGCGAGACCGCCGCCCGCTACGCCGCCCTGCCCCCCGCCCTCGCCGCCGCCGGCACGCCGCTCGAGGCCGAGCCCGGCCCGGTCATCACCGACTTCCCGATCTGGTTCGCCGAGGAGACCCGCCACCGGGCGATCGCCCTGCCGAACGAGCCGCCCGACGCGATCCTCGACCTGGCCCGCTCGTTCGATCCGCCGGCCCGCCTGCTCGTGGTCGAGGCCTCGAACACCGGCCTGTGGCCGGCCGTCATCCTCGCCGGCGGTCCCGACGCCGCCTGCTTCGTGCCGCTCGAGCTGCCGCCTTCGACCGGCAGCGGTGAGTCGCCTGACGGCGACGCGCTTGCCAACGTCCTCGCCTTCCGCATCCGCTGCCCCTGAGCCGGACGCCGCTGGGATCTCGGCGCTCCTCCGTTCGACGACCGTCGTCATATCTCGTCGGGCATGCGCGTGGTGGAATGGCGCTGACTGGGGTCAGTCGAGCACCCGCCGGTGCCGCAGCATCGTTATGCCACCACAGGCATGCCGGGAGAGATATGAAGACGGCGGCCCGCACGCCACGACCACGGCCGCAGCCGCGGCCGCGGCGGTTGGTCCTGTGCGGTTGCGGGACCTTCGGGCTACTGAGGGGCCATGACCCGTGCCTATACTCGGCCAGGTGAGTACCCAGGCGAGCCGCCGCGCTGGCAAGGCGGGCGTCGGGAACCGGGGCGCCGGACGCCCGAATGGTGCCGGCAGCCAGGGGGCCGCTGGTCCAACCCCCGACCAGCGCAACGGCCACCACCCCGATGACGCACGCATCACCGCCGATTCCGGTCCGGCCGATGGCGCGGCGCACCCCGGCGATGACTCCACCCTGACCCCCGACGGCACGCCTGCCAACCTGGCCGCGCTGGTCGCGGAGGCCCAGGCCTCCGTCTCGACGAGCGCCAATGCCCTGCGTGACATCCGCGAGCGCTACCGGGCCGCCTACCTGGAGCAGGTCGAGCGCTGGCAGCGGCTTCGAGAGCTGCTGGCCGACGCCGGCCGGGCGGCCGAGGGAGGGCACGGCGCGACCGAAGGGGCGGGCGCGGCCGACAGCGGCACCGATGAGAACCTGCGGCGCGACGAAGCGGTCGCCAGCCAGCAGGTCGGCGCCGAGCGGTCGGTGCTGACGAGGATCGAACTGGCCGTCAAGAGCCTCGAGAATGCGTGGCTGTTCCTCGCTCGCGACGACACCAGCCTCGTCGGCGACCTGACCTATCCGGCGTCGCTGCCGGACCTGCAGATGCGGATCGTCGAAGCCCAGGAGGCCGAGCGAACGCGGCTCGCGCGCGAGGTCCACGACGGGCCGGCGCAAGCGCTGTCGAACGCCATCTTCCAGGTCGAGGTCGTCCAGCGGCTGCTCGACCGCGACGAGGATCTCGCCCGGGCCGAGCTGCGAGGGCTGCGCGAGGTCCTGTCCCGCGAGCTGCGCGGGGTGCGCGCCTACCTCAGCCAGCTGCGGCCGCCGCTGCTCGCCGACCTGGGCCTCTCGGGCGCGATCCACGAGGCCGCCGACCAGATCAGCGCGGCGCTCGACATCCCGGTCATCGTCGAGCTCGATGAGGACATCGACGGGTTGCCCGAGACGGTCGAGATCGTCATCCTTCGAGTCGTCCAGGAAGCCTTGCAGAACGCCCGCAAGCATGCCGGCCCAACGGAGGTCCGGGTCCGCATCGAGTCCGAGCGTGACGGTGGCTGGACGGTGGAGGTGCACGACGACGGACGCGGGTTCGATGCCGACGGACGAAACCACGGGCCACGCCGCAACTTCGGACTGCACTTCATGCGCGAACGGGCCGAGCTGATCGGCGGGCGATTCGAAGTACGATCCAGCCAGGATCTCGGGACGGTCGTCAGGATGTCGATCCCGCCGGGAGCCATGGGCATGCCGATCCCTGGGGAGGTTCTCGAATGACCGAGGCCAAGACGACTGAAGGCCGGCGCGGCGGGGCGGCCACCGCCAGCGACCGCATCCGCATCCTGATCGTTGACGATCACGCGCTCGTGCGCGTCGGCATCGCCAACGTCCTCGGGCGCGAGCGCGACCTGGAGCTCGTCGGCGAGGCGGCCGACGCCCGGTCGGCCCTCGAGGCGGCCGATGCCCTGTCGCCGAACATCGTCCTGATGGACCTGTCCCTCCCGGCCCCGGGCGGGATCGAGACGACCCAGCGGATCCGGCGCGAGCTGCCGGCGACGGCGGTGATCGTGATGTCCCAGGACGAGGACGAGGAGTCGCTGTTCGCCTCGATCAAGGCCGGCGCCGCGGCGTTCGTCATCAAGGACATCAGCCCCGAGGACCTCGTCCACGTCATCCGCCGCGTCTCGGCCGGCGAGTTCCTGATCAACGACAAGGTCTTCTCGAAGCCGGCCGTCGCGTCGCGGGTCCTCAAGGAGTTCCGCGAGCTGGCGATCTACGGCCAGGAGGCCCAGCCGATCTTCGCGCCGCTGTCACCGCGCGAGGTCGAGATCCTCGACAACATCGCCCAGGGCATGACGAACAAGCAGGTCGCCTACGCCCTCTCGATCAGCGAGCAGACGGTCAAGAACCACATGAGCTCGATCCTGCGCAAGCTGGCCGTCAACGACCGGACCCAGGCCGTCGTCTACGCGATGCGCCAGGGCTGGATCAAGATGCCGGAGGACTGAGGTCAGCGCGGCAGAGTCGAGCGTCGCCGCCGAGTCGGGGGACAGCGCGTCCGCCGGCGTTTCGGCGCAGCCGCCGAACGAGGCCGCTTCGACGCCCGCCGAGCCGACCCCGGGCGATATGGCGTCGGGTGAGCCGGCGTCGAGCGAGCCGGCGTCGAGCGCCGAGGAGCTGGCCGGGCGCCTGTACGGCGAGGCGGGTGAGGTCGGCAAGGAGATCGAGGAGATCGACCTCCTCATCAACCAGGCACGGACCGAGGCCGGCCGGCACGAGAGCCGCCGGGCGGCGGCCGCCGAGAAGCTGGCCCAGGCGGCCGACCGGATGGCCGCCGGCGGCGGCGGCAACCCCAAGGAGCTGGCCGAGCTGGCAACCCAGCTGGTCGGCGTCGCACGCCGGGCCGCGCTCATGGAGGCCCAGATCGACCTGCTCGAGGGCAAGCGCAAGGCCGCGGCCCGGCTGAACGAGGCGATCGTGGCCCATGCCGAGCAGGTTCGGACGCTCGGCGGCAGCGGGGCGATTCGCGCCGGAGCGGCCGACTCGTCCGGGACCCACGGTGAGGTGGCCGGCTCGTCGCTGCCGCAGCTCGTGCTGTCGGCCCAGGAGGACCTGCGGCGCGAGATCGCGCGCCAGATGCACGACGGGCCCGCGCAGAGCCTGACGAACATCGTCCTGCAGGCCCAGATCGTCGAGCGGCTCGTGGCCACCGATCCCGCGCGCGCGCCCCAGGAGGTCGCCGCGCTGATCAGCATGGTCCAGCGGACGCTCGACGCGACGAAGACCTTCATCTTCGACGTCCGGCCGATGGTCCTCGACGACCTCGGCCTGGTGGCCACCCTGCGACGGGCGACCCGGGATCGCGGTGAGCGCGCCGGCGTGGCGGTCGAGTTCGAATCGATCGGCGTCGACCGGCGCCTGCCGGTCGAGCTCGAGAGCGGCCTGTTCCGGATCCTCGACGACGCCCTCGTGGCCCACCTCGACGGCAAGCCGGACCGCCTCGCGCTCAAGCTCGACTGGGGCGACACCCTGCAGATCGAGCTGACCGCGGGCCGGGCGATGCAGGAGGTCGCGGACCCCGAGCTGCCGCCCGAGGGCGCGGACCTGCCGCCGGCCCTGGCGGAGATGGTCGAGGAGCGACGGGTCGCCCATCGCGACGCGGTCGAGGCCGCCCGACTCGCCAGCCTGGCGCGCCTGCCGGAGCGGCTGTGGCGCGAGGTGTCAGGCCGGGCGAAGACGCTCGGCGTGACGGCCGAGCTGCTCGACGAGGGCGCCCGGCTGCGGCTGGTCGTGCCGCTGCCGGAGCCGGCCGCCGGGACCGCCACCCCGGCCTGAGCCCCCGGCGGGGTACGTGGCCCGCCATTCGTACGTAGGACTTCTTCACCATTCAGTTCGGGCGGCGTCGCGTTCTATCGTGCGTCACGACCCGCCCGGGGAGTTCTGTAGGCGGGATCACGTGGGAGGCACGGTCCATGGCGTTCATTCAGGCGTTCCTCGCCCAGCTGCGGCGCGACGAGGACGGCCAGGGTCTCGCGGAGTACGCGCTGATCCTCGCCCTCATCGCGATCGTCGCGATCATCGCCCTGATCTTCCTGGGCACCCAGGTCAGCGGCATTCTCAGCACCGTCGGGGCATCCGTCTAACACAGCGTGGATCGGCTCCTCCGACCCGCCACGGGCGGAGGAGCCAGGCCTTTCACTCGTGGTGCAGCGGGGCACCGCCCCGTTGACAGGGCCCTGAACCGTCACTAGGGTTCGGGCTCGACTCCGGTGGGGGGAGGAGTTCTCTTCCGAGCCCGGCCGGGGATCTTCTTGGAAAGGAGGTACCGGACTCGATGACGTTCCTTACCGCTCTCATCAATCTTCTTCGTCGCGACGACGACGGCCAGGGTCTCGCGGAGTACGCGCTGATCCTCGCCCTCATCGCCATCGTGGCGATCATCGCCCTGATCTTCCTGGGCACCCAGGTCAGCGGCATTCTCAGCACCGTCGGCGCCTCGGTCTGACGACCGCAGCTCCCACGACTCATCGACCGCCGGGTGCCCTCCGGGCGACCCGGCGGTCTTGCTTTCTCCGGTCGCGCCTCACCGACACCGGGGAGGAGGTGAAGCCACATGGCCACTCGCATGCTCGGCTGGCTCCAGGCGCTTGAGCGCCCCGACCAGCGTGGGCAGGGTCTCGCGGAATACGCACTCATCCTGGCACTGATCGCGATCGTGGCGATCGTGTCCCTCGTCTTCCTTGGCACGCAGATCAGCGACCAGTTCAGCATCATCGGCAACGCCGTCTGACGCGCTCCGACGACCCGTCCGGGTGACGGGTCGTCGCTGTAACCGGGACCTTGCAGCGGACCTTGCGACACGCGGCACGGCTTCCCAGTTCTTGCCACCAGTCCTAGGCCATTCGTATAGTCGCCGGCCGCTAAGCCGGTGCTAGAGTGGTGACACCTGTCACACGTTGAGACAGCCTTCCGGGGAGGGTCCATCTCTTGCGACGCACTAGTCGCCTCGTCCTGCTTGCAGGCATCTTCCTTGCCGCTCTTGTCTTCGTCGTCGTCATCTTCTTGAGCGGGCCGACCACCGGGCCTGACCAGGCCACGCCGACGCCGACCGCGCCGGTCAACCTGCCGACCGTGGTCGCCGCCGTCGACATCGAGCTGGGCACGGTCATCACCGAGGACATGCTCACGACCCGCACGCTGGACGTCGCGGCGCGTGAGACCGGTGCCCTCCAGGATCCCTCGCAGGCGGTCGGCAAGATCGTCGCGAAGAAGATCGTGACCGGCGGCCAGGTGACGACGGGCGCCTTCCTCGTCCGCGACGTCGAGGTCTCGGTCCCGCCCGGCCGGCGTGGCATCGCGGTCGCCATCAACGAGCTCAGCGGCGTGGCCAAGCTCGTGACGACCGGCGACAGCGTCGACGTCATCCTGACGTTCAACATCGACGTCACGAACGTCCTGCCGGACGGCACGGTCGCCGCGGTCGGTGACATCACCGCCCACTCGACGAAGATGATCCTCCAGGACATCCAGGTCATCGCCAAGCTGGACCAGTACGTCCCGCCCGCCGAGGGCCAGACGACGCCCGCCGCGACACCCGCTCCGCCGGGCTACGTCGGCGGCTTCCCCGGCGGCACGCGGCTGCTGATCCTGGCGGTCACCCCGCAGCAGGCCGAGGTCCTCGCGTTCTCGCGGTTCGTCAATGCCGGCAACGACTTCACCGGTCCGCCGGCGGCGGTGATGGATCTCGTCCTCCGCTCGCCCGACGACGCGGGCATCGTCGAGACGACGACCGGCGTCATCCTGAGCACGCTGATCGAGCAGTACGGCGTGCTGCCGCCGGAGGTCATCATCGTCCCCTTCCCGACCGAGCAGCCGTAACGACCGCCCGATGAGCGACCGCATCAAGGTCCTGATCGTCGACGACATCGCGGAGACCCGCGACCACCTGTCCAAGCTCCTCGGCTTCGAGGCGGACATCGAGGTGGTCGGCGCTGCCGCCGGCGGTCAGGAGGCGGTCGAGATGGCGACGTCCCTTCAGCCGGACGTCGTCCTCATGGACATCAACATGCCGGGCATGGACGGCATCACGGCGACCGAGCGACTCGCCACCGCGGTGCCGACCGCCGCCGTCGTGATGATGTCCGTCCAGGGCGAGGCCGACTACCTGCGCCGGTCGATGCTCGCCGGCGCGCGGGAGTTCCTGGTGAAGCCGTTCAGCTCCGACGAGCTGACGGCCTCGATCCGCCAGGTCTGGACCCGCGAGCGCGACAAGCTCAGCCGCATCGTCCCGGTGGTGACCGGCAAGAGCAGCGAGCCCGAGCCCGACGGCGAGCTGGGCATGGTCGTCGCGATCTTCAGCCCGAAGGGCGGCGTGGGCCGCACGACGATCGCGGTCAACCTCGCGGTCGCCGCCGCGGCGCTCGGCAAGCGCGTCGCGCTCGTCGACGCGTCGTTCCAGTTCGGCGACGTCGGCGTGCTCCTCAACCTCAACCCGCGCAACAAGTCGATCGCCGACCTCGCCTCGGAGCTGCAGTCGGGCGACGGCGACGCCGAATCGCTCCAGAGCTTCATGGTCGCCCACTCGTCCGGCATCCGGGTCCTGCTGGCCCCGGCGTCGCCGGAGCAGGCCGAGCTCGTCGGGCCGCAGGAGATCAAGCGGGCCCTCGTCCGCCTCCGGCCCGAGCACGACCTCGTCATCGTGGACTGCCCGTCGAGCTTCAACGAGCCGACCCTGGCGGTCCTCGACGAGGCCGACCTGGTGCTCACGATCCTGACCCTCGAGATCACCTCGGTGAAGAACATGCGGCTCTTCCTCGAGGTCGCCGAGCAGCTCGGCTATCCGCCCGACAAGACCCGGCTGGTGCTCAACCGCGCCGATTCGACCCTCGGCATCCGCGTCGCCGACGTCGAGCACTCGATCGGCCGCAAGGTCGATCACACGATCGTCAGCGACGGCCGCAGCGTCGTCTACGCCCTCAACCGGGGCGTGCCCTTCTACCTCAGCAATCGCGAGGCACAGGTGTCACACGACATCGGTCGCCTGGCCAACATGCTGACCGGCCCGCCGCCCGTGGCGGCCGCCAGCAAGCCGACGACGGACAATGAGGCGAAGATTGCCGTCGGCAACAAGAAGTCGTTGTTCGCGTGGCGGTCATAGGGGGTCCGCGTAGATGTCTCTGCTGAAGCGAATCGAGAGCGCCCGGCCGGCGTCCGCCGGCGACGAGAAGCTGCCCGTCCCGGCAGGTCCGGCCGGCGGCGGAGGCGGACAGGTTGCCCCGCCCGGCGGGGCCGGCTCGCCGGTCGCGCCGCGGCTGGTCACCCAGCTGCCCGCGCGCGAGTCCTTCCGGGACGTCAAGTTCCGGATCCAGAACCGCGTCATCCAGGACCTGGACCCCAAGCTCGACCTGACGAACCAGGTCGAGGTCCGGCGCCAGATCGAGGAGATCTTCGGCCGCGTCATCGACGAGGAGGGCCTCGCCCTGACCCGCGCCGAGCGGGTCCGGATGCTCGAGCAGATCACCGACGAGATCATCGGCCTCGGGCCGCTGGAGCCGCTCCTCCGTGACGACTCGATCTCGGAGATCATGGTCAACGGCCCCCGCCAGGTCTACATCGAGCGCGCCGGCAAGCTCGAGCTGACGAACGTCGTCTTCCAGAACGACGACCACGTCATGCGCATCATCGACCGGATCATCGCGCCGATCGGCCGTCGCATCGACGAGTCGTCGCCGATGGTCGACGCCCGCCTGACCGACGGCTCGCGCGTCAACGCGATCATCCCGCCGCTGTCGCTCGTCGGGCCGGTCATCACGATCCGGAAGTTCGCCGCCAACCCGTTCACGGTCGACGACCTCATCCGCTTCGGGACCGCGACGCCGGAGATGTTCGAGTTCCTGCGCGCCTGCGTCGAGGCCCGCCTCAACGTCTTCGTCTCGGGCGGCACCGGCTCCGGCAAGACGACCACGCTCAACGTCCTGTCGTCGTTCATCCCGAACGACGAGCGGATCGTGACGATCGAGGACGCCGCCGAGCTGCAGCTCCGCCAGGAGCACGTGGTGACGCTCGAGGCTCGGCCACCGAACATCGAGGGCAAGGGCGCGATCCCGATCCGGGAGCTCGTCCGGAACGCCCTGCGCATGCGACCCGACCGCATCGTGGTCGGGGAGTGCCGCGCCGGCGAGGCGCTGGACATGCTGCAGGCCATGAACACCGGCCACGACGGCTCGCTGTCGACCGGCCACGCCAACACCCCGCGCGACATGCTCGCGCGGCTCGAGACGATGGTCCTCATGGCCGGCGTCGACCTCCCGGTCCGCGCCATCCGCGAGCAGATCGCGTCCGCGGTCGACCTGATCGTCCACCAGTCCCGCCTCAAGGATGGCTCGCGCAAGATCGTGAACATCACCGAGGTCCAGGGCATGGAAGGCGACACGATCGTCATGCAGGACGTCTTCATGTTCGAGCAGTCGGGCGTCGTCGACGGCAAGATCCAGGGTCGCCTGAAGCCGACCGGCATCCGGCCGAAGTTCGTCGAGAACTTCGAGGCGATGGGCATCCACCTGCCGAACGGCATCTTCGGCTTCAGCTACTGATCCACTGATGGTGCCGTTCAACATCATCGTCGCCGCCCTCGCCGCCGGCGCGGTCGTCCTGATCGCGCTGGGCATCGCCCTGGCCGGCTCGGGCGGCATCACCCAGGAGCGCCTCGAGCGCTACGCCGCCGGCAAGAAGCAGGAAGGCGATGGTGCCCCGCGCGAGGGCCTCGGCGAGCTGCTCCAGAAGTCGGCGGCCCTGGCCCAGCTCAACAAGGCCGTCGAGCAGCGCAGCTTCGGCGCCAACCTGAGCCGCGACCTCGGCGCGGCCGACCTGAAGCTCAAGCCGTCCGAGTACCTCGCGATCTGGGGCGGCACCGCGATCGGCGTGCCGGCCGTGATGTTCCTGCTCGGGTTCGTCATCGAGAGCTTCCAGAACCCGCTGGTCCTGCTGGTGGGCTTCTTCATCGGCGCGTTCATCCCGCGCTTCTGGCTGGGCCACCGCAAGTCGTCGCGGCTGAACGCCTTCAACCGCCAGCTGCCGGACACGATCACCCTGATCGCCAACGCGCTTCGGGCCGGCTCGTCGTTCCTGCAGGCGATCGAGCTGGTGGTCCGCGAGTCGCGGCCGCCGATCTCGACCGAGTTCAGCCGCGTCATCCGCGAGGTCAACCTCGGCCTGCCCTTCGACCAGGCCATGGAGAACATGGTCAGCCGCGTGAAGTCGGAGGACTTCGAGCTGATGGCGACGGCCATCAACATCCAGCACCAGGTCGGCGGCAACCTCGCCGAGATCCTCGATTCGATCGCCTTCACGATCCGCGAGCGGATCCGGATCAAGGGCGAGATCCGCACCCTGACCGCCCAGCAGCGCATGTCCGGCTACGTCGTCGGCGGCCTGCCGTTCTTCCTGGCCCTGTTCATCTACCTCGCCGCGCCGCGGTTCTTCGATCCGATGTTCGTGGCACCGCCCGACGTCATCGGGATCCCGCTCGGCGTCATCCTGTTCGGGGTCGCGCTCCTGGCGATGGGCGCCGGGTTCGTGGCCATCCGTCGAATCGTGGACATCGAGGTCTAGGCGATGCTGGGCGTTGAAACCACCACCCTGATCGTCGCCGGCGCGGCCGCGCTGGCGGTCATGATGATCGCGGTCGGCCTGGCCGGCTCGCGCCAGGAGGACCCACTCAAGGCCCGCCTGAGCCAGCTCGGCCAGATGACCGCCAAGGACCTCCAGGAGCTGGAGCTCCAGGCGCCGTTCTTCGACCGCACGATCCGGCCGCTCGCGTCCCGGCTGTCCGGCGCGGTGTCGCGAATCACGTCGTCCTCGTTCACCGAGCGCACCGAGAAGCGCCTCGCCATGGCCGGCAATCCCGGCGACATGCGGGTCGCCGACTGGCTCGGCATCAAGGCCATCGCGACCGGCGTCGGCTTCGGCGTCGCGTTCATCCTGGGCGTCCTCTCCGGCAGCATCGTCAACGGCCTGATCTTCGGGGCCTTGTTCGCCGGCATCGGTTACATCGCGCCCGAGTTCTGGCTCGGCGGCCGGGTCCGCCGGCGCCAGAAGGCGATCCTGCTGTCGATCCCGGACGCCCTCGACCTGCTGACGATCTCGGTCCGCGCCGGCCTCGGCTTCGACGCCGCGCTCGGCAAGGTCGTCGAGAAGATGAAGGGCCCGCTCGTCGACGAGTTCCGGCGGGCGCTGGCCGAGGTGCGGGTCGGCAAGGCGCGGCGCGAGGCGCTGCGCGACATCGTCCCGCGCACCGAGGTCCAGCCGCTCACGAACTTCATCGGCGCGATCATCCAGGCCGAGCAGCTCGGCGTGTCGATCAGCAAGGTGCTGCAGGTCCAGTCCGAGCAGCTGCGGATCGAGCGCCGCCAGCGCGCCGAGGAGATGGCCGCCAAGGCGCCGATCAAGATGCTGTTCCCGCTCGTCGGCTGCATCTTCCCGTCGCTGTTCGTGGTCATCCTGGGCCCGGCCCTGATCCTGATCATGCAGAACCTGGGCTGACGCCCGGGACCGGCGCCCGAGCCGGAGGGACCGGCGCCCGAGCCGGAGCGATCGTGATGCCACAGGCCCGCAACGAGACCCGCCAGACGGTCCTCGCCGCACGCCTGGAGCTTGGCACGTCGCTGTGGGCCCGCTTCCGCGGCCTGATGGGTCGCCGCGCGCTGCCGCTCGGCGCGGGGCTGTGGCTCGGCGGCACGAACGGCATCCACATGCTGTTCATGCGCTTCCCGATCGACGCGGTGTTCCTCGGCAAGGCGCGCGGCGACGGCCTCCGAACCGTCCTCGCGGTGCGGCGCGCGCTGCCGCCATGGACCGGCGTCGTGCCGCTCGTCCGCGGCGCCGACGGCGTGCTGGAGCTGCCGGCCGGCACGATCGACGCGACGGGCACGCAGGCGGGCGACGAGATCCGGCTCGAGTGATGACGGCCCCCCTGCGGGCGCTCGTCACGCCCGTGCGCGTCGGGACGCGGCAGTTGCCGCCGCTCGGCCTCGTCATCCTCGCGGCCGTGGGCGCCGTCTTCCTCGCCGTCATCGCCGCGACGTCGTGGCGCGAGTTCAACGACGAGCACGCGTACTGGCTCGCGGCGAGCCGGCTCGCCGCCGGCGAGCCGCTCTACGACCCGTCCGCCGCGCCGAACACGCCATACGCCTACTGGTACCCGCCGCCGCTCGCGCAGCTGCTGGCGCCACTCACCTTCGTGGTCTCCGGCGAGGGCTTCTCCCTC
>QKHE01000126.1 GCA_003250155.1 Chloroflexota bacterium | reverse complement strand
GCTGCGCCATCGGTTCGGACGACGAAGCCCGGTCCCCGCGCGCCTCGCGGCGGATCCGCGGCTCGCCCGTCGTCGAGGCCGAGCGTCAGATCGTCGTGCTCCACGCGTGACCTGCGCCCGTCAGCTCGGCTCGTCGCGCCGCTCGGGTGGGCTCGTCCCGGCCGCCTCGGACCCATCGGCTTGCGGATCGGCTGACGCGGCGGGCGGTTGCCCGCCCGGGAACACCGGCAGCTCGCGGCCGACGGGCAGCTCGGGCAGCCGCCCGCGGAGCACCCGCCAGGCCCAGCGCAGCGGGTCGTAGTAGCGATCGGCCACGCGCTCCTTGAGCGGGATGATCGCGTTGTCGGTGATCGCGATGTGCTCGGGACAGACCTCGGTGCAGCACTTCGTGATGTTGCAGTAGCCGATGTTGCCGAGCTCCTTGAGGTACGGCCGCCGATCGGCCTGGTCGATCGGGTGCATCTCGAGGCCGGCAGTTCGGACGAGGTACCGCGGGCCCATGAACGGCCGCTCGGTCTCGTGGCTGCGCAGCACGTGACAGACGTCCTGGCACAGGAAGCACTCGATGCACTTCCGGAACTCCTGGAGGCGGTCGATGTCGGCCTGCTGCCAGCGCCACTCCGACTGCGGCAGGTCGGCCGGCGGCGTGAACGGCTGGATGGTCCGGTTGACGGCGTAGTTCCACGAGACATCGGTCACGAGGTCGCGGATGTGCGGGAAGGACCGCATCGGCTCGACCGTGATCGGCTCGGCGAGATCGAGGTCGGACAGCCGGGTCTTGCAGGTCAGTCGCGGATGGCCGTTGACCTCGGCGCTGCACGAGCCGCACTTGGCGGCCTTGCAGTTCCAGCGGACTGCGAGGTCCGGCGCGGCGTTGCCCTGGATCCAGTGCAGGGCGTCGAGGACGACCATGCCCTCCTGGACCGGAACGGCGAAGTCCTCGAAGCGGGTGTCCTGGCCGGCCTCGCCACGGAAGACTCGCAGGGTTGCGGTCGCGCCCGCGGCCTCGGCCGGCACGGCCGCTTCGATGACCTGGCCGGCCGTCGCCGGCCCGGACGCCGCCGTGACCTCGGTCGGCTCGACGACCGTCACGGCGCGCCCGGCCTCGCCAGGCTGCCGCGGCCCGGTCAATGCGCACCCCCGAGGAGCGCCCGAAGCTCCTCGCGCATCGACACCAGCGGGCTCGTCCCGACCTCCATGGTGCCGTCAGATGCGCGATGGACGACGCTGTTCACGCCACCCCAGGCCCGATCATCGAGGTCAGGGTAGTCGACGCGGCTGTGGGCGCCGCGGCTCTCCTGGCGCTGCCGCGCGCTGCGGCTGATGGCCTCCGAGACCGTGATCAGGTTGCGCATGTCGAAGACGAGATTCCAGCCGGGGTTGTAGGCGCGGCCGTTGGGCGCCCGGACGGCGAGCCAGCGCGCCCGCAGGTCGGCGAGCCTCGCGATCGCCTCGGTCAGGTCGGCCTCCGTGCGGTAGATCCCGACGAGCGTCTGCATCGTCTCCTGCAGGTCGCGCTGGATGGCATAGGCGTCCTCGCCGTCGAGCCGCTCGAGGGGCTCGCCCAGCTCGCGCTCGGCCACGCGCAACTGGACCGGATCGAGGTATGGGGTGCCCGGGAACCCAGCGGCGTGCGCCGCCGCGCCGGCGCCCGTTCGAGCGCCGAACACGAGCAGGTCGGACAGGGAGTTGCCACCGAGGCGGTTGCCGCCGTGCATCCCGCCGGCGCACTCGCCGGCGGCGAACAGCCCCGCGACGGTCGTCGCCCCGGTTTCGGCGTCGACGCGGATGCCGCCCATCACGTAGTGGGTCGTCGGCCCGACCTCCATCGGGCCCTTCGTGATGTCGACGTCGGCGAGCTCTTTGAACTGGTCGTACATCGACGGCAGCTTCTGGCGCACGTGGTCGGCCGGCAGGTAGCTGATGTCCAGGAACACGCCGCCGTGTGGCGAGCCGCGGCCGTCGCGGACCTCCTGGTAGATCGCGCGCGAGACGTTGTCTCGGGTCGACAGCTCGGGCGGCCGGCGGGCATCGGTCGGCTGGCTCCTCGACGCGGCCCTCACCCAGCGCTCGGCCTCCTCGTCGGTCGCCGCATACTCGCCGCGACGGTCCTCGGGCAGGTAGTCCCACATGAACCGCCGCCCGTCGCGGTTGCGCAGGATGCCGCCCTCGCCGCGAACCGCCTCGGTCACGAGCAGGCCCCGCACCCCGGGCGGCCAGACCATGCCGGTCGGATGGAACTGCACGAACTCCATGTCGATCAGCTCGGCGCCGGCGTCGTAGGCGAGGGCGTGTCCGTCGCCGCTGTATTCCCAGGAGTTCGAGGTGACCGAGTAGGCCCGCCCGATGCCGCCGGTGGCAAGCACCACGGCCTTCGCCGAGAACACGACCGGCCGGCCGGTCGTGCGCCAATAGCCGTACGCGCCACAGATGCCGTGGGCGCCGCTGATCAGCCGCGTGACCGTGCACTCCATGAACACGTCGATGCCGAGCGACACGGCCCGATCCTGGAGCGTCCGGATCATCTCCAGGCCGGTCCGGTCGCCGACGTGGGCGAGGCGGGGGTGGGAATGGCCGCCGAACGGTCGCTGCAGGATCCGGCCGTCGGTGGTCCGGTCGAAGACGGCGCCCCAGGACTCGAGCTCGCGGACCCGCTCCGGCGCCTCCTTGGCGTGGAGCTCGGCCATGCGCGGGTTGTTCAGCAGCTTGCCGCCGACCATCGTGTCGCGGAAGTGGACCTGCCACGAGTCGTCGGGCGCGACGTGCCCCAGCGCGGCCGCCATGCCGCCCTCGGCCATCACGGTGTGGGCCTTGCCGAGGAGCGACTTGCAGACCAGCCCGACCCTGGCGCCCGCATCGTGGGCCGCGATCGCCGCCCGCAGCCCGGCGCCACCGGCGCCGATGACCAGGACGTCGACCGCGTGCGTCTCGATCGGCTCGCTCACCGGGGCGGCTGGATCACAGTCGGATCGCGGGGTCGACCAGGACGCCCAGCGCGAGCAGGTGGATGTAGATGTCGACGAGGACGATCGAGAACAGGCTCGCCCAGGCCCAGACCATGTGGTTGGCGTTCAACCCGGACAGGATCTTCCACGCGCCATGCCGCGTCCGGTTGATGGTGCTGCACGAGAAGCAGTCGAGGCGCCCGCCCACGATATGGCGCAACGAGTGGCAGGACGACACGTAGCCCGTCAGGAGCGTGATGTCGGCGAGCAGGAGGACGCTGCCGAGCCCGATCCGGGCGCCGCTTGCCGGGAAGAACGATGTGACCACCTCGATCCAGTGGATCGCCAGCAGCACGACCGCGAGATACAGGAACAGGCGATGCAGGTTCTGGAGGATGAACGGCAGCGCGTTCTCCATGCGGTAGCGGCCGTGGATCCGCGGCTCGCCGACCGCGCAGGCCGGCGGATCGGCCAGATACGCCCGGTAGTAGGCCCGGCGGAAGTAGTAGCAGGTCACCCGGAACCCGATCGGGATCCACAGCGTGACGAGCGCGGGTGACAGCCAGGCCGGGAAGCCCTCGCCGGACACGAACGGCGCGTAGAACGGCGACAGGTAGCCGTCGGCCTCGTGGGCGACGCCGAACACGGGCTCCCAGACGAGGGCGCTGAACGTCGCGTACAGCACGAGGACCGCCAGCCAGAAGCCGACGTTCAGCGGCGCGGCCAGCCAGTCGTCACGGCGGCTGGTGGCGCCCGCGCCGGTCGGCGCGGTGCCACGCGGCTTGAGGATGCCCCGCAGCGAGGTCGCTTGGCCGGTCATGCCGGGGCGCCTGCCCCGACCGCGAGGCGGTCGATCACCGCGTCGGCGAACTCGCTGGTGCCCGCACTCCCGCCGAGGTCGTACGTCACCCGCTTGCCCTCGGCGATCACGTCCCGGATCGCCGCCTCGACGCCGGCGGCCGCCTCGGGATATCCGAGGTGGCGGAGCATCAGCGCCCCGGACAGCATCAGCGCGGTCGGGTTGGCCTTGTTCTGGCCCGCGTACTTCGGAGCGGAGCCGTGGACGGCCTCGAAGACCGCGCCGGACTCGCCGATGTTCGCGCCCGGCGCCACGCCCAGCCCGCCGACCAGGCCGGCCGCGAGGTCGGACACGATGTCGCCGTACAGGTTCGGCAGGACGAGCACGTCGTACAGGTCCGGCTTCTGCACGAGCTGCATGCACATGTTGTCGACGATCCGGTCCTCGAACTCGATGCGGCCCTCGTAGCCGGCTGCGACGGTCCGGCACGCCTCCAGGAACAGGCCGTCGGAGAGCTTCATGATGTTGGCCTTGTGGACGGCGGTCACCTTGCGCCGGCCGTTGGCGACCGCGTACTCGAAGGCGAAGCGCGCGATCCGCTCCGAGGCGGCCCGGGTGATGATCTTGATGCTCTCGGCGGCATCGCGCCCGACCATGTGCTCGATGCCGGCGTAGAGGTCCTCGGTGTTCTCGCGGACGATGATCAGGTCGATGTCGTCATAGCGACTCTGGACACCGTTCATCGACCTCGCCGGTCGCAGGTTGGCGTACAGCCCGAGCGCCTGCCGAAGTGTCACGTTGACGCTTCGGAAGCCGGACCCGACGGGCGTCGTGATGGGCCCCTTGAGGGCCACGCCGTTGCGGCGGATCGAATCGAGCACCTCGTCCGGCAGCGGCGTCCCGTGGCTCGCGATCGTCGCCTCGCCGGCGTCCACGACCTCCCACTCGAACTGGACGCCCGAGGCGTCGAGGACGCGGCGTGTCGCCTCCGCCAGCTCCGGCCCGATGCCGTCGCCGGGGATGAGGGTGACTCGATGGGCCATGGCGGCAATTCTAGCCGCGCCCATCGACCCGGCACGGTGGGTCGGACGGCCCGGATCGGGGTGCCAGATAGACTGCCGTCGCATGCGGATCGGTCTGACGCTCCCGCTCGCGACGGGCGACGCCGCCGACGGCGTCGTGCCCGGCTTCGAGACCACTCGCGACTTCGCGCTCCGGGCCGAGGCGCTCGGGCTCGACTCGGTGTGGGTGTTCGACCACTTGATCTTCCGCTTCGAGGGCGAGCCGGACGAGGGCCTCCACGAGGCCTGGACGACCCTCGCGGCGCTCGCGCCGGTGGTCCCGCGGGTCGAGCTCGGCTGCCTCGTGTTCTGCTCGTCGTTCCGGAACGCGGCGCTGATGGCCAAGATGGCGGGCACGCTGGACGACCTCTCGGGCGGCCGGCTGTGCCTCGGTCTCGGCGCCGGCTGGCACGAGCCGGAGTACCGGGCGTTCGGCTTCCCGTTCGATCATCGCGTGAGCCGCTTCGCCGAGGATCTCGAGGTCATCGTGCGGCTGCTGCGCGGCGAGACGGTAGCGCTGGCCGGCGAGTACCGGACCTACGAGGACGCCGTGCTGATTCCCCGGCCCGGGCGTCGGCCGCCGGTCCTCGTGGCGGCCAAGGGACCGCGAATGCTCGAGCTGACGGCGCGCTGGGCGGACGCCTGGAACACCGCCTGGTTCGGGCACGTCGACGAGCTGCTGCGGCGACGCAACGCCGAGCTCGACGAGGCCTGCGCGCGCGTCGGGCGTGACCCGGGGTCGATCCGCCGGACGGTCGGGCTGCGGGTCCACGAGCCCGGCCGGCTGGGCGACGACGCCCGGGGTACCGATGCCTCGGGGGAGGGCCTCGCCGACCTGTTCGACGAGCTCGAGGCGGCCGGCTTCGCCGACGCGCTCATCTGGTCGTTGGCCAAATCGTCGGCGGCGCTGGAGCGAATCGCCGAGGCGCGCCGGCTGCACGTGAGCCGGCGCGCCTGATCGGGGCTCAGGGCAGGAGCCGCCGAAGCACTCCGGCCGGGCCGAGCTGCCGGGCGCGCTACCATTCGCTCGCTCCCCGCGGACCAGCCCGATCCGCGCATGCCCGACACGTTGTCCAGAGGGTCACGAATCGCGTGAAGATCCAGGAAGCCGACGCAAAGCGCCTGTTGCTCGCGCAGGGCCTGCCGGTGCCGCCGTGGGAGGTCGCGCGCAGCCCTGCCGAGGCTCGAGCAGCGGCATCCCGCCTCCTCCACGACACCGGCAAGGTCGTGATCAAGGCCCAGGTGCTCGTCGGCGGCCGGGGCAAGGCCGGCGGCGTGAAGCTCGCAGGCAGCGACGACGAGGCGGAGCACGTCGCCGACGCGATCCTCGGGATGCAGATCAAGGGCATCCCCGTCCGCAAGGTCCTCGTTGCCGCCGCGGCCGACATCGTCAAGGAGTACTACCTGGCGGCGGTCCTCGATCGGGGCGTCCGGCGGATCCTGCTGATGGGCTCGGCCGAGGGCGGCGTCGAGATCGAGACGGTCGCGGCCACGAACCCGGACGCGATCGTGCGGATCCACGCCGACCCGCTGATCGGCCTGCGTGATTGGCAGGCTCGCGAGCTGGCCTTCCGGCTCGGTCTGGGCAAGCACCTCAAGGCGACGGTCGGGATCGCGCGCGGCCTCGTGGCGACGATGCTCGCCAACGATGCGGATCTCGTCGAGATCAACCCGCTGGCCGTCGTCCGCGGCGGTGGCGCGCCGGGATCGCCGGGCGGCGAGGAGCAGCTCGTCTGCCTCGACGCCAAGATCACGCTCGACGATTCGGGCCTGTTCCGGCACCCCGAGCTGGAGTCGATGCGCGATCCAGACGAGGAGGACCCGGCCGACGCCGAGGCGCGCCGCCACGACATCAGCTTCATCCACCTCGACGGGACGATCGGCTGCATGGTCAACGGCGCCGGCCTGGCGATGACGACGATGGACCTCGTCAAGCGCGCCGGCGGCGAGCCGGCGAACTTCCTCGACATCGGCGGTGGCGCGAAGGCCGATCGTGTCGCGGCCGCGATGCGCCTGATCCTCGACGACCCGAAAGTCCAGGCGATCCTCGTGAACATCTTCGGCGGCATCACCCGCGGCGACGAGGTGGCCCACGGCCTGATCGAGGCGCGCCGGCAGCAGCGTCGCGACGTCCCGATGGTCGTCCGCATCGTCGGAACGAACGCCGAGGAGGCGGCCAGGCTCCTCGAGGAGGCGCACTTCGCGACCGCGACCAGCCTCGACGAGGCGGCGCGCAAGGCCGTCGCCGCGGCCGGGAGCCACGCGCCATGAGCATCCTGATCGGGCGCGACACGCGCCTCCTGGTGCACGGCATCACGGGCCGCGAAGGCGAGTTCCATTCGCGGGCGATGCAGGAGTACGGGACGAACATCGTCGCCGGGATGACGCCCGGCAAGGGTGGCCAGATGGCCCTCGACGGCACCGTTCCGGTGTTCAACACCGTCTCGGAGGCCGTCCGCGAGACGGGCGCGGACACGTCGTGCATCTTCGTCCCGGCCGGCGGCGCGCCCGACTCGATCCTCGAGGCGGTGGCCGCCGGCATCGAGACGATCTTCTGCATCACCGAGGGCATCCCGGCGCTCGACATGGTCCCCGTCGTGGCGACCGTGGAGGCGGCCGGGGCGCGCCTCATCGGGCCGAACTGCCCGGGCGCGACGTCACCCGGGCGCGCCAAGGTCGGGATCATCCCGGCGTCGGTCCATCGCGACGGCCGCGTCGGCGTGGTGTCGCGCTCCGGGACGCTGACCTACGAGGCCGTCCAGGCAATGACCGACGCGGGCATCGGCCAGTCGACCTGCGTCGGCATCGGCGGCGACCCGATCATCGGCAGCACGTTCCTCGACATCCTGCGGCTGTTCGAGGCCGATCCGGAGACCGAGGCGATCGTGCTCATCGGCGAGATCGGCGGCGCGGCCGAGGAGGAGGCCGCGGCGTGGGCCGCCGAGCACCTGCGCGCCGTTCCGAAGGTCGCGTTCATCGCGGGTCGGACGGCGCCGGAAGGCAAGCGCATGGGCCATGCCGGGGCGATCATCTCCGGCGGCTCCGGCACCGCGGCGTCGAAGGTCGAGGCGCTCGAGGCCGCCGGGTTCCGTGTCGCGGGGTCGCCGACCGAGCTGCCGCAGCTCCTCCGCGACGCCGGCTTCCGCGGCTAGGCGCGCCGAGTCCAGATGGGCCTGCTCATGGACCTCCTCGCCGGCGATCCGCGGGAGCTGCTGCTGGCGGTAGCCCTCGAGGACGGCGGCGGGCTGCGCGACACCGATCGGCTGGCCGCCCACCTGTCATTCGGTGGCTCGATCGACCCGACGTGGCTCGACCT
This sequence comes from Chloroflexota bacterium, assembly GCA_003250155.1. GTDB lineage: Bacteria > Chloroflexota > Limnocylindria > Limnocylindrales > CSP1-4 > UBA5189. Next base: position 7,349 of record QKHE01000126.1, on the reverse strand, counting down.
GTTCAGCGCTGCCGTTCGGGCCGTGACCGGGCGGTCCGAGCCGTCCGACTTTCTCGACGCCCGCCTGGAGATGGGCGGCCGCGACGGCGCGATCGGCGAGCGGACGGTCGAGCGGATCGACGGCACGTGGATCACCGCGATCGCGAGGGTCGACGACCGCGATCTCGACGCCATCACCGGCCGCTGGATCGACCTGCTCGACGACGAGCTGGGTGACCTGCCGCGCGAGGAGAAGCCGTGGATCCGGCAGCTCGCCGGGGAGATCGTCGAGTTCGCGAGGCGCGCCGATCCGGAGCCCGCGGTGATCTTCGCCTGGTCGCTCTGACGAGCCTCGACCGGGCGGCCCGGCCTCAGGGAGTCGGGTAGCCGAGGCTCCGCCAGGCCGGGCCGCCCGGTGCTTCGATCAGCTCGACCAGGACGCCGTGACACGAGCGCGGATGGAGGAACGCGACCGGGCCCTCGGCGCCGCGACGAGGCGCCGTGTCGATGAGCTCGATCCCGTCGATGCCCAGCCGGGTCAGCTCCTCGGCCAGGTTCAGCACCTCGAGGCAGACGTGGTGGAACCCCTCGCCCTTGCCGGCCAGGAAGCGGGCCACGCCGGTCGTATCGTCCGTCGGCTCCACGAGCTCGATCTTCGAGTCGCCGGCCGTCAGGAACGCGATCCGGACGCGATCGTTCGGGATGTCCATGACCGTCTCGAGCGACAGGTCGAGGATGTCGCGGTAGAACGCCAGCGCCTCGTCGAGCGAGCGCACGACGATCGCGACGTGATGGATCCGACCGCGCACGCCGAGCGGCGGCGGAACCGGTACTGCCCGAGCCCTCGCCATGACCCTGCCCTCCTCCCCCGTCAGACCGTGATGAGCTCGCGGTGGACGCCCCACGCGGCGCGCAGCCGGTCGGCGATCTCACCGACCGTGGCGTACGCCTTGACCGCTTCGACGAGCGGCGGCATCAGGTTGTCCGTGCCTCGCGCGGCATCCTCCAGCCGCCGCAGCGCGGCCTCCCAGGCCGCGCCATCGCGCTCGGCGCGGACGCGGCGGACTCGCTCGATCTGGCGCCGCTCGCCCTCCGGGTCGATGCGCTGGATGGCCGGCGCGGTCGTCACCTCGTCACGGAACCGATTGACCCCGACGACGACCTGCTCGCCCGCGTCGATCGCCCGCTGCACGCGATACGCCGACTCCTGGATGGACCGCTGCTGGAAGCCCATCTCGAGCGCTCGCAACGTGCCACCCATGGCCTCGATCTCGTCGAGGTAGCCCGCCGCGGCGGCTTCGAGCTCGTCGGTCAGCGACTCCACGAAGTACGAGCCGCCGAGTGGATCGGGCGTCTCTGCGACCCCGGACTCGAAGGCCAGGATCTGCTGGGTCCGAAGGGCCAGCCGGACGCTGTCCTCGGTCGGCAGGGCGAGGGCCTCGTCGCGCGAGTTCGTGTGGAGCGACTGGGCGCCGCCGAGGATCGCCGCGAGGGCCTGGACGCTCGTCCGGACGACGTTGTTGTCGACCGACTGGGCGGTCAGGCTGGAGCCGGCGGTCTGGACATGGAAGCGGCAGGCCATCGAACGGGCGTTCGAAGATCCGAACCGATCCCGGACGATGCGGGCCCACATGCGGCGGGCGGCCCGGAACTTGGCGACCTCCTCGAACAGCTCCGACCAGGCAGCGAAGAAGAACGACAGGCGCGGCGCGAAGTCGTCGATCGCGAGGCCGCGCGCCAGTGCCGCCTCGACGTAGGCGATCGCATCGGCGAGGGTGAACGCCAACTCCTGGGCGGCGGTGGCGCCGGCCTCGCGCATGTGGTAGCCCGAGATCGAGATCGTGTTCCATCGCGGGAGCTCGCGGGCGCCGAACTCGAAGACATCGGTGACGAGGCGCATCGACGGCCCCGGTGGGTAGATCCACGTGCCGCGGGCGATGTATTCCTTCAGGATGTCGTTCTGGACCGTGCCGGACAGCGCCGCGCGCGCGACGCCCTGGTTCTCGGCGGCGGCCACATACAGGGCGACGAGGGTCGCCGCGGTGGCGTTGATCGTCATCGACGTCGAGACCTCGCCGAGCGGGATGCGATCGACCAGCACCTCCATGTCGGCCAGGCTGGCGACCGGCACCCCCACCCGGCCGACCTCGCCCTCCGCCTCGGGCGCGTCGGAGTCGTAGCCCATCTGGGTCGGCAGGTCGAATGCCACCGACAGGCCGGTCTGGCCCTGCTCGAGGAGGTACCGGAAGCGGCGGTTGGTTTCCTCGGCCGTCGCGAAGCCGGCGTACTGGCGCATCGTCCAGAGCCGGCTGCGATACATCGTCGGCTGGACACCGCGGGTGAACGGCGGCTCGCCCGGCCGGCCGAGGTCGCGGTCCTCGTCCAGGCGCGAGATGTCCGCGGGCGTGTAGAGATCGCCGACCTCGATCCCCGATGATGTCTCGAAGCGCTCGCGGCGCTCCGGCGCGGACCCCAGCGCCCTGGCCCGCGTCGTCGCGCGCCAGCGATCGCGGCCCGGATCGGCGGACGGGTCCGACCGGCGGCGGTTCGCGTCCGGCTGGTCGTCGGTCATCGGCGCTCCCCTGCCCCGCCGCTCAGCTCAGCACCACCAGCAGGTCGCCGACCTCGATCCGCGAACCGGGACCGACGGCGACCCGCTCGACCGTTCCGTCGCGCGGGGCTCGCAGCTCGTTCTGCATCTTCATGGCCTCGACGACCAGCAGCTGCTGTCCGGCCGCCACGGCATCGCCGGCCGCGACCGAGAGCGCCACGACGGCGCCCGGGATGATGGCACGAACCTCCGTCGGCCCGCTATGGGCCGCCTCCTCGCGGCCCCGGCTCGCCCGCTCCCGAAGCGCCGCTCGGGCGGCGGGCTCGATGTCGACCTCGATCCGCCAGCCGTCGACGACGACCTCCTGCCGGCGGATCCCCCCGCCGGGGGTCGTCGAGCTGCGGTCGGGCAGCAGGAGCACCCGGACCGGCTCCGCCTGGTCGTCGATCCGGAGGATCGCCCGCTCCCCGTCGATCACCGCCAGCTCGGCGCGGACCGGCTCGCCGTCGGCAACCACCGATCCCCCGGCACCGTCGGCGCCTCGCGCACCCGTGACGGCCCCGAGCTGCGCTGGCTCGAGGACGAGAGCCGGTCCGTCGTTGACCGGGGCGACGAGCGTCACGCGTACCCCCCGCGGATCGGGTCGCCGGTCACTCATCGCGGCCATCGGTCCACCAGCTCCTCGAGGCCGGCGCGCCGCCAGCGCCCGTCCGTGCCGCCGGGCTCTCGAGCCGGAATCGTGGTCGGCACAACGGTGGTCGGCGCGGCGGTGACCACCGTGCCGGACGGCGACGGCCCGGCATCGGCCGTACCGGACGCCAGCGCGGCGAGCCCGGCCGCGAGCTGACCGGCTCGAGCGGCCCGGCCGAGCTCGGCGGGCCCATCCCAGTGCTCCCCCACCCAGTCGGTCGACAGGGCAGCGGAGCGGAACGTCGGATCCCGGGTCACGAAGCGGTGAAATGGCAGCGTCGTCTGGATGCCCGCGATCTCGGCCTCGTCGAGCGCGCGGCGAAGCCGGTCGACGGCCGCATCCCGATCGGCCGCCACGACCATGATCTTGGCGATGAGGTTGTCGTACTCGGGCGGCACCCGGTCGCCGGCCTCGATCGCCGTGTCGACCCGCACCCCGGGACCGGCCGGCATCGTCCAGCGCTGCACGGTGCCCGGGGTCGGCGCGAAGTCACGGCCGGGATCCTCGGCCGACAGCCGGGCCTCGATCGCGTGGCCAGCCGGCTCGGCAGCCCGCGCCGCGGACGCTCGGACGGTCTCCGAAAGCGGCCGGCCGGCGGCGATGGCCAGCTGCTCGCGCACCAGGTCGACCCCGGTCACCAGCTCCGTGACGCCGTGCTCGACCTGCAGGCGGGTGTTCACCTCCAGGAAGTAGAAGGCGCCGTCGGCGGCCAGGAGGAACTCGGCCGTGGCGGCGTTTCGGAGGCCGGCGGCCGTGCCGAGCCGAACGGCCATGTCGTGGAGGCGCCGTCGATCGTCGGGATGCAGGCCCGGCGCCGGCGCCTCTTCGACCAGCTTCTGGTGTCGCCGCTGGAGCGAGCAATCGCGCTCCCCGAGAGCCACCACGGCGCCCGTCACGTCGCCAAGGAGCTGGACCTCGACATGCCGCGCCGGCCGGATCTCGCGCTCCAGGTAGACGCTCCCATCGCCGAACGCCGAGGCCGCCTCGCGCGAGCCCGATGCCAGCGCCGCGGGCAGATCACGCGCCCCTTCGACGCGGCGCATGCCCCGACCCCCGCCGCCGGCCGCGGCCTTGACCAGCAGCGGAAAGCCGATCCGCTCCGCCTCCGCCACGATGCCGGCGACCTGGTCGGGCCGGTCGACCGGCGCCGGTTCGAGCGTCCCGGGCACCGCCTCCACGCCGACCGACCTTGCCAGCCGGCGGGCGTGGAGCTTGTCGCCGAGGGCCTCGATGGCGTCGGGCGGCGGGCCCACGAACACGAGCCCGGCGTCCTCCACGGCGCGGGCGAACGCAGCCCGCTCGGCGAGGAATCCATAGCCGGGATGGACCGCCTCCGCTCCGCTGTCAAGGGCCGCCTGAACGACCGCGTCGATGCGGAGGTAGCTCTCGGTCGGCGACGAAGGACCGAGCCGGACCGCCGCGTCGGCCAGCCGGACGTGCGCCGCATCGCGGTCGGCATCGCTGTAGACCGCCACCGCCTCGACGCCGAGCTCGCGGCAGGCGCGGATGATGCGGACCGCGATCTCGCCGCGGTTGGCGATCAGGAGGCGCCGGAAGGGCGGGCCGTCGTCTTTGCGCAAAGACACCGCCGGCCGCGCGCCCGTCCGCGGGCCCGACCGCGCGCCCATCCGACTGGCGCGTCCCGAGGGTCGCGGCTCAGAGCGGGATGTTGCCATGCTTCTTGCGGGGATTGGTGTCGCGCTTGTCGGCCAGCACCTCAAGTGCCCGGATCAGCCGCGGCCGCGTCTCGCTCGGCCGAATGACGTCGTCCACGTAGCCCCTCGCCGCCGCGACGTACGGGTTCGCGAACCCCTCTTCGTAGGCCGCGACGAGCCGCCGCCGCTCGGTGGCCTTGTCCGCGGCCTTCGCGATCGCGTCCTTGAAGATGATGTTGACCGCGCCCTCGGCACCCATGACCGCGATCTCGGCGGTCGGCCAGGCGAAATTCATGTCGCCGCGGACATGCTTGCTGCTCATGACGTCGTACGCGCCGCCATACGCCTTGCGGGTGATGACCGTCAGCTTCGGGACTGTCGCTTCGCAGTAGGCATACAGCAGCTTGGCGCCATGGCGGATGATCCCGCCGTGCTCCTGGCCGACGCCCGGCAGGAAGCCCGGCACGTCGACGAGCGTGACCAGCGGCACGTTGAAGCAATCGCAGGTCCGGACGAATCGAGCGCCCTTCACCGAGGCATCGATATCGAGCGCCCCGGCGAGGACCGCCGGCTGCTGCGCGACGATCCCGACGCTGCGTCCGCCGAGCCGCGCGAAGCCGGTGATCAGGTTCTGCGCCCAGCCCGGCTGGACTTCGAGGAAACGCCCGTCATCGACGACGCGCGAGATAACGTCGTGCATGTCGTACGGCCGCTGCGCGTCGTCGGGGACGACCTCGTCGAGCTCGGCGTCCATCCGATCGACCGGATCGCTCGTCGACACGACCGACGGCAGCTCGAGGTTGTTCTGCGGCAGGTGACCGAGGATCCGGCGGACGGCCTCGAGCGCCTCGGCCTCGTCGTGGGCCGCGAGGTGAGCCACGCCGCTCCGCGTCGTGTGAACGGTTGCTCCGCCGAGGGCCTCCGAATCGACCTCCTCGTGGGTCACCGCCTTCACGACGTTCGGCCCGGTGACGAACATGTAGCTGGTGCGCTCGACCATCACCGTGAAATCGGTCATGGCCGGCGAGTAGACCGCGCCACCGGCGCACGGACCCATGATCACCGAGATCTGGGGCACGACACCCGAGGCCAGGACGTTGCGCAGGAAGATGTCGGCGTAGCCGCCGAGGGACACCACGCCCTCCTGGATTCGGGCACCACCCGAATCGTTGAGGCCGATGATCGGGGCGCCAACCTTCATCGCCAGGTCCATGACCTTGCAGATCTTCTCGGCGTACGCCTCCGACAACGAGCCACCGAAGACGGTGAAGTCCTGGCTGAATGCGAACACGACCCGACCGTCGATCGTGCCGTGGCCGGTGACCACGCCGTCACCGAGGATGCGCTGCTCGTCGAGGCCGAACTCGGTCGAGCGGTGGGTCACGAACGCGTCGAGCTCGACGAACGAGCCGGGGTCGAGCAGCAGCTCCAGCCGCTCGCGGGCTGTCAGCTTGCCCGACGCGTGCTGGCGCTCGATCCGCGCGGTCCCGCCGCCGAGGAGGGACTCGGCCCGCATCTGCTCGAGACGGCTCAGCCGTTGTTCGTTGGTCGGCACGGACTCGCGTCCTCTCTCCCGGTTCGCACCCCGGGACTTCGGCATTGCTGTCTTTGCGCAACGACAGCGCGGGATCCCGTTCCGCATCATAGCCGCCTGCCCCACGCTCCAATGCCTCGCGCGCCGGGCCTCGGAACGAGCTGCTGCGGGTCTTCGGACGATGCTGACCAGACCCCGAGAAATCCACAGTTCCGTGCACAACTCGCCGATCCTGTGGATAAGTCGAACGTCCGATTCGGTGCCCGCTGCGCTAGCATCGAACCGCGGAATCGCCGCCTTCCGCGAGCCCCCGACGCGCTCCTGACAAGTCCCTCAGTCGAATCGCAACGATTCGTGATGGCGAGGTGAGGCCCCGGTGACCAACGTGATCGCGATCGCCAACCAGAAGGGCGGCGTTGGCAAGACGACGACGACGATCAATCTCGCCGGCGCGCTCGCTGAGGAAGGCCTGCGGATTCTGTGCATCGACATGGACCCGCAGGCGAACCTGACCGCCGGCCTGGGCATCAACCTCAACACCGTCGAGACCTCGATGGCCGATGTGCTCGTGGGTCGGATGCCGATCGAGGAGATCATTCGATCGACCGAGACCGACGGCATCGACATCGCCCCGGCGCACATCGACCTGGCGGCGACGGAAGGCGAGCTGTTCACGATGCTCGGTCGCGAATCGCTCCTCCGCGACGCGATCGACGGCCGGCTCCGCAGGCGCTACGACTACGCGCTGATCGATTGCCCACCCAATCTCGGCCTGCTGACCGTCAATGGGCTCGTCGCGGCGAGGTCAATGTGCGCCGGCGCGATGTCGATGCCCTCCGTCTCGGTTGGACGAATGATCTCCTCGATCGTTGCCCGACCGACGAGCACGTCGGCCATCGACGTCTCGACGGTATTGAGGTTGATGCCCAGGCCCGCGGT
>QKHE01000103.1 GCA_003250155.1 Chloroflexota bacterium | reverse complement strand
GCGGATCGGGAGTGTTCGAACGGGCATCCTCATGCTCTTCGAGCCGCTCGTCGGCGTCGCGCTGGCGGCCATCTTCCTGGCCGAGGGCCTGGCGCCGATCCAGGTGGCCGGTGGCGCCACCATCCTGCTGGCCGCGTACCTCGTGCAGCGTGGCGTCGTCACGACCCGCGAGCGGACGGCGATCGCACCGGCTCCGGGCGGCCCGTGAGCGAGACCGTCGAGACGGCCGAGGCCGCCCCGAGCGCCGAACGACCGTGGCGGACGGAGGGACCGGCCGAGGACGCACTGCCGGCCGCGACCCCGCCGCTCGTGTTCGTGCACGGGGCCCTGATGAGCCATTCCGCCTGGCGGCCACAGCTCGACGCGCTGTCGGACCGCTACCGATGCCTGACCGTCGACCTGCCCGGCCACGGCGTTCTCGCCGACGAGCCGTTCACGCTGGATCGAGGGGTCGACGTGGTCGTCCGGGCGATCGAGGCAAGCGGAGGCCGGGCGGTCGTGGTCGGGCTGTCACTCGGTGGCTACGTGGCGATGGCCCTCGCCGCCCGCCGACCCGATCTCGTCCGCGGGCTCGTCATCGCCGGCTGCACGCGCGAGCCGGATGGGTTCAGCCGCGCGATGTTCGTGCTCTACGCGCTCGGCCTGCGAGTCGTCCCGGAGCGGCCGTTGCGGGCGGTCGTCGACCGCCTGCTGCGGCGCCACTACGGGGCTCGGCTGGCAGCCGACATCACCGCCGGCGGCTACTACCCGCGCGGCGGCGGGCTCGGGGTGCGATCGCTCGTCGGCGGCCGCTTCCGCGAGCGCCTGCTGCGCTATGGCGGTCCGATCCTCGCGATCAACGGGACGCGTGACCTCGTGTTTCACGGCGCGTCGCGCCGGTTCCTCGAAGGGGTTCCGCAGGTGACCCGGGTAGCGCTGCGCGGGGCATCCCACCTGTCGAACGTCGACCGGCCGGCGGCGTTCACGGCGGCCATCGAATCGTTCGTCGGCGAGCTGCCGCCGTGATCCGGTCAAACGGCGATCGACCGGCCCGGCCGGGCCCGGTGATATCCTCGACGGGTTCCCGCTTGCCTTCCCATCCCGTCGTCTGATCCTGTCCGTGAGGTGCGATGCGCGTCCGTAAGGCTGTCTTCCCGGCCGCCGGCTGGGGCACCCGATTCCTGCCGGCAACGAAGGCCCAGCCGAAGGAGATGCTGCCGCTCGTCGACAAGCCGGTGATCCAGTACGCGGTCGAGGAGGCCGTCGCGGCGGGGGTCGAGCAGGTCATCATCGTCACCTCCAGCCAGAAGCGGGCGATCGAGGATCACTTCGACCTGTCGTACGAGCTCGAACGGCTGCTCGAGGACAAGGGCGAGATCGAGAAGCTCCGGCAGGTGCGACACATCAGCGACCTGGCCCAGGTGGCGTACGTGCGCCAGAAGGAGCAGCTCGGGCTCGGCCACGCGGTGCTGATGGCCAAGGACGTGATCGGCCACGAGCCGTTCGCGGTGCTCCTGCCCGACGACGTCGTGGTCAGCGAGCGACCGTGCATCGGCCAGCTCATCCACGCCTACGAGCGAACCCACGGCTCGGTCATCGCGGTCATGGATGTCCCCCCGGCCGACGTGGGTCGCTACGGCATCGTCGAAGTCGGACCCGACGACGGCCAGCTGAACGGCGGTCGGTTGCACCGGATGTCCCGGATCGTCGAGAAGCCGGAACCGGGCGCAGCACCCTCGACGCTGGCGGTCATCGGCCGCTACGTCCTGACCCCCAAGATCTTCGAGAAGCTCGAGCAGACGCAGCGCGGGGCGGGTGGCGAGATCCAGCTGACCGACGGGATCGAGGCGCTCATGAAGGAGCAGTCCGTCTTCGCCTACGAGTTCGAGGGCACCCGCTACGACGCCGGGACCACGATGGGCTGGCTGCGGGCGACCGTCGACCTGGCCCTCCAGCGCCCGGACCTCGCCTCCGAGTTCCGCGAGCACCTTCGAAGCCTCGACGCGGCACCCTGACGAGCGCCGCGGCCTGACGCCGCGGGCAACGCAACGGTCGGGGCCGGTCGGCCGTCGTACGGTACGCTGTCGCGCGGCGCCTGACGATCGCGCCTGATCGAGGGTCACCTCAGGGAGGTTTCTTGGCGGATATCGGCACCGTCCTGGGCGGGCGGTACCGGCTGGTCGAGCTGCTCGGGCAGGGCGGCATGGCCACCATCTACCGCGCCCGGGATCGCCAACTCGAACGCGACGTCGCGGTCAAGATCCTGCGCCCGGAGTACGGCAACGACCCCGATTTCATCGCCCGCTTCCGGCAGGAGGCGCAGTCGGCCGCATCGCTGAACCACCCGGCGGTCGTCGCCGTCTACGACTTCGGGACGGACCCCGCCGGACCGTTCATCGTGATGGAGCTCGTCGAAGGCGAAGACCTCGCGTCGATCGTCCGTCGCAGCGGCCCCATCCCGCCCCGCCAGGCCGCCCGGCTCGTTGCCGAGGCCGCGCGGGCGCTCGAGGCGGCCCACGCCCGGGGGTTCGTCCATCGCGACGTCAAGCCGGGCAACTTCCTCGTCACCGCCGAGGGCCACGTGAAGGTCGCCGACTTCGGGATCGCCCGGGCCGTCGCGGAATCGGCGCTGACGCTGCCGGGCACGACCCTCGGCTCGGTCCACTACTTCAGCCCCGAACAGGCACGCGGCGAGGACGCCAGCCCGGCGTCGGACATCTACAGCCTCGGCATCGTCCTGTTCGAGCTGCTGACCGGGCGTCGACCGTTCGTCGGCGACACCGCGGCGGCGATCGCGACGGCCCGCCTGTCGGGCCCGGTCCCGTCACCGTCGGACGTCCGGTCGGGCGTGCCGCCGGCGCTGGAGGCCATCACCCGGAGGGCCCTGGCGCCGCAACCTGCCGATCGGTTCGCCTCGGCCGGCGAGATGGCCGATGCGCTCGAGGCGTTCGTCGCCAGCGGCGCGGCCGGGAAGGCTCCCGAGACGGGGGCCGCCATGGCCGCGGCCGGCACCCCGGCGCCGACGCCCCCGCCGACGCCTCCGCCGGCCCCGGAGCCGGCCCATGACAGCGCACCGACGGTCGCCGCCGGAGTCGCCCGACCGAATGCCGAATCGGCGATCCCGTACGCGGCGGACGCCTATGCCGATGACGCCACGTCGACCCCGCGGCGCCGAGCCGAGGTCGTCACCGACGACGACGACGGCGGGCCGTCCGGCACATCGCCCTGGCTGTGGGTCACGGGGGCGCTGGCCCTGGTCATCCTGGGCCTGGCCGGCTACCTCGTGTTCCAGCTCCTGAGCGGGCCGGCCCCGACGCCGACCAACCAGGTCGAGGTCCCGAACCTCGTCGGCAAGACCTTCATCGAGGCGCGGGCCGAGGCGCTGGCGAACGGACTCAGCGTCGTGCAGGTCGACTTCGCCCAGAGCTCGCTGCCCGTCGGCTCCGTGACCGCCCAGGACCCGCCCGCTGGCGAGCTCGTCGACGAGGGCACGGAGATCGAGCTGACGATGGCCATCGGGCCCGAAGGCGTCGCCGTGCCGGATCTCCGGGGACGACCGGAGAGCGAGGCCCTGAACCTGCTCCTGTCGGCGAACCTCCAGGTCGGCCTGCGAACCGAGGACTACGACCCGTTCATCCCGGCCGGCTCGATCATCAGCCACGATCCCGGGCCGAACCAGATCGTGATCCCGCAGACGCCGATCAACTACGTCGTCTCGAAGGGACCGGAGCCGACGCCGAGCCCGTCGCCGACGCCGAGCCCGTCGCCGACGCCCGCGCCGACGCCGACGCCGAGCCCGACACCGCCGCCGCCACCGACCCCGACGCCGCCACCGACCCCGACGCCGCCACCGACCCCGACGCCGCCAGCACCGCCAACCGACCCACCCACGCCGACGTAGGCGTCCCGCGACCAGCCATCGACTGACCCTCCGCGGGGTCGATCGCTGCCGCCCCGATCGCGGCTGCCGCGCAGATCAGGGATCGACGTCGAACAGCGTCGCCCGCTCGATCGGCTCCCGGACGGCCGATGGCGGGATGGGCGCCGCGGCCGACGGGTCGATCGAATCGCCGCCGATCGCGAGCGCATCCAGCGGCACGAAGCCGCGCAGCCGCGCCGCCGGAACCGATGGCGGCCCGGGGATCGGGGTCGCGGCCACGGCGGCCGGCCGGCCCGTCCAGCAGCCGCGGATCTCATCGCCCGCGAGGGGCCGCCGCGTTCGGTCGAGTCCGCAGTAGCCGATGCCGGGCGTCACGGCTCGGCGAAAGTGGCGGCAGGTCGAACAGGTGGTCGACGAACGCCGGCAGACCCAGCAGCGAGCCGTCTCTGCCTGTGGGGTGCCGCAATGCGGGCAGTGCCACATGGCCACGCCGCGATGGTAGCTGCGCGGCGCGCCAGAGTCGAGGGCTACTTGACGAAGCGCAGGCTGACCCGATCGGTCGACTGGCCGTACAGCTCGTGCGACACCAGGACGGTGGCCTGGCCGCTGCCGGTGGACAGCTCCCCGATGAGGGGCGTGGTGAAGATCGCCCGACCATCGGCGTCGGTCACGAGGGAGTTCGAGATCGGGGCCAGGCCGGGAATCTGGAGCGTGAAGAAGGCGGTTGCGTTCGCCAGGGGCTCGTCGTCGGGATCGGTGACGATCACGGTCAGCTGCAGCGAGCTCGGGTGCTTCGAGACGGAGATGCGGTAGAGCGAGGCGAACAGCCGGGCGCGCATCTCGGCCGAGCCCTGCTTGATCGTCATCGTGTCCTCGGTGCGGTTGCCGGCCGGGTCCGTGACCGTGAAATCGATCTCGTTGACGCCGGCCACGAGGGGCAGCTTGAGCTCAAACGTCCCGTCGCCCTTGGCCCTCGTCGAGACCGATGTCCCGTTGGCCCGGTTGCGCGCGATGATCGTGCTGTCCGCCTGCGTGGCCCCGCTGATCGTCACGGCCCGGCTGCCGACCGTCCCGCCATCGCGCGGCGACGTGATCGTGAGCTTCGGCGGCTCCTGGTCGAGGATCCAGGTGACGATCGGCGATGGCTCCGACTCGACGCCATTGACGAAGGCCGTCGCGGTGATGTCGTTGCGACCGACCGTGAGCTCGAAGGGCACGACCAGCCGGCTGGTCGTGCCGACCGGGACATCGAGCACGGGCGCCGGCTCGAGACCCTCGAGCGCCAGGTAGATCCGGACCTTCGCGCCGGGATCGCCGGCGACGTCGGCCGGCAGCGTGATGTCCAGGTCGACCGACGAATCGCGGGTGTACGGCTGGACGGGCGAGCTGATGAGCGGCGAGCGCGTCGGCAGGATGTCGGTCGGGCTCGGGACGGGCGTCGCGGTGAGGCGATCGATCGCGCTGTTGAAGCCGGCGGCCAGTGTCCCGACGATCGGTTCGATGCCGCCCCGGGCGACGAGCAGCGTCGCCGCGGCCAGCGCGACGACCGACAGCGCAAGCACGGCCCTGGACGCGAGCGGCACCCGCCGGCGCCGTCCGGACATGCCCTTGTGCTGTCGGACCCGACGGCGGTCGGGCGCCTCGACGCGCACGGTCGGCGCGGGGCGGCCGGTCGACGGGGGTCGGCGCCGGACGTGATCCGGCCGACCGCGACGCGTGGTCATGTCCGGCTATCGTCGCACGACTGGGCGATCGGGCGCTGCCGCCGAGCGCCGGTGTCGGGCTGCACCGGCCGATCGTCCCAGCGGTGTACGCTGGCACCCGGCGACCGGGACCGCCGGTCGCGGAGCGAGAGGGAGAGCTTGCAGCCTGGCGGCCCGAAAACCAGCCGTGGACCTCGTGCCGCAGGACGGCCGCCGTTCGGTCTGGGCCCGATCGCCCGGGTGATGACGGTGCCGCACTCGCCCGACGGCAGCCAGCCGCTCGACGACCCGGCGGGCCAGGTCGTGGCGGCGGATCCAGGGGGCGGCGTGCGCCGGCTCGGCATTCCCGTCGGCCGCTCGGGGCCCGATCCGGCGCGGACGCGCGCCTTCGGCCTGCCCCACCTGCGCCGCAACGTCTGCCCCCACTTCTACGTGACCGGCAGCCGCGGCGCCCTGCCGATCCACGCGCCGCACCTGCTCAAGGGGATCGTCCGCCAGGACAGCATCGTCTCCCGCTGTCAGCTGCGGGGCGGCGTCCACCTCGAGCAGGGCTACGTCAACGACGTCTGCCTCTCGCCGCGGTTCAACCAGTGTGTGTTCTATGAGGAGGAGCTCAGCGGCGCTTGACGCCTGCCGAGGCACGCGCCTTCCACGACGCGGTCCGCGCCCTCGGCGAGCGTGGCCGCTTCGGGATCCGCCTGGGCCTGGCTCGAACACGCGCCCTCCTTCGTGAGCTCGGCGACCCGCAGCGTCGGCTGCGCGGCGCCCTCATCGCCGGCACCAACGGCAAGGGCAGCGTCCTGACCCTCGCCGACCACGCGCTCCGTGCCGCCGGCGTGCGGGTCGGAGCGACACCCAAGCCGCACCTGGTCACGTACCGGGAGCGGCTCCAGATCGACGGACGACCGGTCGATCCGGTGACGTTCGCCCGGCTGACGACGGAGATCCTGGCGGCGGCCGAGCGTGTCGAGGCGCGGCACGGCGCGCCGACCGAGTTCGAGCTGCTGACGGCGATGATCTTCCGGCACTTCGCCGACGTCGGGGTCGAGGTCGCCCTCGTCGAGGTCGGCCTGGGCGGGCGGCTCGACGCGACGCACGCCTGGGACGGCGGCGTCGCGGTGATCACGAACGTCAGCCTCGATCACACCGACCGCCTCGGCTCGAGCGTGACCGAGATCGCCCGCGAGAAGGCGGCGATCATCGAGCGCGGCGACCTCGCGGTGACCGGGGCCCGCGGCGATGCCCTGACCGTGGTCCGCCGGCGAGCTCGGCGCGTGGGCGCGCCACTGGTCGAGATCGGCGAGACCCGCGTCGTCGGTCTCGACGGGGACGGCATCGAGGTCGAGCTGCCGCGGCTCGGCCGCACGCGCGTCGGGCTGCGGGGCCGGCACCAGGCCGAGAACGCAGCCGTCGCGAACGCCGTCCTCGACGCGCTCGAGGAGGCCGGAATCTGCGTGGCGCCGCCCGCTGCCCGGCGCGCCGGATTCGGCGCCGCTCGCTGGCCCGGCCGCCTCGAACGCCTGGCGGTCGCGGGCCGCGACGTCCTGCTCGACGGCGCCCACAACCCGGCCGCCGCGGCCACCCTGGCGATCGCCATCGATGACCTGCGGCCCCACCTCGCGCCGGGTCGCTGGACGGTCGTCCACGGCGCGACCGCCGAGCACGACGCGGCAGGTGTGATCGCCGCACTCGGCGCCGCCGCGGCCCTCGACGGCGCGCGTATCATCACGACCCGGCTCGACTCGCCGAGGGCGACGCCGGCCGAGCAGCTCGCCGAGGCGTGGCGTCGCCATCGCCGGACGACGGAGATCGAGGTGGAGCCCGACGTCGAGCGGGCGCTCGCCGCGGCGATCGAATCGGCGGCCGGCCCGATCCTGGTCAGCGGCTCGCTGTACCTCGTCGGCGAGGCGCGGCGACGCTGGCTGGACGACCCGCTGCTGCGTGATCCGGAGGTGCCCGAGGTGGCGACGACGTGACGGCTCGCGAGGACCCACCCGCGCGCGCCCTGCCGCGGGAGCGCGACGAGACGGTCGTCCATGCCCGCCCGGAGGACGGCGGTGCGGCGGCGACCCCGTCGTACGCGTTGCCGGCGGGCGCGGACAGCGGCCTGCCGCAGGAGCTCGGCGAGACCCGGATCGGGCCGCGGACATTCCGCTGGGGCGAGCGGACGTTCGTGATGGGCATCCTGAACGTGACGCCCGATTCGTTCTCCGGCGATGGGCTCATGAGCGCGGCTGCCATGGCCGCGCCCGCCACGCGCGAACCACTCACGGACGTCGTCGAGGCGGCGCTGCGCCAGGCCCGGGCGATGGTCGACGAGGGTGCCGACCTGCTCGACGTGGGCGGCGAATCGACGCGACCCGGTCACGACGAGGTGAGCGCGGCCGACGAGGCCGCGCGCGTGGTACCTGTCGTCCGGGCGCTGCGGGCGGCCCTGCCGGACACGCCGCTGACGATCGACACGACCAAGCCCGCGGTGGCCGACGCGGCCCTCGAGGCCGGCGCCGACGCGATCAACGACGTCTGGGGCGTGGCGCCCGACGACGCGCTGGCCCGCCTGGCCGCCGATCGAGGCGTCCCCATCGTCCTGATGCACAACCGAGCGGAACCGCGCTACGCCAACGTGTTGGCGGAGATCGTGGCCGACCTGCAGGCCGCCATCGAGCGTGCGCTGCGGGCCGGCGTGCCGTGGGCCAACCTGCTGGTCGATCCCGGGTTCGGGTTCGGCAAGACGCCCGAGCACAACCTGGCGGTGCTCCGCGAGCTGGGGACGCTGCGCCTGTTGGGTCGCCCGATCGTCCTCGGGACCTCCCGGAAGTCGACGCTCGGCAAGGTCCTCGACCTGCCGGCCGACCAGCGCCTCGAGGCGACGCTCGCGACCACCGCGCTCGGAGTCGCCGCGGGCGCGGACGTCGTCCGCGTCCACGACGTCCGGGCCAACGTCCGGGCGGCGCGGATGGCCGACGCCGTCGCCCGCGCCGACCGGGGCTCGGCACGATGAGCGATCGGATCGTGCTGGCCGGCATGGTCTTTCGGGCCACCCACGGCGTGCAGCCCTCCGAGAAGGTCGAGCCCCAGCGCTTCGAGGTCGACGTCGAGCTGGCGCTCGACCTGGGGCCGGCCGGGCGGGCCGACGACCTGGCCGCGACCGTCGACTACGGGCGTGTCTACGACACGGTCCGGCGGGTCGTCGAGGGCCCCGCCCGCGATCTCATCGAGACGCTCGCCGAGACGATCGCCCGGGCCGTGCTCGACGAGCACGCGGCTGCCGGCGAGGTCACCGTCCGGGTGCGCAAGCCGGACGTCCGGCTCGACGGTCCGCTCGCCTACGCCGGGGTCGAGATCCGCCGCGGTCGCTAGGGCGTGAGGTCGGCCGGCCGAACCCCGAGCGTCACACGGACCTCGATATGGGTCCCGCCGCGAAGGACCTCCATCCGGACGGTCTGCCCGGGTGCGTAGCTCGTGAGGACGGCGTCGAGCGGATGCTCGGTGTCGATCATCTGGCTCTCGATGCGGACGATGATGTCGCCGTCGCGCAGCCCGGCCGCCTCGGCCGGGCTGGAGGGCGTGATCGCCGGCAGCACCTCGCCGGTCGCGGTGGTCGCGGGCCCGATCAGGGCGCCGTGATCGACCGACAGGCTCTCGTCCTGCTGGAGCTGGTAGTTGATCGAGCGGAAGCGGATGCCGATGTACGGCCGCTCGAGCGGCTGACCGTTGAGGGCCTGGACCATGATCGGTCGGGCGATGTCGATCGGGATGGCGAAGCCGATGCCGCTCGAGCCCTGGGCGATGGCGGTGTTGATGCCGATGACGCGGCCGGCCGCGTCGAGCAGCGGGCCGCCGCTGTTGCCGGGGTTGATGGCCGCGTCGGTCTGGATGAGGTTGCTGAGGCGGACGTCGCCCTCGACGATGATCGTTCGCCCGGTGGCCGAGATGATCCCGCTGGTGACGCTGTTGGAGTACGTCCCGAGCGGGGACCCGATGGCGATCGCCAGCTGCCCGACGCGGATGTCAGCCGAGTTGCCGATCGGTGCGGCGGGCAGCGAGTCGGCCTGGATGCGAACGATCGCGAGGTCGGTCAGCGTGTCCACGCCGTAGACCGTGCCCCGGAACGTCCGGCCGTCCTTGAGCTCCACCTCGAGCTCGTCGGCGATCGTGTTCCGCTCGGTTTCGACGACGTGGCGGTTGGTCAGGATCCAGCCCGAGCCGTCGTAGATCACGCCGGAGCCGACGCCCTGTTGGGGGATCGTGCCGCCGAACACGCCGGTCGAGGCGCCGCGGGCCGTGATCTGCACGACCGCCGGGCTGACCGTCGCGGCGGCCTCGATGACGGCCGAGGACTCGTCGATCGCGACCGGGACGCTCGAGCTCGACGGGAGGCGCTGGGTGGCCGGCGGGAGAGTCGGGCGGTCGAGGGCCCCACTCGCCTGCAGGGCGACGATCGTCCCGCCCGAGGCGAGCACGGCCGAGAGCAGCGAGGCGGCGAGGAGCGGCCCGAGCGGCGCCCGCGCCCGCGGCTCGCGCCCCGGCATCGCCTGGCCCGGCATCGCCTGGCCCGGCTCGAGCACCGGCGAGGACGGCTCGGTCGGTGTCGCCGCGGCGCCCGTCCCCCAGGTCTCGTTCGCCGACCACGATGCCCGCGGCCACTCCGGCCTCGGCGACGGTGGCGGCGAGTAGGCGACCGTCTCGGGCGTCTCGCTCTCGCCGGACGTGGTCGGTCCTCCCGGCTGGTCGTTGGCCTGGTCGGGAGTGTCGTTCATGGCGTCGCGGCGGTCATCGTCCATCTATGGTGCCGGTTGCGGGTTGAGGTTCTTGGGCCCGGAGGATGAAGTTTCCACCACCGGACCGGGCGGTGACGGCGGTTCCAGGCTTGGCTGGGCAGGCAGCGTGACGCGGAAGGTCGAGCCCTGGCCGAGCCGACTCTCGACGGCGACGCTGCCGCCGTGCATCTCGACGATACTGCGCACGATCGCCAGGCCGAGCCCGCTGCCCGAGCCGCGCGCCTCGCTCGCCCGCGAGCCGCGGAAGAAGCGATCGAAGATCCGGGGCAGCTCCGCGGGTTCGATGCCGATCCCGGTGTCCGCGACCTCGATCGTCGCGCCGCCGCCCGCCGCGTCGCGGGCCGTCACCCGGACCGAGCCGCCACGCGGCGTGAACTTGACCGCGTTGTTGACGAGGTTCGACACGACCTGGCTGATCCGGACCGGGTCGTGGCGGATGACGACCTGGTGGTCGGGGAGCTCGAGCGACAGCGTGATGTCACGCCGCCGGGCGATCGTCATCGAGCCGTCGACCGCCTGCTCCACGGCGGCGCGCAGGTCGTCGCGTCGCAGGTCGAGCAGCACGAGGCCCGAATCGAGCTTCGACAGCTCGAGCAGGTTCTGGGCCAGCCAGTCGAGCCG
The DNA here is from genome assembly GCA_003250155.1 of Chloroflexota bacterium. Classification (GTDB taxonomy): domain Bacteria; phylum Chloroflexota; class Limnocylindria; order Limnocylindrales; family CSP1-4; genus UBA5189. The sequence continues at coordinate 4,517 of QKHE01000103.1, read as the reverse complement.
TTCCAGCTGCGCGCGGCTGGCCTCGAGGAACTCGAGGCGAGTGCTGGGGTCGTCGGCCGCGCCCTCGACCAGCAGCTCGTTGAACGTCCGCAGCGCGGCGATCGGCGTGCGCAGCTCGTGCGACACGTCGGCCAGGAACTCGCGGCTCCGATCCCGGTCGCGGCGGATGATCTCGACACTCTCCTGGAGCCGGGCCGCCATCGCGTTGAATTGGAGGCCGAGCTCCGACAGCTCGATCGCGCCACCGTGGATCGCCTCGTCGGGGACGCGCCGCGCGAGGTCGCCCTCGGCCAGGTCGCGGCTGGCCTCGGTCAACCGCCGCAGCGGCGTCGTGAAGCGGCGCGCCAGCGTCGCAGCGAGGACCACCGCGACCGCGAGTGCGACGAGGCCGATGATCGCCAGCAGCCCGGTGACGTTGCCGATCGCCACCGCGCGGTAGGTGTACGGGTTCGAGAGCACGACCTCGATCGCGTAGTCGCGGGGCGGAACGGCCACGACGTACGGATCGCTCGTCAGCGCCTCGCGCGTCTGGCCCACCGCGGGCTTCGCGATCTCCTCGTCGAGCACGGCGCTGAAGGTTCCGTTCGCCGCCGCGACGAACCGCGGTGCGGCGTCGTCGGTCAGCCAGCCGAGGCGGATCGTGACGTCGGCCTGGGCCAGCGTGTTGGCCAGCAGCTGCTGGTTCTGGCCGCGCTGCAGCTCGGCGACCACGAGCCGGTTGATGGTCGCGTTGTCGGACACGATCGGCCGCAGCGGGCTGGCGTTCTCGGTGATCCCGCGAACGAACTCGGCCACCGCGGTGGCGCGGCTGTTCAGGTCGTCCTGCTGCTGCTGGTCGAAGTACGCGCCCAGCCGGTTCAGGACGATCGCGCCGACGAGGCCGAGCGTGATCGCGACGACCGCGACGAAGCCGAGGGTCAGGCGTCCCTGGAAGGTCCGCGGCATCGGCCGCTCAGCGCTCCGCGAAGGCGTAGCCCACGCCGCGCACGGTCTGCACGAAGGCCGGTTGGCCCGGATCGTCCTCGAGCTTGTCGCGCAGGTGGCTCACGTGCACGTTGATCGTCTTCTCGTCCTGGTCGAGCGCCTCGTAGTCCCGCAGCAGGTCGAGCAGCTCGGCCCGGGTGTAGACGCGGCCGGGCTTGCTGGCCAGGTGGCGAAGGATCTCGAACTCGGTGGGCGTGAGCGAGATTCGCCGTTGGCCGCGCTGGACGCGGCGGCGGTCCAGGTCGATCACGAGGTCGCCATGGCGGATGACGCGTCCGCCGGCCGCGTCGGCCAGGTCACCATAGGCCCGCCGCAGCAAGGCGCGGATCCGGCTCTGCAGCTCGCGCAGCCCGAACGGCTTCGTCAGGTAGTCGTCGGCGCCGAGCTCCAGGCCGATGACCTTGTCGACCTCCTCGTCGCGCGCCGTCAGCATCAGGACCGGCGACTTGGTACCCGCGGCGCGGATCCGCCGCAGGACCTCGAAGCCGTCGATGCCGGGCAGCCGGACGTCGAGCAGCACGAGATCCGGGGCATCCCGCGTTGCGATCTCGAGGCCCTCCTCGCCCGATCGGGCCAGGGTGACGTCGTAGCCCTCCTGCTGGAGCGCGTACTGGATGCCCCGCGCCACGGCGTGCTCGTCCTCGACGATCAGGATGGTCGCGGCCATGTTGGTGCGCTCGATCGTACACCCGGGCCGCCTCGATGCCCGCCGCCCACGGCGCCGCCCGGCCTCGCCCCGCGGCCGTGGTACCGTGTGCGCCCGATACCAGTCCCCGGAGGCCCACTTCCGCATGTCCACCGCCCGCCCATCGCTCGCCGCCGCGCCGCGCGAGGTGACCGGCAAGAAGGTCGCCAAGCTGCGCCAGGAAGGCCGCCTGCCGGCGGTCGTCTATGGGCGAGACGTGGCGTCGAGCAACCTTTCGCTCGACGCCCGTGAGTTCGACAACCTGCGCAAGCAGGTCGGCCCGAACACCCTGATCGACCTGCAGGTCGACGGCGCCAAGTCCGCGCCGGTCCTCGTCCACGACGTGCAGCTCCATCGCGTGACCCGCCGGCCGCTGCACGTGGACCTGTACGTGGTGCGCATGACCGAGGAGCTGACGGTCGATGTCCCGCTCGTCGCCGAGGGCGACTCCGAGGCGGTCACCGTCCACGGCGGAACGCTGCTCCACGTCACCGAGCACGTCCGGGTGCGAGCGCTGCCGGACAAGCTGCCGCAGTCGATCCACTACTCGATCGATTCGCTCGCGACGTTCGACGACGCCGTCTTCGTGCGCGAGCTGGAGGTCCCGGCCGACGCGACGCTGCTGACCGATCCGAACGAGATCGTCGCCAAGGTGCTGCCGCCGCGAGTCGAGATCGAGGAGGCCCCGCCGGTCGAGGAGGGCGAAGAGGTCGAGGGCGCCGAGGAGGGCGAGGCGCCGGAGGGCGAGGCGCCTGCCGCCGAGGGCGCCGAGGGCGGCGCCGGGGAGGCGACCGAGGAAGGCTAGCGCTCGGGCTGCCTCGCGCGCGCCGCGCGGCTACGTCGCGCGGCCGGCCACGTACACGACCGGCAGCCGCAGCGTCAGCGCCGCATCGTCGAGGCCGGATAGTCGCGCCAGCATCCGGCCCAGCAGGTCCTCGCGCTCGGCGGCCTCGAGCTCGTCGAACAGCGAGGCCTCGTCGAACTGGCTGTAGAACTCGAGGTAGCCGCGGGCGTCCCAGTGGTGCTCGAGCTCGCCGGCCGTGGCGCGGACATCGCGGAATCCAGCGCGCCGCATGGCCGCCGCGGCCGCCGCCGGTGAGGCCGGATCGCCCGTTCGGGGCTCCGGTTCGGGGGGATCGAAGCCGGCGTCGTCGAGGACCTCGTTGACGATCCGGTCGGGCTCGAACTGCGCCTCGCCGCGCAGCCAGGTCACCCAGGCGAAGGGCGCGCCCGGCTTCAGCACGCGCCGCACCTCCCGCAGGACCGCGGCGCGGCTGTCGACGAGCTGCAGCACGAACGACGACAGCGCCGCGTCGAACGTGTCGGCCGCGAAGGGCAGCGCCGCCGCGTCGGCGACGCGTCGCTCGAAGCGATCGACGGCGCTACCCGGGAGGTGGTCGCGCGCCGACCTTGCGGCCAGCGTGAGCATGCCGGCCGAGACGTCGATGCCGGTTACCCGGACCGACGGCCAGCGAGCGAGGGCGGCGATCGCCAGCGTTCCCGTGCCGGTTCCGATGTCGAGGACGCGGGCGCCGCTCGCGCCGCCCCCCCGAGGTGGATCGAGATGATCCAGCAGCGCCTCGGCGGTGGGCCGGATGACGGGCCCCCACCAGCGCGCATAGCCGTCGGCGATCGTGTCGTAGTGGGCCTCGGTCACGCTGGCAATGGTAGGGCCGGCTGGTCAGCCGATCGCCGCGCCCGACCCCTACCATGCGCGGCGTGTTCCTGAGCGGCACGCTGCTGAACGTCACGACCGTCGTCCTCGGGACGACCCTCGGGCTCGTGGCCGCGGCGCGCATCTCGCCGCGGCTCCAGGAGAGCCTGACGACCGGCCTCGGCCTGTTCACGCTCGTCATCGCGATGTCGATGGGGCTGCAGGTCTTCATCGATCCCGCGGCCAGGCCGGAGGACTCGCTCGCCGTCCTCGGCGGGCTGCTCCTCGGTGTCACGATCGGGGAGTGGTGGCGCCTCCACGACCGGCTCGAGTCGGTCGGCGGGTGGTTCCAGCGTCGCCTGGCGCGTGGCGACCAGCCGTCGCGGATCGCCGAAGCGTTCGTCACGACCAGCATCGTGTTCTGCGTCGGGCCGCTGACGATCCTCGGCTCGCTCGATAACGGCCTTCGCGGCGACATCACGCTGCTGGCCACGAAGTCGATCCTCGATGGGGTGGCGAGCGTCGCCTTCGCCGCGGCCCTCGGAGCGGGCGTCTACCTCAGCGGGCTGACCGTGCTCGTCGTGCAGGGCAGCATCGCCGGTGGCGCGTTCCTGCTGCGCGACGTCTTCGACCCGGCGACGGTGCTGGTCGTGACGGCCGTCGGCGGCGTTGCGCTGCTCGGCGTCGCGCTGCGGCTCCTGGACCTCAAGTCCGTCCGTGTCGTCAACTTCCTGCCGGGGCTGGTCGTCGCGCCGGTCCTCGTCCGCGTCTTCGAGGCGGTGCGCTCGGCGTTCGGCTGACGGCGAGCAGTCGTGCGGACCCTCGGCTACCGTGACCGCGATGCGCCTGCCGTTCGAGCCTCCGATCGCGCCGATGCTGGCCAAGCCGGCCGATGGCCTGCCCGATGGCGACGGTTGGCTCTTCGAGCCGAAGTGGGACGGCTTCCGGGCCCTGGTGTTCCGCGATGGTGACGAGACGCTCATCCAGTCGCGCGATCTCAAGCCGCTGGATCGCTACTTTCCCGAGCTCGCGGCACCGCTGCGGGCCTCGCTCCCCACGCGGTGCGTCCTCGACGGCGAGGTCGTGATCGCCGGTGAGCACGGCCTGGCGTTCGAGGCGCTGCTGCTGCGGATCCACCCGGCGGCGTCGCGCGTGCGCATGCTGGCCGCTCAGACCCCGGCGTCGTACATCGCC
>QKHE01000068.1 GCA_003250155.1 Chloroflexota bacterium | reverse complement strand
TGCCCGGCGACAACGTCGAGATGGGCGTCGAGCTGATCACCCCGATCGCGCTCGAGGTCGGCCAGCGCTTCGCCATCCGCGAGGGCGGCCGGACCGTCGGCGCCGGCGCCATCACCAGCATCGCCGAGTAACGCGATGGCCAAGGTCGAGGCGCGGCCGACGATCGAGCTCGCCTGCACCGAGTGCAAGGAGCGGACGTACACGACGCGCAAGAACAAGAAGAACGATCCGAACCGGATCGAGCTGATGAAGTACTGTCCCCGTGATCGACGACACACCCTCCACCGGGAGGCCAAGTAGCGTCGAGCGCCGCAGGGGTGTAGCTCAATTGGCAGAGCACCGGTCTCCAAAACCGGCGGTTGTAGGTTCGAGTCCTATCGCCCCTGCCACACCTGGAGATGAGAGCAGAACGTGAGACGAATTCGCCGCTTCCTCGCCGAAGCGGTCTCCGAGCTCAGGAAGGTCTCGTGGCCGACCATGGAGCAGACCCGCAACCTGACGGTGCTCGTGTTCGCCGTGAGCTTCGCCGTCGGGCTGTTCGTGATGTTCTTCGATCAGCTGTTCCAGGGCGTGATCGGCTTCATCTCGCGGGGGCTGGTGGGGTGACGATGACGACGCCGGACGTCGAGCGCAAGCCCGACAAACGCTGGTACGTGATCCACACGTACTCCGGCTACGAGAACAAGGTCAAGGCGAACCTGGAGCATCGCATCGAGTCGATGGGGATGGAGGACCGGATCTTCCAGGTCCTCGTGCCGATGGAAGACGAGATCGAGATCCGCCAGGGCCAGCGTCACACCGTCCAGAAGAAGGTCTACCCGGGCTACGTCCTGGTCGAGATGATCCTCGACCCCGACAGCTGGTTCGTCGTCCGCAACACGCCGGGCGTGACCAGCTTCGTCGGCGGCTCGAACATTCCCGGCGTCCGCAGCGAGCCGGTGCCGCTCGACGAGACCGAGGTCAAGCAGATCCTGCGGCACATGGGCGTCGAGACGCCGAAGTACCGCGTCGCGTTCACGAAGGGCCAGAGCGTTCGGGTCACCGACGGCCCGTTCTCGGAGTTCATCGGGACGGTCGACGAGGTCAACCCCGAACGCAACAAGGTCAAGGTCCTCGTCAGCATCTTCGGCCGCGAGACGCCGGTCGAGCTCGACTTCCTGCAAGTCGAAAAGCTCTAGAAAGGAAGTCGATCTCCCTTGGCCAAGAAGGTTCGAATCGTCCTGACGCTGCAGCTCCCGGCCGGCAAGGCCACGCCGGCGCCGCCCGTCGGCACCGCGCTCGGCCCGCACGGCATCAACATCGTCGAGTTCACGAAGTCGTACAACGAGAAGACGGCCGACAAGGCCGGCCAGATCATCCCGGCCCAGATCACGATCTTCGAGGATCGCTCGTTCACGTTCGTCCTCAAGACACCGCCGGCCGCGGACCTGCTCCGGAAGGCCGCCGGCATCGAAAAGGGTTCGGGTACGGCCAAGCGCGAGATGCTCGGCCGGGTGACCCGCGATCAGCTTCGCGAGATCGCCGCGATCAAGATGGCCGACCTGCCGGCCAATGACATCGAGGCCGCCGCGCGGATGATCGAGGGCACGGCCCGAAGCATGGGCATCGACGTCGTCGGTTAGGTAGCGAATCGCGCTCGCCCGCCGACCCCGGCAGCGAGCGATCGGTGATGGGGGAGACCGCGAGGAGCGGTCGAAGGAGGCAGCGATGGCCAGGCACGGCAAGAAGTACCTCGAGGCGGCGAAGCTCGTCGAGCGCGACCGCGCCTATCCGCCCGACGAGGCGGCCAAGCTCGTCAAGGAGACCTCGACGGCGTCGTTCGACGCGACCGTCGAGGCCCACCTCCGCCTCGGCGTCGACCCACGTCACGCCGACCAGATGGTCCGCGGCACCGTCGTGCTGCCGTCGGGCACCGGCAAGCAGGTCAGGGTCGCCGTGTTCGCCCAGGGCGAGAAGGCCCAGGAGGCGCTGCACGCCGGCGCCGACGAGGTCGGCGCCGAGGATCTCGCGAAGAAGATCGAGTCCGGCTGGCTCGACTTCGACGTCGCGCTCGCGACGCCGGACATGATGGGCCAGGTCGGCCGCCTCGGGAAGATCCTCGGCCGCCGCGGCCTGATGCCGAACCCCAAGGCCGGGACGATCACGTTCGACCTGGATCGCGCGATCCGCGAGGTGAAGGGCGGCCGGGTCGAGTTCAAGGTCGACAAGTCCGCCATCGTCCACGTCCCGATCGGCAAGGCGAGCTTCGAGCCGGAGTCGCTGGTCGCCAACCTGGCCGCCCTGGTCGACGCCGTGAACCGCGCCCGCCCGAGCGGCGCGAAGGGCACCTATCTGCGGACCCTGACGATCGCGGCCACGATGGGCCCCGGCATCCGGGTCGACCTGCCCGGCGTCCTCGCCGCCGCGGCCGCCGCCTAGGGAGGCACGACCCGAGCGAATCGGGCATACTTCTGCGCCGGTCGGCCGCCACGGCGGCCTGATCGGAACGAATACGGACGGGACCGCCGAAGACAGCCTGCGCCCGCGGGCCGCCGCCACCGTGGCGACGGTCGGGGCTTGATCCGCCGGACCGGATCGGGGCCAATCGCCCCGGGGACGACGGCCAGCACGCCGAGGCAGGACACGGATCGTCCGCCCTCTCCGGGTGGGCACCCCCTGCAGTCGAGGCCGCAGTGCCAGCGCACGCCCGTCGCAGGGGAGCGCGAGCCGATGGCTCGAGCGCCCACCGCCGCGCGCCGGCTGCGCGCACGAACGATGGAGGGCACCATGCCGACCGAGGCCAAGCGCGAGGCCGTCGCTGCGCTGCGCCAGCAGCTCGAGGGCAGCCGGACGCTGATCGTCTCGGAGTACCGCGGCCTGTCGGTCAGGGAGATCGGCGAGATCCGGCGCAGCCTGCGTCGCCAGTCGATCGCCTACCGCGTCGTCAAGAACCGCCTCATGAAGATCGCCGCCGTGGATGCCGCGCGGCCCGCGCTCGACGGTCTGCTGAGCGGTCCGACGGCGATCGCGTTCGGCGACGACGAGGGCGCCACCGCCAAGGCCGTCATGGACGCGATGCGTCCATACCGCCAGGTCAAGATCACCGGTGCGCTTCTGGGCGACCGGGTGATCGACGGCGATGCCGTCGGCCGGCTCGCCGCGCTTCCGTCTCGTGAGGTCCTGCTGGCCCAGCTGGCGGGCGCCTTCGAGGCGCCGCTGGCGACGACGGCCGGCCTCTTCGACGCCCCGCTGCGTGACGTCGCCGGGCTCGTCAGCGCACTCGCCGACCAGCGGGCTGCCTGACCGAGCCGCGCTCCGAGCCACTGAACCATCCGATCCGTCGTCCCACAACAAACGAGGAGATCCCAACCATGGCCACCATGACCGCCGACCAGCTGCTCGAGGCCTTCGAGAAGATGACCGTCCTCGAGCTGTCGGAGTTCAAGAAGAAGTTCGAGGAGAAGTTCGGCGTCACGGCCGCCGCGCCGGTCGCCGTCGCCGCCGCCCCCGCCGCCGGCGGTGGCGCAGCCGCGGAGTCAGCCGGCGCCGCGGCCGAGGAGCAGTCCGAGTTCTCGGCCGTCCTGGCCGAGGTCGGTCCGAACAAGATCCCGGTGATCAAGGTCGTCCGCGAGCTGACCGGCCTCGGGCTCAAGGAGGCGAAGGACCTCGTCGACGCGGCCCCCAAGCCGGTCAAGGAGGGCATCGCCAAGGATGAGGCCGACAAGATCAAGGCGGCCCTCGAGGAGCAGGGCGCGAAAGTCGAGATCAAGTAGGGCTCGGCCGGCGGTGAGGAGCGCCGGGCCAGCCTCGGCGCCCCTCGTGGGCCGTTTGACAAAGTCGGGCCGCGCGATACACTTTGCAGTTCTGTGAGCGCGGCCCTTTCCCTCTCTCCTGTCCTCCGTCAAGGAGCGGTGGTTCATGCTGTCTTCCGCTGAGTCGCCCGTCGAGCTGGCGCCGAACGGGCGCAAGCGTTATGCCCGGATTCCCGAGGTCCTGCCGGTCCCGAACCTGATCGAGCTCCAGCTGGAGTCGTTCCGCTGGTTCATCGATCGCGGCCTGCGCGAGCTGTTCGACGAGATCAGCCCGATCAAGGACTTCACCGGCAAGGTCATGGAGCTCCAGTTCCTGGACTACGAGTTCGGCGACCCGAAGTACTCCGAGGAGGAGTGCCGGACCAAGGACATGACGTTCAGCCGACCGCTGTACGTCAACGTCGAGCTGCTGATCAAGGAGACCGGCGAGATCCAGCGCCAGCGGGTCTACATGGGCGACTACCCGTGGATGACGGACCTCGGCACGTTCGTGGTGAACGGAGCCGAGCGGGTCGTCGTCAGCCAGCTCGTCCGCTCGCCGGGCGTCTACTACAGCGAGCTGGAGGACCCGGGTTCGGGCCGGATGCTCTTCAGCGCCAAGGTCATCCCGAACCGCGGCGCCTGGCTGGAGTTCGAGACCAACAACAAGGACCAGCTGTGGGTCAAGGTCGATCGCAAGCGAAAGATCGCGGCGACGACCCTGCTCCGCGCGGTCGGCTACGAGACGAACGACGAGATCGCGGCCCTGTTCGCGCCGGTCGACGTCGACCCCGAGCACCCCTTCACCGCCAACACCCTCGAGAAGGACGTCACGAGGACCCCGTCCGAGGCGCTCATCGAGGTCTACAAGAAGCTGCGCCCGGGCGATCCGCCGACCGGCGACAACGCCCGCGCCCTCGTCGAGGGCCTGTTCTTCAACTTCCGCCGCTACGACCTGGGGCGGGTCGGCCGCTACAAGTTCAACAAGAAGCTCGACGGCGCCGCCGCCCGGATGGGCATCGAGCTGGACCGTGACAGCCGGACCATCACCCGTGAGGACATCGCCGCCATCGTCGGCCACCTCATCGAGTGCAACCGCGGCCTCCATCCCAAGGACGACATCGATCACCTCGGCAATCGCCGCATCCGCGCCAATGGCGAGCTGATCCAGAACGCCTTCCGGATCGGGCTGCTGCGGATGGAGCGCGTCGTCCGCGAGCGGATGACGATCCAGGAGATCGACAAGGCGACGCCGAACGCCCTCATCAACATCCGGCCCGTCGTGGCCGCGATGAAGGAGTTCTTCGGCGGCAGCCAGCTCAGCCAGTTCATGGACCAGACGAACCCGCTCGCCGAGCTGACCTCGAAGCGACGCCTGTCGGCCCTCGGGCCGGGCGGCCTGTCGCGCGAGCGCGCCGGCTTCGACGTCCGCGACGTCCACCACAGCCACTACGGCCGGATCTGCCCGATCGAGACCCCGGAGGGTCCGAACATCGGCCTGATCGGCTCACTGGCGACCTACGGCCGCATCAACAGCTACGGCTTCATCGAGACGCCCTATCGCAAGGTCCGGCGGACGGTCGGCTGGGACGACCCCGCGCTCGCCGAGTACGAGGCCGGCGCAGACCTCATCTCCAAGGGCGGCGCGGTCGTGCTCAAGAAGGGCAAGGCGTTCACGTCGGCCGCCGCCACCGAGCTGAAGAAGCAGAAGCTCAACGCGTTCCCGATCCGGCCGGTCGTGACCGACCAGATCGAGTACCTCCCGGCCGACGAGGAAGAGGAGCACGTCGTCGCGCAGGCCAACGCCATCCTCGACGACACCGGCCACTTCGCCGAGGAGCGCGTCCCGTCGCGCTACCGGGACGCATTCCCCGAGGCCCGACCCGACCAGATCGAATACATGGACGTCAGCCCCAAGCAGGTCGTGTCCGTGGCGACGGCGCTGATCCCGTTCCTCGAGCACGACGACGCCAACCGGGCCCTCATGGGCTCGAACATGCAGCGCCAGGCCGTGCCGCTTCTGGAGCCCGAGGCGCCGATCGTCGGGACCGGGATGGAGGAGCGCGCGGCCCGCGACTCCGGCCAGGTCGTCGTCGCGCGCCGCGACGGCGTCGTGATCAGCGTCACCGCGGAGCGGATCCGGGTCGAGGCCGATTCCGGCGAACTCGACGAGTACCGCCTCCTGAAGTTCGTGCGCAGCAACCAGGGCACCTGCATCAATCAGCGCCCGATCGTCGACCTCGGTCAGCGCGTGACCGCCGGCCAGGCGATCGCCGACAGCTCCTCGACCGAGCGCGGCGAGCTGGCCCTCGGTCGCAACGTCCTGGTCGCGTTCATGAGCTGGGAGGGCGGCAACTACGAGGACGCGATCGTGATCAGCGATCGCCTCGTCCGCGACGACCTCTTCACCAGCATCCACATCGAGAAGCACGAGATCGAGGCCCGCGACACGAAGCTGGGCCCCGAGGAGATCACGCGCGACATCCCGAACGTCGGCGAGGAGTCCCTCAAGGACCTCGACGAGGAGGGCATCGTCTACATCGGCGCCGAGGTCCGGCCCGGCGACATCCTCGTCGGCAAGATCACCCCGAAGGGTGAGACCGAGCTGACGGCCGAGGAGCGACTCCTGCGGGCGATCTTCGGTGAGAAGGCCCGCGAGGTGAAGGACAGCTCGCTGCGCCTGCCCCACGGCGAGCGCGGCAAGGTCGTCGAAGTGCGCGAGTTCCGCCGCGAGCTCAACGATGACCTCCAGCCGGGCGTGAACCGCCTGGTGCGGGTGTCCGTCGCCCAGAAGCGCAAGATCAGCGTCGGCGACAAGATGGCCGGCCGCCACGGCAACAAGGGCGTGATCGCCAAGATCCTGCCCCAGGAGGACATGCCCTTCCTGCCGGACGGCACGCCCGTCGACCTGATCCTCAACCCGCTCGGCGTGCCGAGCCGGATGAACATCGGCCAGATCCTCGAGACGCATCTCGGCTGGGCGCTCCATACGAAGGGCGAAACTGCCGCGACGGCCGTCTTCGACGGGGCCTCGGAGGAGGAGATCCGCCAGGAGCTTGCCGAGGCCGGCCTGCCCGACGACGGCAAGATCGTGCTGCGCGACGGCCGCACCGGCGAGTCGTTCGACCGGCCCATCACCGTCGGCTACATCTACATGCTCAAGCTCCACCACCTGGTGGAGGACAAGATCCACGCCCGCTCGACCGGCCCGTACAGCCTGATCACCCAGCAGCCGCTGGGCGGCAAGGCCCAGTTCGGCGGCCAGCGCTTCGGCGAGATGGAGGTCTGGGCGCTCGAGGCCTACGGCGCCGCCAACATCCTCCAGGAGCTGCTGACCGTGAAGTCGGACGACGTCCTCGGCCGGGTCCAGACCTACGAGGCGATCGTCAAGGGCGAGGAGATCCAGCCACCTCGCGTCCCGGAGTCCTTCAAGGTCCTCATCAAGGAACTTCGCAGCCTCGGCCTCAACGCCGAGATCCTCGACCAGAACGACGAGGAGATCCCGCTCGCCGAGGACGACGCATCGGGCTACCTGCTGCCCGACCTCGGCGGCATCAACCTCGCCGGGTTCGAGGACTGACGCCACGCAGCCCCTGACAGCTTCCACGCAGCGCCGTCGTCCGGCCCCCGCGGCGCTGCCCGATCGCCACACCGCCCCGCACGAGAGCCCATCGCCGATCCAGCCGCCCGGCCCCGCGGCCTCGCACGCAGATCGCAGACGGATCTAGGAGAGAGATGCTCGAGGTCAACAACTTCAACGCGATCCGAATCTCGCTCGCGAGCCCCGACCAGATCCGCGAGTGGTCGAAGGGCGAGGTCACCAAGCCCGAGACGATCAACTACCGCACCCTCAAGCCGGAGAAGGACGGCCTGTTCGACGAGCGCATCTTCGGTCCGACCAAGGACTGGGAGTGCTACTGCGGCAAGTACAAGCGGATTCGGTACAAGGGCATCATCTGCGACAAGTGCGGCGTCGAGGTCACCCGCTCGAAGGTTCGCCGGGAGCGGATGGGCCACATCCAGCTGGCCAGCCCGGTCAGCCACATCTGGTATTTCAAGGGCACCCCCTCGCGCCTCGGCATCCTGCTCGACATCAGCCCCCGCAACCTCGAGCGGATCCTGTACTTCGCGCTGTACATCGTGACCAGCGTCGACGAGGACGTGCGGACCAAGTTCGCCGCCCAGCTGGAGGAGCAGGCTGCCGGCCGCGGCGGCGAGTCCGGCAAGCGCCTCGACGAGCTGGAGGCCGAGCTCAAGGCCGACATCGAGCGCAACCGCGATGAGCTGACCGTCGCGCTGGCCGCGACTCGCGACGAGCTCGAGACGCAGCGCGCGACGCGGACCGAGGAGATCGTCACCGCGGCGCAGGCCCTGGAGTCCCGCCTCGCCGAGCTCAAGACAGGCACCGCCGAGGACAGCATCGTGTTCGAGCCGACCGGCGAGGTCATCGTCGCGGCGGGCGACAAGGGCGGCAAGGCGGCCAGCACCAAGCTGCGCGCCGTCGTGCAGGCCGAGACCGAGCGGGTCAACGAGGAGATCCAGTCCCGCGAGCGCGACGAGGAGAAGGCGGTCGAGCAGAAGGTCGCCGACCTGCGCGCCGCGATGGACGACACCCTCCGCCAGGAGAAGGAGTCGCTCAAGGAGCAGGCCCAGGGCCTGAAGGACGAGCTGCGCAAGGTCCGCGATGAGCTCGAATCGATCAAGCCGATGCTGACCGTCGGCGAGCTCGAGCTGCGGAACGTCGACGAGCGCTGGAACCAGGCCGGCAAGGGCCGCCTGTTCAACGCCGGGATGGGCGCCGAGGCCGTCCGCGAGATCATCAGCCGGATGGACCTCGATGAGCTGGCGAGGACGCTCCACGTCGAGGTTCGGACCAGCTCCGGCCAGCGCCGCAAGAAGGCCATCAAGCGGCTCCGCCTGATCGAGGCGTTCCGCCGCTCGGGCACGCGGCCCGAGTGGATGATCCTGTCGGTCCTGCCGGTCATCCCGCCGGACCTGCGGCCGATGGTCCAGCTCGACGGCGGCCGCTTCGCGACCTCGGACCTGAACGACCTCTACCGCCGCGTGATCAACCGCAACAACCGGCTCAAGCGGCTCCTGGAGCTCGGCGCGCCCGAGATCATCATCCGCAACGAGAAGCGGATGCTCCAGGAGGCCTGCGACGCCCTGATCGACAACGGCCGCCGCGGCCGCGCGATCGCCGGGACCGGCAACCATCGCCTCAAGAGCCTGTCCGACATGCTCAAGGGCAAGCAGGGCCGCTTCCGGCAGAACCTCCTCGGCAAGCGCGTCGACTACTCGGGTCGCTCCGTCATCGTCGTCGGGCCGGAGCTCAAGCTCCACCAGTGCGGTCTGCCGAAGAAGATGGCCCTCGAGCTGTTCAAGCCGTTCGTCATGCGCCAGCTGGTCGAGAAGGGCTTCGCCCACAACATCAAGAGCGCCAAGCGGATCGTCGAGCGCGTCCGGCCCGAGGTCTGGGACGTGCTCGAGGAGGTCATCAAGGACCACCCCGTCCTGCTGAACCGAGCACCGACGCTCCATCGGCTCGGTATCCAGGCATTCATGCCGGTCCTCGTCGAGGGCTCGGCGATCCAGATCCACCCGCTCGTCTGCACCGCGTTCAACGCCGACTTCGACGGCGACCAGATGGCGGTCCACGTGCCGTTGTCGTCGGCCGCCCAGGAAGAGGCTCGGACGATGATGCTGTCGACGGCGAACCTGCTGTCGCCGGCCGACGGCACCCCGGTCGTGGCGCCGACCCAGGACATGGTCCTCGGCTGCTACTACCTGACGATGGAGGGCAAGCTGAAGCGCGGCGCTCAGCCCCGCGTCTTCGCGTCCGAGGACGAGGCGCTGTACGCCTATGAGCTTGGTGCGCGCGGCCTCGAGTCCGTCAGTGGCCGGTTCGGCGATGGTGACGGTTTCGACGTCCACAAGCCCGGCACGATTCGGCTCCACGAACCGATCGAGGTCGTCGTGCGGGCCTGGGACGAGGAGGCCGGCGAGCTGCGCGAGGAGCGCGTCCGGACCACCGTCGGCCGTATCAAGTTCAACGAGATCGTGCCCGATCGGCTGCGGTTCACCGACCTGACGAACCGCGAGATGCGGCGCGCCGATCTCAAGAAGCTCGTCGACGAGTGCTATCGGCTGCTCGGGCCGGTCGACACGGCCTACCTCGTCGACGGCGTCAAGAGCGTCGGCTTCGAGTACGCAACACGGGGCGGCATGACGATCGGCCTGTGGGACATCGTCACCCCACCGCAGAAGGCAGAGGCGCTGCGCTCGGCCGAGGATCTCGTCGCCGACATCGACCGCCAGTTCCAGCGCGGCCTCATCACCGAGGACGAGCGCTACGAGCAGGTCGTCGACCTGTGGCAGCGGACGACCCGCGAGATCTCCGACTCGATGATGGCCGAGCTGCCGGACGACAACGCGCTGCGGATGATGACCGACTCCGGCGCCCGCGGAAACAAGGGCAACATCGGCCAGCTCGGCGCGATGCGCGGCCTGATGGCGGACCCGTCCGGCCGGATCATCGACGTACCCGTCCGAAGCAACTTCCGCGAGGGCATGACCGTTCTCGAGTACTTCATCAGCACCCACGGCGCCCGCAAGGGCCTCGCCGACACCGCCCTTCGAACGGCCGACTCGGGCTACCTCACCCGGCGGCTCGTCGACGTCGCCCAGGACGTCATCACCCGCGACGAGGATTGCGGCACCCAGGAAGGCAGCTGGATCACCGCGATCGACACGGCCGACATGATCGGCGCGAACTGGCCGGCGTCCGATGACGTCACCGGGCGAAACGTCCTCGACGAGTTCCGGCGGCGCCTCGTCGGGCGACTCGCCGCGGCAGCGATCCCGGACCCGCGCTCGAAGGCCAAGAACCCGCCGCTGCTGATCGATCGCAACGAGATGATCACCGAGGAGGCCGCGGCGCGGTTCGAGGAGGCGGGAGTCGAGGAGCTGCTCGTCCGCTCACCGCTGACATGCGAGGCACGCTACGGAGTCTGCCGCCGCTGCTACGGCCGCAACCTGGCGACCGGCGAGCCGGTCGGCGTCGGCGAGGCCGTCGGCATCATCGCCGCCCAGTCGATCGGCGAGCCGGGCACGCAGCTGACGATGCGGACCTTCCACACCGGTGGCGTCGCGGGCCTTGACATCACGGCCGGCCTGCCGCGCGTCGAGGAGCTGTTCGAGGCTCGCGTCCCGAAGGGCAAGGCGGAGATCAGCCACATCGACGGGACCGTCGAGATCCTGCGCGCCGACACCGGCACGAGGGTCAAGGTCACCAGCCGCGAGACGTACGACACGGCCGTCGTCCTGCCGGACGGCGCGGAGCTCCTGGCCGCCTCCGGCGACCTCGTCGAGAGCGGCGGGATCATCGCCCGTGTCGAGGGCGGCGACGACGTCGTCGCGCCCGTCAAGGGCTTCCTGATGCGGACCGACGACGGACTCGTCATCCGGGCCGAGGACATCGTCGAGCGGGAGTACGCGATCCCGCACAACGCCCGGCTGCTCGTCACCGAGGGCCAGGAGGTGCGGGCCGGCGATCCCATCACCGACGGTCCGATCAACCCCCAGGAGTTCCTCGAGACGCGGGGCCGCGATGCCGTCCAGCGCTACCTGGTCAAGGAGGTCCAGAAGGTCTACCGGAGCCAGGGCGTCACGATCAACGACAAGCACATCGAGATCATCGTCCGGCAGATGCTCCGCAAGGTCCGCATCGACCAGCCGGGCGACAGCGAGCTGCTGCCGACCGAGCTGATCGACCGGCTCGACTTCGAGGAGGTCAACAACCGCGTCCTCGCCGAGGGCGGCGAGCCGGCGACAGCGCAGACCGTTCTGCTCGGCGTGACGAAGGCATCGCTGAACACCTCGAGCTTCCTGGCCGCCGCGTCGTTCCAGGAGACGACCCGGGTGCTCACCGAGGCCGCCATCAACGGCGCCAAGGACCACCTCATCGGGCTCAAGGAGAACGTCATCATCGGCAAGCTCATCCCGGCCGGCTCCGGCGCACCCGCCAACCTGGCGGCGCGCAAGGAGCGCGAGCGCCGGGAGGCCCTCGAGGCTCTTGCCGGCGAGGCGCTCGAGGAGGGCGCCGAGGCCTTCAACCCGTTCCTGGAATCGGGCGAGGGCGCCGAGGAGCAGGAAGCGACCGAGCCCGTCGCCCTCGGGGCAGCCGCCGGCGCCGACGACTCGGAGTTCAACCCGTTCCTCGCCGACACCGACGTGTCGCCGGGCGAGGCCGAGAAGGGCCCCGAGGAGGGCTGACGGGGCCGCTCGGCGGCCACCCGCGACGGCCGATTCGGGGCTCGTCTCACGTTTGACACCCCGATCGGCCGATTGCTACACTCCGCCTTCGTGGCTTCGGACGGCCACACGTTCGGTGAGCCCGCCGAAACGGCCGGCCGATCCTCTCGCCGAGAGGCGGGACCCGGTCCACGCCGGGGTGTCAAATGGCCCCGGCCCGGCGGACCCCGCGGCGCTTGCCGCCGCCAGCTGATGAACCAACCCAACACAGGGGAGTAGCGTCTTCGTGCCGACGATCAACCAGCTCGTTCGCCGCGGCCGCCGCCCGAAGATCCAGAAGATCAAGGCGCCGGCGATGCGCAAGAACTGGAACAGCCTGCGCCAGCGACAGGTGCCGATCCCGGGCGCGCCGCAGAAGCGGGGCGTCTGCCTGCAGGTGCGCACGATGACGCCCAAGAAGCCGAACTCCGCGCTGCGCAAGATCGCGCGCGTGCGCCTCAGCAACATGATGGAGGTCACGGCCTACATCCCCGGTATCGGCCATAACCTCCAGGAGCACTCCGTCGTGCTCGTCCGTGGCGGCCGCGTCAAGGACCTCCCGTCGGTCAAGTACCACATCATCCGCGGGACCCTCGATGCCGGCGGCGTCCGCGATCGCAAGCAGGGTCGCAGCAAGTACGGCGCGAAGGCCGTGCCGGCACTTCCTGGGAGCCACTGATGCCGCGCCGAGCCGGGGTCGCCCGCAAGACGAAATACGAAGAGGTGCCGGCCAACCGCACCACCGAGCGCTTCCACGCCAAGCTGATGACGAACGGCAAGCGTCGCCTTGCCGAGCGCATCCTCCGTCAGGCGCTCGCCCGTGCCGAAGCCTCTTCGCGTCGGCCGGGCCTCGAGGTCATGGAGGCCGCCCTCCGCAACGCGACGCCGATCATCGAGGTCAAGCCGCGGCGGGTCGGCGGCGCGACGTACCAGGTGCCGGTCGAGATCCGCGGCGAGCGACGGCTGTCGCTCGGCGTGCGCTGGCTCGTCCAGTCGGCCCGCAAGCGCAGTGGCAAGAGCATGAGCGAGAAGCTCGCCGCCGAGTTCGTCGACGCGATGAACGGCCTCGGCGCGGCCGTCAAGCGCCGCGAGGACACCCACAAGATGGCCGAGGCCAACAAGGCCTTCAGCCATTTCAAGTGGTAGGCGGGGGAAGGTAGTCGACGTGGCACGGCAGGTTCCGCTCGCCAAGACGCGGAACATCGGGATCATCGCCCATATCGACGCGGGCAAGACGACCGTGACCGAGCGGATCCTCTTCTACACGAAGAAGATCTACAAGCTCGGCGAGGTCCACGAGGGCGCGGCGACGATGGACTGGATGCCGCAGGAGCAGGAGCGCGGCATCACCATCACGGCCGCGGCCACGACCTGCTTCTGGAACGATCATCGCATCAACATCATCGATACGCCCGGGCACGTGGACTTCACGGTTGAGGTGGAGCGGAGCCTCCGCGTCCTCGACGGCGCGGTCGTCGTGTTCGACGGCGTCGCCGGCGTCGAGCCGCAGTCGGAGACGGTCTGGCGGCAGGCCGACCGCTACGCCGTGCCGCGCATCTGCTTCATCAACAAGCTCGACCGTACCGGCGCCGACTTCTGGGCCTGCGTCGACATGATCGTCGACCGCCTCGGCGCGCGGCCCGTCCCGATCCAGATCCCGATCGGCGCGGAGGACCGCTTCGAGGGCGTCGTCGACCTGGTCGAGATGAAGGCGATCCTGTACCGGGATGACCTCGGGTCGAAGATCGACGTCGTCGACGTCCCGGATGATCTGATGGCCGAGGCGGCCAAGCACCGCGAGAAGATGGTCGAGGCGGTCGCCGAGGTCGACGACACGCTGACCCACAAGTACCTCGAGGGCGAGGAGCTCACGGCCGACGAGATCCGCCACGGCCTCCGCCTCGGGACCCTCCAGTCGAAGTTCGTCCCGGTCCTCGGCGGTTCGGCGCTGCGCAACAAGGGCGTCCAGCCGATGCTCGATGCGGTGACGCTGTACCTGCCCTCACCGCTCGACGTCCCGCCGACGATCGGCCTGCGCCCCGGCACCGACCAGGAGCTGGTCCGGACGACCGACGACAAGGAGCCATTCGCCGCCCTGGCCTTCAAGATCGCGGCCGACCCATTCGTCGGCAAGCTCGCGTTCTTCCGCGTCTACTCGGGCACCCTCAAGGCCGGTTCCTACGTCCTCAACAGCACGAAGGGCAAGAAGGAGCGGGTCGGCCGGATCCTGCAGCTCCACGCCAACCACCGCGAGGAGATCAGCGAGGTCTACGCCGGCGACATCGGCGCGATCGTCGGCCTCAAGGACACCTACACGGGCGACACGCTGTGCGACCCCGACCACGCGATCCTGCTCGAGTCGATGACGTTCCCCGAGCCGGTCATCGAGGTCAAGATCGAGCCGCGCACGAAGCCCGACCAGGACAAGATGGGCATCGCCCTTGCGCGCCTCGCCGAGGAGGACCCGACGTTCCGGGTCCACACCGACCCAGAGAGCGGCGAGACCCTCATCGCCGGCATGGGCGAGCTCCACCTGGACGTCATCGTCGACCGGATGGTCCGCGAGTTTCGGGTCGCGGCCAACGTCGGCCGGCCGCAGGTCAGCTACCGCGAGACGATCCGCCGCGCCGCGGAGGGCAACGGCCGCTTCGTCCGCCAGACCGGCGGCAAGGGCCAGTACGGCCACGTGATCCTGACGCTCGAGCCGGGCGACAAGGGCTCCGGCTACGAGTTCGTCGACAAGATCGTCGGCGGCGCGATCCCGCGCGAGTACATGCGGGCCGTCGACCAGGGCATCCGCGAGACGCTCGAGACCGGCATTTTCGCCGGCTATCCGATGGTCGACGTCCGGGCCACCGTCCACGATGGCTCGGCCCACGAGGTCGACTCCTCGGAGATGGCCTTCAAAATCGCCTCGTCGATGGCCGTCAAGGACGCCGTCGAGAAGGCCGACCCGGTCGTCCTCGAGCCCGTCATGCGGGTCGAGGTGACGATGCCCGAGCAGTTCATGGGCGACGTCATCGGCGATCTCAACAGCCGTCGCGGCCAGGTCGACGCGACCGAGCAGCGCGGCACGACGATGGTCGTCCGATCGTACGTCCCGCTCGCCGAGATGTTCGGCTACGCCACTGACCTGCGGTCGATGACCCAGGGTCGGGCGAGCTATTCGATGGAGCTTTCGCACTACGCCGAGGTCCCGGGCAGCATCGCCCAGGAGCTCGTCGCCAAGTCCAAGGTCAGCTAAGCAGGAACGGTCGCAGACCGAGGAGCCAGGAGAGCAAGCCCAAGATGGCCAAGAAGAAGTTCGAGCGAACCAAGCCGCACGTGAACATCGGCACGATCGGCCACATCGACCACGGCAAGACGAGCCTGACCGCGGCGATCACGAAGTACCTCGCCCTGAAGGGCGAGGCCGAGTACCGGGCCTTCGAAT
>QKHE01000028.1 GCA_003250155.1 Chloroflexota bacterium | reverse complement strand
AGCGCCCCCGTCGCGGCGCCACGGCGGTTCTGGCAGTCGGCGGACGGCTGGCGCGGCATCGTGCGCGACCAGCCGGTGATCCCGCTGATCGGGCTGCTGGCCGCGCTCGTGGTGGTCATCGAGATCGTCGATCCGGGGGTCGTCGGCCTGCCCTGGGCGGGCGTGATCATGCGCGCTGCCGTGCCGCTGGCGATCCTCGCCGGCTGCCAGACGATCGCGATGCTGACCGGCGGCATTGACCTTTCGGTCGCCGCCATCGCGTCGATGACCGGCTTCGTGACGGCGACACTCCTCAACAGCCCGGGCGGGATGGCCCAGGGCATCGTCGTGTCGCTCATCGCCGCGGCGCTGGCGGGCGCCGTGACCGGTGTCGGCGTGGGCGTGTTCCGCGTCCACCCGCTGATCATGACCCTGGGCATGAGCTTCGTCGTGCTGGGTTTGGCCAACGTGTGGCAGCTGCGGATGGTCCAGACCGGCGCCGGCGTGCCGGATGAGCTGCGAACGCTCGGCTCCGGGCTGCTCGAAGACGTCGTGCCCTACAGCCTGGTCGTCTTCATCCCGGTCGCGGTGCTCATCGTTCTCGGATTACGGCGCTCCGGCTACGGGCGCCTGCTGTACGCGATCGGCGACAACCCGATCGCGGCGCGGCTCTCCGGAGCGCGGTCGTGGCAGGTCCTGGTCGCGCTGTACGTCATCTCAGCCGTCCTCGCCGGGATCGCCGGGCTGATCCTGGCGGGCCTCACCAACACGGCCAGCGTCTCGCTGGCCAACACGTCCCTGCTGCCGTCAGTCGCGGCCGCGGTGCTTGGAGGGACCTCGATCTTCGGTGGTCGCGGAGGCTACGGCGGGACGATCGTCGGGGCGCTGATCCTGACGGTGCTGACGGCGCTCCTGACGATCGTCGGATTGCCGGAACCCACGCGCCAGGTGGTGTTCGGGACGATCATCGTGGTCGTCGCGGCCGCCTACACTCGCGTCACCGCCGAGTCCTGACCGCCATGGGCGGCGCGGAGCCCGGCACCCGCCACCTGGGGCTCGATCTCGGCGGCACCAACATCAAGTGGGCCGTGCTCGAACGCCACGGGGCCGACTGGCGCGCCGTCGATCGCGGCCAGCAGGGCACCGACGGCGCCGCGGGGCCCGATGCGGTCATCGACCGGTTGGCAGCGATCGGCGTCGACGTGATCGGTCGCTGGCCGGGCGTGAAGAGCGTCGGGATCGGCGTCCCGGGCCTGTACGACCCGCGGACGGGCGCGACCCGCTTCATCGTGAACCTCCCGGGAGCCTGGGCGGATAAGCCGGTTGCCGGCGTCGTCGGCGGCGCGGTCAACCTGCCGACGCATCTCGTCAACGACGCGCGGGCGTTCGGCCTGGCCGAGCTCCGGCTCGGCGCGGGCCGGGGCGCTCGATCGATGGTCGGCCTGGTCATGGGCACCGGGGTGGGTGGCGTCATCGCGATCGATGGGCGGATCCACCAGGGCCACGATGGCACGGCCGGCGAGCTGGGCCATCAGACGATCGACCCGGACGGCCCATCCTGCAACTGCGGGAACCACGGTTGTCTCGAGGCGTTCGTGCGCGCGGATCGGCTCGCCGCGGCGTGCGGTGCGCCGACGCCAAAGGAGGCCCAGCGGCGCGCCCGCGCCGGCGATGCTCGCGCCCTGGCCGGACTCGCCCGGGTCGGCCGCTATCTCGGCATCGGCATCGGCAATGTCATCGTCGCCGTCACGCCGGATCGCGTCGTCATCGGCGGCGGCGTCGCGGGCGCGCTCGATCTGCTCCTACCGTCCGTTTGGGACGAGCTGCGACAGCGCGTCCGCGTGACCGACCTGGACGAGGTCGAGATCGTGCCCGCGGCGCTCGGCAAGTGGGCGGGGGCGATCGGAGCGGCCGTGCACGGCGCCGAGCGGGCAGAAGACTGATGGCCCGCGACGCCTCGTGGCTGCCGCACTATCGCGAGATCGAGCTCGCGCTCCGGGCGCGCCTGCCGTCGATGCAACCGGGCGAGCGGCTGCCCTCCGACGCCGAGCTGTGCCGGGAGTTCGGCGTCAGCCGGATGACCGCACGCAATGCGATGCAGCGGCTCGAGGCAGACGGCCTCGTGCAGCGGATCCCGGGCCTCGGCTCGTTCGTGATCGTCCCGCCGTCGCACCGCTACGCCGATCGGCTGATGGCGTTCTCCGAGGAGATGCGCCGACAGGGCCGCACGCCGAGCTCTCGTCTCCTCGCCCGCGAAATCCGTCCGGCGACCGAGATCGAGGCCGGCGAGCTCGGCGTCGCCCCCGGCGAGCCCGTGATCATGGTCAGCCGCCTGCGCCTCGCCGATGGCGTCCCGATCGCCTCCGAGCAAGCCGTCCTGGTGCGGCGGCTGGGCGACGTCGTGATGGCCGCCGACCTCGAGTCGGGGTCGCTCCACGAAGCCCTGGCCGAGGCCGGCATCCAGCTCCGTCGCGGTCACGCCACGATCACGGCCGCGGCCGCGACGCCCGAGGATGCCCAGCTGCTGGAGATCCCGGAGCGCAGCCCGCTCCTGGTCGAACAACGCACGATCGTCGACGACCACGGACGGCCGGTCGAGACGACGCAGTCGCGCTACCCGGCGGAGCGCTATGCGCTGGACGTGCGCTTCGACGTCGACGCGCCGCGTGTCGCCAGGGAGCATCCGTGAGCGCCGTCGCGGCGGGCGCAGAGATCGTCGGCGGCCGTCTCGTCCTCGACGATGCGGTGGCTCCCGGCCGCCTCCACCTGGCCGATGGCCGGATCGCGGCGATCGAGCTCGACGATGCCGAGGCCAGCGGGCCGCTCGTGGCCCCCGGCTTCGTCGACCTGCACGTCCACGGCTACGGCGGCCACGACGCGATGGGCACGACGAGCGATCTCGACGGTATGGCCCGAGCGCTGCTTCGACGTGGCGTGACGTCGTTCCTGCCGACCGCCGTCACGGCCTCCCTGGACGCGCTGAGGGCGTTCGCCGAGCGGGTTCGGGAGTGGGTGCCCGGTGCGCCGGCGGACGGCGCACGACCGCTCGGGTTCAACCTCGAGGGTCCGTTCATCAACCCGGCCCGCGCCGGTGGCCAGAACCCGCGCTTCATCGCCTCGCCGGCAGGACTGGCCCTCGACGGCGAGCTCGGCCCCCTGGCCGACGGCCTCCGGATCATGACCGTGGCGCCGGAGATCGCCGCCGGTCTGGACGTGATCGGCTGGCTCGCCGGCCGAGGCGTGGTCGCATCGCTCGGGCACTCCGAGGCGACGCTCGACGAGGCCCGGGCCGGCTACCGAGCCGGCGCCCGGTCGACGACCCACCTGTTCAACGCGATGTCCGGCGTCTCGCATCGGTCGCCCGGGCTGGCCGCCGCGGCCCTGGCCGACGACGACATCTACGTCGAGCTGATCGCCGACGACCACCACGTCGATCGCGCCGTGTGGCCGCTGGTGATTCGCACCAAGCCACGGGACCGGCTGGTGCTCGTCAGCGACGCGCTGGCGCCGGCGGGGACGGGCGACGGGCGAGCGATCGTCGGCGGCCTTGAGGTCGAGCTGCGGGGGACTCGGCTGACGCTCGCCGGCAGCGACACGCTGGCGGGGAGCGCGATCGCGCTCGATGACGCCGTCCGGAACCTCGTCCGATCGAAGGTGCCGCTCCCGGCTGCGGCCGCGGCGGCGAGCGCCAACCCCCTGGCGCTGCTCGGCGTGACGGACCGCGGCCGGATCGCCGAGGGACAGCTGGCCGACCTGGTCGAGCTCGACGACGAGCTGCGCGTCCGGCGCGTCGCGCGCGGTGGCGCCTGGTTCAGCCCTCGCTGACGGTCCAGCCGCCGTCCACCGCGATGACCTGGCCCGTCACCATCCGTGCGTCGTCGCTGAGCAGGAACAGCGCCATCGGGGTGACATCGTCGACGGCGATGGGCCCGCCTGCCAGCGGCTGGCGGGCCGCGAGGTCGGCCAGGATCGACGGGTCGTCCTGGGCTCGCCGGCTCATCGGCGTGGCCACCAGGCCCGGCGCGATCGCGTTGACCCGGATCCCATCGCGCGCGTAGAACGCGGCCAGGCTCCGGGTCAGCGCCTCGATCGCGCCCTTGCTGGCCGCGTAGGCGTGCGTGGCGAAGTGGTCAGGCGCCGGCGACGTCGCAAGCACGCTCGACATCGTGAGGATCGCGCCGCGTGACCCGCTCGCATCGGGCTGCTGGGTCAGCATCGCCCGGATCGCCGCTCGGCAGACGGGGAACTGGCTCGTGGCGTTGTTCGCGAGGACCGCCTCCCAGCCGGCGAGGCTCGCCTCGTGGATCGGGCCGTCCCCGAAGCGGCGGCCGCTGATCCCGGCGACGCCGTAGACCGCGTCGAGTCGCCCGAACCGGCCGAGGCAGGCCGCCACGGCCGCGTCGACCTCGACCTCGCTCCCGAGGTCCGCCACGTGCCAGCCGGCGCGGCCGCCGGCGGCCTCGACCTCGCGCGCCAGCCCCTCGGCGTGGCCGGGCGTCCGGGACACCGTGAAGACGGCCCCGCCCTCCGCCGCCATCGCCCGCGCCGCGGATGCGGCCAGGCCGGTCGAGCCGGTCACCAGGCAGGTCCGTTCCTCGAAGCGTCGCGGCACCGCGCCGGTCATCGCGTCACCAGCCCCTGATCGACCGGCTCCAGCAGCGCGCCGTCCGCGCGGAGGCGAGCCCGAAGCTCGTCGGCGTCGACCGCGCGTGGCGTGGTCCCGGCTCCGGCGGCCAGCGCGGCGAGGGTGCCTGCCGCCTGGCCCATCGCCATGCAGGTGCCCATGGACCGAGCGGAGGCGTGCGCGTCGTGGGTCGCCGAGAAGCACCGTCCCGCGACAACGATGCCCTCGAGGCCGGCCGGCAGGAGGCTTCGAACCGGGATGCCGTAGACGCCGCCGTCGGCGACGTAGTCCCACGTCGTCCCGCCGCCGGCGCCGTGGTCCTCGATGGGCGCGCCGCAGAGCGCGACCTCGTCGTCGAAGCGGCGACCGGCGAGGACGTCGTCGCGGGTCAGGCGGTAGTCACCGTGGACCCGGCGGCTCTCGCGGATCCCGATCGCCGGCGAGGTCGTGACGACGACGGAGTCCTCGAAGCCCGGCACGCGATCGCGCAGGAAGCGATGGTACTCGCGCACCTGGCGGCGGCCCTCGATCTCGGCCTTCGTGAGCGCCACCGGATCCGTGGCGTCGACGTTCGGGATGCGGGTCATGTGGATCATCACCACGCCGGCATGCGGCGTTCGGTGCCACGAGCCTTCCAGCCGCGGCAGCCGATACCCGCCGGACTCCGCCGCCTCGCGCATCCGCGCCCACAGCTCCGGCTTCGGCACGCCCGCCGCCCGCTCGACGTCGACGTTGGCGACCTTGAACAGGGTCGACAGGGCCTGGGTCTGGGGCGTCGTCGTCGCGTCGTCGTAGCCAGCGCCGGCCAGCGCGGCGAGGTCGGCGTCGCCCGACGCGTCGACGATCGCGCCCGCCGCGAACCAGCGCTCGCCGCCCTTGCTCCACGTCCGGATCGCCTCGACACGGCCGTCGACCACCCGGACGCCGGTGGCCCAGGCGTGGAGCAGCAGCTCGACCCCCGCGTCCTCGGCGAGCCGCTCCCAGTGCACCTTCAGCGCCTCGGGGTCGTAGGTGATGCCGGTCCCCGCGCCATAGGTGTTCGGGCGCTCGAAGGCCGCACCGTCCGCGGTCAGCCGGCCGGCCACCTCCCAGCCGATGCCGCCGACGACGCGCCGTGGCCGCTCGCCGGGCGTGTAGAAGGCGTAGAACGTGTCGAGGACGGCGGTCGAGGTGCCGCCCATGAACGCCAGCCGGTCGACGAGCAGGGTCCGGGCGCCGGCCCGTGCCGCCGAGATCGCGGCGCTCGAGCCGGCCGAACCGGCCCCGACGACGACGACGTCGAAGCGCTCCTCGACGGGGGTCATGACGGCACGTCGACTGGTGCGACGGCAGGCGACGCGGCGGTCGAGGCGGTCGACGCCGCGATGGCGAAGAGGCGGGCCGGGTTGGTGACGAGGATCGCCTCGGTGGCGCCGTCGCCGAGCCGGCCCCGAAGTCGGGGCACAAACGCGCCCATGAGATAGCCGAGGCCGGGACCGCCGCCGTAGGCGCGGTAGTAGTCGCGGACGCCGAGGTCGAGGCCCAGGGCGATTCGCGCGCCGTGCCCGCCCCGGACGAGCGCCTCGATGAGGTCGAGGCGGACCGAGTCCGGGTGGTACTTGATCCGCCCGATCGTGTCGTACACGAGCGTCACGCCACGCGAGGCGATCTCGGCGTGCAGCCCCGGATCCGGGTTCCGATCGAGGTGCGCCAGGGCGATCCGGTCCACCGGCGCACCGTCCGCCAGCAGCGCGTCGACGATCTGGTGGCCGCAGGTGCCGACCTCGGTGTGGGCGACGATCGCGGCGCCGGTCCGGAGGCACCCGATCGCGGCCGCCTCGAGCCGCCGCCGCTCACCGCTCGAGACGTGCTGATAGGACGCTCCTGCCTTGATCGCGCCCGCACGGGCCGGATCCGGCGGCGCGTCGTCGAGCCAGTCGCGCGGATGCATGCCCTCGGCGAGGTCGGCGACGATCCGACTCGCCAGCAGCTCGACCGGCGCGTCGTGGACCCAGTGGCCGGCGGGGTAGTGCGCGTCGCGGTGGTAGCCGGTCGCGCCGATGACGGCCACGCCGGTCTCGGCGGCGACGCGTCGCAGCAGGTCCGGCCGCCGCCCGAGCCCGATCGGCGTCAGCTCGACGATCGCGCCGATCCCGCCTGCGGCGGCCTCGCGGACCTCCGCCGCCACGAGGCCGGGATCATCGATCTCGCCGCCCTTCAACGCCGGCGACGCGATGAACAGGTGCTCGTGGGCGTCGACAACCCCGAGGCTCGCGGCGGAGACGGCGCCGGAAACGGTCACGACCTGCAGTTCGCGCATCGACGCTCCAACCTGGATCTGCCGGCGGCCGCCGGCAGACCGCCGCCGGCAGCTGCCGGCGGGTGGGTGGCTTCGGTTCATCGTACCGGCCGCCACGCCGCCTCGTGGCGTGGGCGAGCTACCTCGCCGCGGCCGCGCGGGCGGCAGCGCGGAGACCGTCGATGTGCGGCGGCAGCCGACGGTCCCACGCTCGAACGTCGTCTGGCGTGTAGGTCGGGTCCGTGGCTCGTCGTGGCTCCGCCACGGCCGTCAGGATCGGGATGCCCTCGAAGCTGCCCGATGCCGACAGGCGAGCCAGGGAAACGTGCCCTCCGCGCGCCGTGTCGAGATTGATCGCGCGACCATCGTGGTACGTCGCCGACGCCGGGAGCGAGGTGTGGCCGAAGGCAACGCGCCCGATGCCGGCGTCGGCGAACGTCCGCCATGCGGGTGACGTCGGGAACGGCTCGCTCGATGCATAGAACGCGTCGCGAATCCAGAGGCGCTCGACGCTCTCCGCATACGCCGCCATGGATGGCGCGCCGGGCGTCGGACCAGCGTGGACGAGCAGCGTGTCGCGCCACGTGGCGAACGGCGCGAGGCCACGGAGCAGGCGCTCGAGGTCGGGGGCGTGGCTGGCGAGGCGCGATGCGACCTCGACCGGCGCCACACCCGGCTCGAACTCGTCGGCCGTCATGCCCGCGGATTCGAGCAACGCTCCCGCCCCGAACAGCATCCACGCCTCGGCGACGACCGGGTCGCCCTCCAGCGACAGGAGCGCCTGGATCTCGTGGTTGCCCTCAAGGAGCGCGACAAGTCCGCCCGATGCCGGCGCCTCCGCCCGGAGCTGGACGAGCCACCGCAGCAGCTGGAGCGATGCGGGCCCGCGGTCCACGATGTCGCCACAGACAACGAAGGCCGTCGCGGGCTCGGCCGCCCACGACCCTCGCGAATCGATGACCCCGGCCTCGCGCAGCAGCGCCTGGGTCGCCTCGAGTTGCCCGTGGATGTCGGTCGCCGCCCAGACCGTGAACTCATCGGGAATCCGGATCGGCGGCGTTGTCGGTGGAACGACCATGCCCGAAGTATGCCGTCGGGATCAGCGGTGGGCGTCGAAGGCGTCGGCGAGCCGTCCCAGCTCGGCCGCCGCCGCGGCCGACAACGCCGTTCGTTGGAGCGTGTCCTCGATCCGCCGGCGGCGGTAGGCGAGGATCGCATCGCGCGCCTGGCTGCCGGCCGCCGTCAGCCGGGCGCGGCTCGCCCGCCGATCCTGCTCGTCGGCCGTGATCTCGAGCAGGCCGCGCGCCGCCAGCCGTCGCAGGAGCCGGCTCGTCGCCGGCAGGGTCACGCCCACCCGGGCCGCCACCTCCCCGACGCGCGCCCCCTCCGGCCGCTCCCCGACGACGAGCATCGCTCGCCATTGCGGGAACGTCAGGTCGAGGGCCGGCCGGGCCTCTGCCAGCGCTCTCGTCGTGATCGCCACGCCGGCGCCGATGAGCCGCTCGAGGTGCCCGGCTGGTGACGACCTGGCCATGCCGGGAAGCATAGACGGATAGTTGCCTGGGGGCTACCATTATTGACGCTGCGTCTCGAGAGGAGGAACGCGTCACGATGGTCGTCACCGAAGGTCGTGGCGCGAGCGATCCGGGGCGCGCCGCGGCCCCCGCCGTGCGGCTCGTCGACGTCCGCAAGGACTATGGCTCCGGCGAGCTCGCGGTCCGTGCCCTGCGCGGCATCTCGCTGGACATCGCGACCGGCCAGTTCGTCGTGCTGCTGGGCCCCAGCGGCTCGGGCAAGACGACGCTGATGAACGTCGTCGGCGGCATGGAGCCGGCGACGAGCGGCACGATCGAGGTTGCCGGTCGGCGCCTCGCCGATCTCGACGCCGAGGCCCTCACGACGTTTCGGCGCGAGAGCGTCGGATTCGTGTTCCAGTTCTTCAACCTCATCCCGACGCTGACGGCGCTGGAGAACGTCCAGCTGGTGGCCGAGCTCGTCGCGGCGCCCGACGATGCGGCCCGGCGGGCGGTCGAGGCGGTCGGCCTGGCCGAGCGGGCCGACCATTTCCCGGGCGCGATGTCGGGTGGCGAGCAGCAGCGGGTCGCGATCGCGCGAGCGCTGGTCAAGGACCCGCCGATCCTGCTGTGTGACGAGCCGACCGGCTCGCTCGACCTCGACACCGGGCGCCAGGTGCTGGGCGTGCTCCGCGACGTCAGCCGGGCCGCCGGCCGGACGGTCATGCTGGTGACCCACAACTCGGCGATCGCGGCGATGGCCGACCGGGTCATCCGCCTCCGCTCGGGCGAGGTGGTCGACGACCGGCTCGTGCCGGAGCCGATCGCGCCGGGCGCGGTGACCTGGTGAGCGCCCCGGGCGGGTGACGGCGTGAACCTCCTTCGACGGTCCCTCATCCGCGACATCCGCGGCCGCCGGGCGCAGTTCGTCGCGATCGGCGCGACGATCTTCCTCGGCGTGACGCTCTTCGCGGCGTCGTTCGACGCGTTCCAGAACCTCAACGCGTCGTACCACGGGCTCTATGACCGCCTCGCGTTCGCCGACCTGGTCGTCGTCGGTGGAGATCCGGACACCATCGCGACCCGGTTGCGGGCCGAGGCCTCGGTCGCGGCCGTGACGACCCGGTCGGTCGCCGACCTGCCGATCACGGTCGGCGGGGACCAGTTCCTCGGCCGCGTCGTCGAGCTGCCGGCGGACGGCGAGCCGGCCGTCGATCGCGTCACGGTGCTTCGCGGGAGCGGGCTCGATCCCGGGCGCGAGAATGGCGTGCTCGTGGAGCAGCACATGGCGGCCGACTTCGACCTCGAGCCGGGCGACACGATCCAGGTCGCGAGCGAGACCGGCTGGCGAACCGCCACCGTGCTGGGCGTGGTTGCTTCGGCGGAGTACCTGTGGCCGGCCCGCAGCCGCCAGGAGGTCCTCGTGCCGCCGGGCGAGTTCGGCGTCGTCTTCGCCGGGCCGACGTTCGTCTCGAGCCTGCCGGCCATGACCCGCCACCCCGAGACGCTCGTCCGGCTCGGGCCGGACGCGCCCGACGGGGCGCTCGATGACCTGGCGCGGGCGGCGGTCGATGCCGGCGCGAGCTCGACGTACACCCTGGCCGACCAGCCATCGAATGCCGCCCTGCAGGAGGACGTCAGCGGCTTCGGCGAGATGTCCCTGGCCTTCCCGCTGCTGTTCCTCGGGGCGGGGGCCCTGGCGATGTCGGTCCTGCTCGGACGGATGGTGGCCACCCACCGCGGCCAGATCGGCGTCCTGCGGGCCAGCGGCTTCCGGCGCCGCACGATCCTGTGGCACTACATGGGCTTCGGGCTGCTGATCGGCATCATCGGCTCCATCCCGGGCGCGATCATCGGCGCCCTGGCGGCCGCGGCGATCACGGGCGTTTACACCGGCGTCCTCACGATCCCGACGGCGGTCGTCGAGTTCCGGCCGCTGACGCTTGTGATCGGCGTCCTGATCGGGCCGATCGCCGGTGCCGCGGCGGCATTCGGGCCGGCGCGCCGGGCCGCCTCGACCAGCCCGGCCGAGGCGATGCGCGGCGACGGACCGGTGGGCCGGGGCGGGGCCAGCCTCGCCGAGCGGCTGGTCCCGCCGTTGCGCCGCCTGCCGACCCGCTGGCGGCTCGCGATCCGGAGCCTCGGCCGCAACCGGCGCCGGAGCGTGACGACGATCGTCGGGGTCGCCCTCGCGACGAGCCTGATCTTCGTGTCGTGGGGGATGATCGACACCGTCGAGGTCCTGCTCGACCGGCAGTTCGTCCAGATCGAGCGCTCGGACGCCCAGGTCGTGCTGACCCAGCCGATCGCCGCCGATGGCGTTGCCGGCGCGGTCGAGGCCGAGGGCGTCGCCGCGGTCGAGCCGGTGCTCGAGGTCCCCGCCGCGATCGTCGCCGGGGACGAGCGCTACGGGACCTCGCTGGCGGGCCTCGTGCCCGGCACGACGATGCGGTCGCTCATCACCCCAGCCGGGGGCGTCGTCTCGCCGGCGGACGGCGAGATCGTCCTCGGACGGGCGCTCCAGGGCCTGCTCCACGTGGCCGTCGGCGACGAGATCACGATCGAGCCCGTGGCCGACGGGCAGTCTGGCGGCGCGCCATCCGGGCATCCCAGCCTGCGGGTCGCGGGGTTCGTCGACGAGCCGCTCGGGACGCGGGCCTACACGACGCTCGCGACCGCGGCCAGCATCGCGGGCCTGCCGACATCGAACCCGCCCGTGCCCGCCGCGCTGGTCCGCTTCGCGCCCGGCGCCGACCCCGGCGCGGTCAGCGATCGGCTGACCGCCCTGCCCGCGGTCGCGGCGGTCGTCGAGACGCGGGCCCTGTACGACCTGGCCCAGCAGTTCCTGGGCCTGTTCTACGCCTTCATCGGCGTGACGCTCGTGCTCGGCGGGATCATGGCCTTCGCGCTGATCTTCAACACGTTGTCTGCGAACGTCACGGAGCGGGCCGTCGAGCTGACCGCCCTGCGCGCCCTCGGCATGCCGTCGGCCACCATCGGCCGGATCGTCACCGCCGAGAACGTGCTGCTCACGGTCATCGGCCTCGTCCCCGGGCTGATCTTCGCCTACGCCATGGCGGCCGTCTTCATGGCCAGCTTCTCGAGCGACCTGTTCCAGTTCGATCTCGCCGTCCGCCCGACGACGTTCGCCGGCACGGCCCTCGCGATCCTCGTCGTGGCGCTGCTGTCGCAGGTGCCGTCGCTTCGAACGGTCCGCCGCCTCGACCTGGCGAAGGTCGTCCGCGAGCGAGCGACGTAGCGGCTGCTGCGATTCCGGTCCAGATCAGCCTCGCCGGACGCGGCGCGCCCAATCGCTGATCAGCCGCCAGCGAGCGATCGCCCGTCGCTCCTCGGCCGACGACAGGCGTCGCCCCGCGAGCGCCGCGAGCTGGTAGTCCACGGCGAGACGGCCGATGCGCGCCCCGATCTCGGCCCCACGAACGCGCCGCGCGTGCTCCCGGGGCGTCTCTCCGGCGAGACGTGCCTCTGGACGGCCGATCAGGGACATGAGCGCCATCCGGTAGGCCTGGACCGCGGATGTCGGGGCGGACGGGCGTCCCGGCAGGGCAAGCCGCGGCAGGCGTGGCAGGCGGCCGAGGCTGATCGGTTCGGCCTCGCGGACCTCGTCGCCCGACGCCGCGTCGCGCCGAACGCGCTGCTGGAACAGGAATGCCGACAGCAGGAGGACCACGGCCACTGCGCCGAGCACGAGCCAGGCGAGCCATGTCAGGTCGCCGACGTCGCCGCCGGACGGCACCGGCGGGGGAAGGGGCGGCAGGCTCGCGCCCGGGGTCGGGATCGGCACGCCGTCGGGCTGCCTCGAGATCGGCCCGACCAGCTCGGCCAGCCAATCCGCCAGGGCGAAGATCGGCCTGGCCATGAACACGAAGAGCGCCACGACGAGCGGCGCCAGGGGTCCGAGGATCGTGCCGAGCATGTCCCACGTCGGGATGTCGAGCACCACCGAGAGGGGGATGCCGATGAGGACCAGCAGCGTGGTCACCGCCAGCAGGAGGCCGACCCAGCGCCGCCGGGCCGCCCGGTCGGTCGCCTCGACCTCCAGCTCGGCCAGCCGCGCCAGGCCCATCGACAGCAGCGCCGCGGCGACGAAGACGAGCGTGGCGGTGAACGCCGCGGTCGCGTATTCGGGGGCGCCGGTCATCCCGGAGAGGGCCGCGACGGCCCAGAAGATCGTCACGCCGACGAGCCCGCGGCTCAGCATCCAGGCCGCGACGTACGCCTCGTCGTCAGGATCGCCATGGACGCTCCCGCGGTAGACGGCGAGCCCGAGGAGCCAGGCCGTCGCATTCGCCGGCTCGATGAACGCCGCGCCGCCTCCCTGGACCACCTGGATCAGCCACGCGCCGAGGATCGCGACGCCGATGACGCTCCCGGTGAGGGCGAAGGCGTAGCGTTCGCGCGGCCACCGCGCCAGCCGGCGCGCCACGACCAGTCCGATGACTCCCGCGACTGCGAAGGGCGCGATGCCGAGCTCGATCTCGGCACCGCCGCCGAACCAGGCGAGCGTGAGGGCCGCGAGCGTGATCCAGGCGGCCTCCAGCGTCGCGGCGGCGACGGTCTGGAGAATCGCTTCAGCCGACCAGCTCGAGCGCACGCGCGGTCCTCCAGTCGGGGGCCAGCCGGACGACGGCGGCGGTAATGCCCATCGTCCGGGCGTCGGTGAGGCCCTGCGGCCCGTGGGGCCCGAGGCCGGCGAGGCGGACCCGACGGCCGGTTCGTTGCAGGCGGCGCAGGACGGGCAGGACCTCGCGCGCCGGGCGGCTCGTCAGCGCCAGGATCGCGGTCGATCGCGGGACCCGCCGGCCGAGGCGGTCCAGCAGGTTGGCGAACGGCATCGACGGCCAGCGGCTCAGGCCCGCGAGCTCGTCGGCGATCCGGGCCACCTGCGCCGGCGCCCCGCCGGGGGCGAGGAACACGCCCCGGCCCGGGACGGCCGAGTAGCCGTTCGCCGCCAGCCCGCAGGCGAAGCCATCGGCGATGAGGCTCCGGGCGAGTGACATCGCGGCGGTGCACAGCCCCTCGCTGAGCTCGTCCTCGTACTGCATCAGCCAGAACGGCCCGGACACCGTCTGGACGTCGAGCGCGATGAGCAGCTCGCGGTCGTGGCCCGGGTCGAAGCGGCGACTGACCGGCTGGCCGAGCCGGGCGGTGGCCTTCCAGTGGATCCGCCGTCGCGGGTCGCCGGCCTGGTAGGGCCGGACGCCGGCAAACAGGGTCGGCTCCTCGAACAGGCCGCCCTTCGCGAGCGCCGGCCCCGGGATCGCGCTCAGGACGTCGAGGCCGGTGACCGGCACGTGGCGGGGCACGACCCGGTAGCGGAGCGGGAGCGGCCGCTCCTCGACATCCTTCTCCCGGCCGAACAGGTCGGCCACCTGGAGATGGGCCTCACGGAAGTCATAGACGCCGCGCCGGTCGGCCTCGATCCGCAGCCGCCGGGTGACCCGCTCGAACCAGCCGAGCGTCCAGGTCGTGCGGAGGGCCACGAATCCCGGCAGGACCGAGGGCTCGAAGTCGCGACCGACCACGCTCGCTCCGCTGGTCACGAGGTCGTCGACCGAGAGCCACGGCAGCGGCAGCAGCTTGCGGTTCCGGACGACGAGCTCAAGGCCGATCTCCTCGCCGATCGTCGCCCGCGTCCGGTCGAGCCGCCGCTCGTAGCTCACGCCGCGGAGCCCGTAGCGGGTCCACAGCGAGCGGAGCAGCCAGACCAGCTCGACGATTGCGCCGACGCCGATCAGCGCCGGCGAGAACAGCAGGCTCCCGAGCACGATCAGCCCGAGCCCGCCGGCGGCGCCGATCACGGCCCCGGCGGGACCTCCCTGGTCGTCTCCCTCGTCGCCTCGTCGATGCCCTGCGGCGGCGCCTCGACGCTGGCCAGCAGGCTGGTCACGAGCCGCTCCGCCGACGCCCCGCCGAGCTCGCGATCGAGGTCCAGCAGGATCCGGTGGGCAAGGACGCCGACGGCCACCGATTTCACGTCGTCCGGCAGGACGAAATCGCGACCCTCCAGGTACGCCTCGGCTTGGGCGGCGCGATACAGCGCAACGCTGGCGCGGGGGCTCGCCCCGAGCCGCACGTCGCCGTGATCCCGGGTCGCCCGGACAATGGCGACGACGTAGCCGGCCACCGGCTCCGCCACCGCGACGGACCTGACCCGCTCGCGCATCGCCAGCACCGCTTCCCGGTCGACGATCGGCCTGACCTCGTCCAGCGGCTCCGCGGCGGCGCGGTAGCGCCCGGCGATCCGCCGCTCGTCGGTGGCGTCCGGGTAGCCGACCGAGAGGCGGACCAGGAAGCGGTCCAGCTGCGCCTCGGGCAGGGCGAATGTGCCCTCGAGCTCGATCGGGTTCTGGGTCGCCAGGACCATGAACGGATCCGGCAGCGGCCGGGTCTCACCCTCGATGGAGGCCTGTCCCTCCTGCATCGCCTCGAGCAGCGCCGACTGCGTCCGCGGCGTGGCCCGGTTGATCTCGTCGACGAGCAGGACGTTGGTGAAGACCGGCCCGGCCACGAACCGGAACTGGCCGCCCTCCAGGATGCTCGCCCCGAGGATGTCGCTCGGCAGGAGGTCGGGCGTCCCCTGGACGCGCCCGAAGTCGAGCCCGAGCGCACGGCTGAAGGCCCGCGTCAGGAGCGTCTTGCCGACGCCCGGCACGTCCTCCACGAGGGCGTGGCCGTGGGCCAGGAGCGCGATCGCGAGCAGGCGAAGCGGCCCGTCGTCGACGACGACCGCGGCCGCCACGGCCTCGCGGAGCTGGCTCCAGAAGCGCGCGCCGTCCGTCGGCGTCGGACCGGGTTCGCGAGCCACGACGAGGTCAGTCCTCGGCCTTGCCCGTCCCGAACTGGCGGTCGCCGGCGTCGCCCAGGCCGGGCATGATGTAGCCCTTGTCGTTGAGCTGCCGGTCGAGCGCCGCGCAGTGGATCTCGACGTCGGGGTGGGCGGTCGTGACCGCCTCGACGCCCTCCGGGGCGGCGATCAGGTTGACGAGCTTGATCCGGACCGGGTGAACAGCGCCCCAGCGCTTCAGGACCTCGATCGCGGCGGTCGCCGAGCCGCCGGTTGCGAGCATCGGGTCGAGGATCAGGC
>QKHE01000036.1 GCA_003250155.1 Chloroflexota bacterium | reverse complement strand
CTTCGACCTCGCCGAACGTCACGATACCGACAACAAGGTTCACGATTGGGCAGTGCTGACTTTGCAAGAACCGATCGGCCGCACCGCCGGCTGGCTTGGCCTGATGGACCTCGGCTCGGCCAGCCTGCAGACCCTGATCGCCGACCGCCGGCAGATCGTGCAGGCCGGCTACCGCAGCGGCCGGGCCCACGCCATGACGGTCAATCCCGGCTGCCGGGTGCTGCGGCAGTTTGCCGGCGGCGGCGGCCTGCTCCACGACTGCGCGGTCTATCCCGGCGATTCCGGCTCGCCGCTGCTGCTCTTCGCGGGCGACGAGGTGCACGTGATCGCCATGGAGGTGCACCTGCTCAGAGTCGACGGCCACGCGCTCGGAGCCGCGCTCGCCATGAGCGCGTTCCGCGGCGGCGACGCTCAGGCGGACCAGGCGCTGGCCGAGGCCGGCCAGGTCTGGCAGAGCGGCCGGCCGCCCGGCTCCGGCAGCCCGGCGGCCAGCCTGCCGAACGGCACCATCGATCACCTGCTGACGCGGTTGGGCTACCTGGCGGCGGGCAGCGCCGAGGAGCGGGACGCGGCGATCCGTGCGTTCGAGGCGGATCAGGGATTGAGCGTCACCGGCGCGCCCTCGCTCGCGCTCATGACCCGCCTGCTGACCGCCCAACGGTGAGCGGCCGCCACGCCGCCGGGGTGCGGAAACTTTGCCGCCGCGCCCGGCCGTCATTAGACTCCACCGATCCGCGAGTCGCCCGGGGCGCCGGGCGCTGTCAGTCCAGGAGAAACCGATGACCGAGATTTTCGCCGACGGCGTCAATTCCATTGCCATCAGCAACGGGGTCGCGCGCCTGGAACTGGTTCAGCTGCGCCGCAGTTCGGTCGGCGAGTCCAAGCTCGTGCCGCAGCCGGTGGGAACCCTCTTTCTGCCGGTGGCCGGACTGCAGCAGATGCTGCAGCAACTGAACGAGACCGCCCGCCGGATGCAGGACCAACAGGCGGCGAAGGTCCAGGTCACCAAATCCCAAAGCGACGCTCAAGAGGCGGACGAGGCGCTGACCAACCTCTAGCGCGGTCCCGCTTCGCGCGGACTTGGCGCCGGCGCGGGCGGCGCGCCCGCTCTCTGCTTGCCGCGATCCGTTTACACGTGGTCGACGACGACCTGCGTGGCGCTGTCGACCAGATCGGCGATCGACGCCTGCCCGGCGAAGGCGACCCCATCGAAATCGACCGAAGTGCCGTTGGCGAAGTTCACCTGCACGTCGCCCGAGCCGTTGTCGACGATCGAGTCGATCATTGCGTCCACGTCCTGGACGTTGTTGCCGACACCGTCGACCACGTCGGTGAAGTGGAGGCCGTCCTCGCTGCCGTCGAAGTCGGTGATGGTATCGCTGCCCTCGTCGGCGGCCAGGTTGAACACGAAAGTGTCGGCGCCGCTGCCGCCGGTCATGACGTCGTCGCCGCCCTGCCCGAAGATGATGTCGTTGCCGGCGCCGCCGTCGATGGTGTCGCTTTCGCCGCGGCCGTCGCCTATCAGGTCGGACCAATTGGCCGAATCGCGCAGGTAGGCGGTGGTATCGCCGCGGTCCCAGTCGGAGGTCGTGCCCTGGCCGTCCTCCAAGGCGCGGAACACGAACCAGCCGGAGCCGGGCGAGAGGCCGATGCTCTCGCTCACCGCCAGGGCGTCCGTGTTCGGCACGTCGCCGAAAATGATGTCGTCCCGGTCCCCGCCCGTGATCTGGTCGCCGCCGACGCCGCTCAGCGTGGTGATGAGGGTTTGCGTCAGCGCCGTTCCGAGGTCGTCGAAGCCGACCACGGCGATGTCCGCCTCGACATCATCGACCGGCGCCGGCTCGCCGACGTGCAGCGGCTCGCCGGGCTGCGGCGGCAGGCCGTCGTCGACCAGATTGAGCTGATCGGCGTCGAACCCGGAGGCCTGGCCGCCGGAGGACTGGATGCCGAACACCTCGATCTTCAGGCCGTCTTCCGCGATGAGGCCGGAGAGCCCGTAGATGTCCGGTACGTTGGCCGGATCGAAGTCGCCGCCCGGGCCGGAGTTGTCCTGGCCGTCGGTCATGAAGAAGATGCGGTTCACGTCGTCCTCGGCCGGCCCGGTGCCGCCGTTCAGGCCGTTGAAGAAATCGGCCGCGTCCTGCAGCGCCGGTTCGAAGTCCGTCGTGCCGTCGGGGTTGGCGACCTCGTCGTCGATGGCGTCCGCCAGGGTCTGGGCGTCCGCCGCCACGAACTGGGTGCCGTCCCAGGTGAAGGTCTTGGCGTATTCGAGGCCGCTGGTCGCCTGACCGCCGCGCACCGCGAAGGTGATGAGGCGGATGACCGTCTTCTCGGCGATGTCCTCGTCGACGATCTGCTGAACCAGGGCTTCGACCGCGGCGTTGAGCGTCGCGATGTTGCCCGGCCCGATGCTGCCGGTCACGTCGACCGCGATCGCGATGTTGAACTGGCCGGCAACCTCGACGCCGCCCGGATCGCCGATCAGCAGGTCGTTGCCGTCGCTGCCCTCGATGGCGCCGGAGACGGCATTCTCGGGGTTCGCCACCGTGTGCAGCGAGGGCTGGCCGTCGA
Organism: Chloroflexota bacterium; assembly: GCA_003250155.1. Lineage (GTDB taxonomy): Bacteria > Chloroflexota > Limnocylindria > Limnocylindrales > CSP1-4 > UBA5189. Next base: position 1,677 of record QKHE01000036.1, on the reverse strand, counting down.
GATCGCTCTGATTGCTGCCGACCTCCAGAAGATTGGGCACCAGCGTGATGTTGATGTCGGCGGAGACGCTATCGCCGTCGTCGTCGGTGAGCGTCACTTTCGTCGCGATGTCGATCGGATCGCCGCTCTGCTGGACGCCGATCGCGAAGTTGTCGAGAGCGATGCCCAGGTTGCCGCCGGAGGTGACGTTCTGGATCTCCATCTGGGTGAAGCCGTCGTCGGTCGAGACGAAGACCTGGTCGCTCGTCAGCAGGCCATCGATCTTGATCGAGCCGTCGGCCCCGAAGGTGAAGGTGAACCGGCCGTCGGTGAAGACGTTGGCGACGCCGTCATAGACCACGCCGTCGTAGCTGGCGCCGAAGGTTCCGTCGCCGGCCTCGACGCGCACCGAGGTGATGTCGTCCTGCTCCGAGGGGTCGCCCGCGCCGGAGCTGGCGAAGTCCGATCCCTGGGGATCGTCGTCCTCGTCATAGACCCGCACCAGCACCGAGCGGGAAATGCTGGAGTTGCCTTGCAGCTGATTGACCCGGAATCCGGCGTCGTTCACCACGTAGTGCTGGTCGTAGCTGAGCGAGCTGATTTGGTCGGGATTGCCGGCCACGTTCTCGACGTAGTCGAGGCGGATGATCTCGCCGTTCGCCGGCACGCTATTGTTGTTCAGCCACTGATCGCCGCTGCCGATGTCGTTGTTGTCGGTGTTCACCGTGCTCGTGCCCGGCACGGTCGCAGTGATCAGCAGGTCCTGCACCGAGGCCGGATCGCTCGAGGAATCGAGCGGGAAGAAGACGTTGTTGTTGCCGCCGATGCCGGAAAAGTCGTCGAACACGATCTGTTCGCCGTTGGCGATCATCTGCGACAGGGTCACCGTGTAGGTGTCGGCGCCCGCCATGAGCTCGATGCGAATCACCTCCGCGTTCTCGCCGCCGTCGCGCACGCCGTTGTCGTTCTCGTCGAGGTAGCCGGTGAGGGTGTCGGTGCCGAAGCCGGTCAGGATGATCTGATGGCCGCCGGACTGGAGGGCCTGGACCGGCTCGCCGCCGATGCTGCCCATCAGGATGTCGCCGTCGCTGCCGCCGCTGAACACGATGCTGCCCGGCTCGTCCGCGCCGACCTTGTCGCCGGCGTCGAGGTCGGCCACGTCGCTGCCGCCGCCCTCCTGGTTCACCACCTCGGCGGCCTCGGGCGCGAAGGGCGCCGGCTGGTCGTCGTCGAGGTCGACCGTCAGGGTGCCGGTCGCCGTGTCGCCGTCGCCGTCGGTCACGGTGAAGGCCATGGCGATGGCGATGTTGTCCTCGGTGCCCGCCGTCGGGTGGTCGACCTCTTCCAGCAGCGTGAAGGTGAAAGCGCCGGTGCTGGGGTCCGTCACCACGACGGTGAAGACCGGCGTGGCGCCGGCGAGCGCGGTCAAGGTGTTGGTGGCCGCGTTCCAGTCGTAGACCAGGGCGACCGAGCCCGAGGTCACCGGATCGCCGCCGGTGTCCTCGACCGCCAGTCCGTCGAGGGCGGCGAAGTCGACGCTGCCGCCGGCCGCATCGGCACCGAAGTCGAAGGTCAAGGTGCCCATGATCACCGTCGGCGAGGGATCGGCCAGATCGTCGCCGGCGACCACGTCGCTGTTGCCGGACGGCAGGTCGTCCTCGTCGACCGCGATGTCGAGATTGCCCGCCGTCGGCAGGG
>QKHE01000092.1 GCA_003250155.1 Chloroflexota bacterium | reverse complement strand
GATACGCCCCTCGTGCCGGCGTTCCTGATCATGCTCGGCCTGGCGCTCGTGACGGCCGGCGTCGGCCTGGCCGCGCTGGTGGGGGCGTTCATCGCCGGGCTGATCGTGGCCGAGACCGAGGCCAGCGACGAGCTGGAGCACGAGATCAAGCCCCTGGCCCAGATCTTCGTCCCGTTCTTCTTCGCCGTGACCGGGGCCGAGTTGGACCTCGGCGCCCTGCTCGACCCGACGATTGCCCTGCTCGCCCTCGTGCTGACCCTGCTCGGCGTGGTCACCAAGGCGCTCGGCGGCATCGCCGGGGCGTGGAGCCTCGGCCGCTGGGGCGCCCTGACGGTCGGCTTCGGGATGGTCCCGAGAGGCGAGGTCGGGATCGTCGTCGCGACGCTCGGCCTGACCGCGGGCCTTCTCGACGCCGGAACGTTCGGAGCAGTCCTCGTCGCGGTCGTTGCCACGACCCTGATCGCGCCGTACCTGCTGGCCTGGTCCATCCCTCGAGCCACGACCGTGGGCCTGCCGCCACGGGAGCCTGATCCGGGCTGAGAATCGCCGGCACGTGCCGGCGGTGGCGCGACGACTCCGCAGTGAGGGCACGGGCGCGTTGACGCTCGAGCGGCGTGAGCCATACAATTCCGGTTCGTGCCTCGGACGACCGAGGCGCCTTTTCCTGTCCACTCGTGGCGGCTGCGTGTGCGCGCCGCCGATCACGCCCCAGGGGTCCCATGTACGCAGTCATCGAAGCCGGCGGCAAGCAATACCGCGTCGAGGTCGGGACCGAGCTCGAGGTCGACCTCATCGACGCCGCGCCCGGCGACAGCCTGGCCATCGAGCGAGTGCTGCTCGTCGCGGATGGCGATTCGGCCTCGATCGGCCGGCCGACCGTCGACAACGCGTCCGTGGCCGCCGAGGTCCTCGGGCGCGAGCGGGGCGAAAAGGTCATCAGCTTCAAGTACCGGCCGAAGGCTCGCCGCCGAGTCAAGAAGGGCCATCGCCAGGAGCTGACCCGGATCCGGATCAGCGACATCGTCGTCGACGGCAAGAGTGCGGCCGGTGAGCGCGCCAAGGCCGACGAGGCCCGCAAGACCGAGCGCATGCGCCTCGAGGAGGCGGCCCGCAAGCAGGCCGAGCAGGACGCGGCGCTCGCGGCCAAGCTCGCAACGGGCAAGCTCGAGACGGCCAGGCCGGCAGGCAAGTCGAAGGACGAGGCCGGGACGAAGGCTGCACCGAAGGCCCCGGCCAGGGGTCGGGCCACGGCCAAGGCCGAGACCAAGGCCGCCAAGGCCGCCAAGAGCGAGACCAAGGCCGGGACCAGGGCCACCGAAGCAGACAGCACGACCGCGACAGCGGCGAAGGCCGAGACGAAGCGCGCCCCGGCCAAGCCACGGGCGAAGGCGACGGGGACGACGGCCAAGGCCTCGAAGCCGGCAGACACCAGCGACAGCGGCAAGACCGCCGCCAAGCCGGCGGCGAAGCCGCGGCGGGCCCGCAAGCCCGTGGCGGACGAGCCGACCGAGTAGGGGATCACGAGATGGCACACAAGAAGGCAGGCGGGACCTCCCGCAACGGGCGCGACAGCGCCGGCCAGCGGCTCGGCGTCAAGGCCGGCGATGGCCAGCTCGTGCCGGCCGGCGCGATCATCGTGCGCCAGCGCGGCATGACCTTCCTGCCCGGCGCGGGCACGGGTCTCGGCGGCGACTACACGGTCTTCGCGACCACGGCCGGCCGCGTCAAGTTCGAGCACGCCACGAAGGCCAAGAAGCGCATTCGGGTGGTGCCCGAAGCGGCCGCGGCGGAGGCGAAGGCGTGAAGCCCGACATCCATCCGAAATACTTCGAGGCCAAGGTCCACTGCGGGTCCTGCGGGACGGAGTGGACCGTCGGCTCGACGCGCCCCGAGCTGCGCGTCGACGTCTGCGGCAACTGCCACCCGTTCTACACCGGCAAGCAGACGATCATCGACACCGCCGGCCAGGTCGAGCGGTTCCAGAAGCGACTCGAGCGCCAGGTCCGCGCCTGACGGCGCGACCGTGCGCGACGGCGCGAGCATGCGCGATGGAGCGGCGGTGGGCGGCGGCGCGAATCGGCCGCCGTTGCGCGGGCAGTAGACTCGGCTGATGGCGCGCTTCAACTACGGGGGCCAGGCCCTGATCGAGGGCGTCCTGATGCGCGGGCGCGACGCGATCGCCGTGGCCTTCCGGCACCCCGACGGCCGGATCGTGTGGGCCTCGGAGGACCTGCGGCGCGGGCTGCGGGCCTCGCGGCTCGGGCGGGCGCCGCTCGTGCGCGGCCTCGTCGTGCTGTACGAGACGCTCATCGTCGGCACTCGCTGGCTGATGCGGAGCGCCAACATCCAGGCCGCCGGCGAGGGCATCGAGATCGGTCGCTGGACCGTCGCCCTGACGCTCGTGATCACGCTCGGCCTCGCGATCGGGGTCTTCTTCCTGCTGCCGCTGGTCGTGGCCTCGTTCACGACGGCGAGCGTTGAATCGGACTGGGTCCAGCACCTCGTCGAGGGCCTTGTCCGGGTCGTGATCTTCCTCGGCTACCTCGCCCTCATCGCCCGGATGTCCGATATCCGGCGGGTCTTCGAGTACCACGGCGCCGAGCACATGACGATCCATGCCCTCGAAGCCGGCGACCCGCTGACAACCGACGCGGTCCGCAAGTACCCGACGGCCCACCCCCGCTGCGGCACCGAGTTCCTCGTCGTCGTCATCGCGCTGTCGATCCTGCTGTTCGGGTTCCTCGGCCGCGACAACCCGGTCGTGATGATCGGTGGCCGGATCGTGCTGATCCCGGTGATCGCGGCGATCGGCTACGAGATCCTCCGGTTCGGGGCCCGCTTCCGAGGCAACCCGATCGTGCGCGCGATCATGGCGCCCGGCATGCTCGTCCAGATGATCACCACGAAGCAGCCGTCCGACGATCAGATCGAGGTCGCGATCGTGAGCATGCAGCAGGCGCTGGAGGCCGACGGTGAGGTCGTCCCGGAGGGCTCGGCGATCCTCGATCGCGAGCCGCTCGATCTCGAGGCCGACGCCCGGGTGGTCGCCGCCTGACGCGGTGGCGAACGCGAGAGTGTTGACGTGAGCGATTCCAACTCCGGCCTCGAGGCGAGGCTGGACGAGGTCGCGCGGCAGTTCGACGAGGTCCAGGCCGACCTGGCGCGGCCGGAGGTGATCGGCGACCCCGACGCGCTGCGGCGCCTCGGCCGGGAGCTGCGCCGGCTGGAGCCGGTCGCATCCGCGTATCGCCGGCTGAGCGAGGTCCGCGGCGAGCTCGAGGGCGCGCGGGAGCTGCGCGACGGCGAGGCCGACGACGAGCTGCGGGCGCTGGCTCGCGACGAGATCGGCCGGCTGGAGGCCGAGGAGACGCGGCTGCTCGAGGAGCTCAAGCTGCTGCTGCTGCCGCACGATCCGGCCGACGAGGGCGACGTGATCCTGGAGATTCGCGCCGGAGCCGGCGGCGAGGAGGCGGCGCTGTTCGCCGCCGAGCTGCTCCGGATGTACACGCGCTACGCGCAGCGGCACGGCTGGAAGGCCGACCTCATGAGCCTCCACGAGACCGGGATCGAGGGCGTCAAGGAGGCGATCGTCGAGATCGCCGGCGACGGCGCCTACTCGCGCCTCAAGTTCGAGGGCGGGACGCACCGCGTCCAGCGCGTCCCGGTGACCGAATCGTCGGGCCGCATCCACACCTCGACGGCCACGGTCGTCGTCCTGCCCGAGGTCGAGGAGGCCGAGATCGAGATCGACGAGGAGAAGGATCTCCGGATCGACGTCAAGCGCTCGTCGGGGCCAGGCGGCCAGTCCGTGAACACGACCGACTCGGCCGTCCGCATCACCCACCTGCCGACGGGCATGGTCGTCGAGATCCAGGACGAGAAGAGCCAGCACAAGAACAAGGCCAAGGCGCTGTCGGTGCTGCGGGCCCGGCTCAACGAGGCCGAGCGGCAGCGGCAGCGCGAGGCCCAGTCGGCGGCCCGGCGCTCGATGATCGGGGCGGGCGATCGCTCCGACAAGATCCGGACCTACAACTTCCCGCAGGACCGGGTCACCGATCACCGGATCGGCATGGACCTCTCGAACCTGCCCAGGGTCCTGGACGGCGAGCTGGACCGGCTGATCGACGCGCTCATCACGACCGACCAGGCGGACCGCCTCGCGGCGCTCGGCGACGCCGGGTCCGACGGGGCCGCCTGAGGGCCGGCCCGCGATGGCGACCGTTCGCGAGCTGCTGGCCGAGGGCCTCGGGCGGCTGCGCGACAGCGGCTCGGAGACGGCGCGGCTGGATGCCGAGCTGCTGCTCGCCCACGCCCTGGACACCGAGCGGACGGCGATCCTGGCCCACCCGGAGGCGCCCGTCGGCGACGGCGCCGCGGAGCGCTATCGAGCCGGCCTCGAGCGTCGCGAGGCTGGCGAGCCGGTGGCCTACATCCGCGGCGTCAAGGAGTTCCACGGGCTGGCTTTCGGCGTCGACCCCCGGGCGATGATCCCGCGGCCCGAGACCGAGCGCCTCGTCGACCTGGCCGAGGCGGCGATCGCCGAGCGGCTCCTCGCCGCGCCTCGGCCGGCCAGTGGGCCGAAGCTGCGCGTCGTCGACGTCGGGGCCGGCTCTGGGGCCGTCGTGATCGCCGTCGCCGCCGCCCTTCGGCGGCGGGGCATGCTCGACGAGGTCGAGCTGCTTGCGACCGACGTGTCCGCCGAGGCGATCTCTCTGGCCACGGAGAACGCGGTCGGCCACGCGATGGCCGACGCGATCCGCTTCCGCGAGGTCGACCTGCTGCCCGAGTGGGAGGTCCGGCGCTGGGACGTCGTCCTGGCCAACCTGCCATACGTCCGCAGCGACGCGATCGCGTCGCTGCCGCGGGCGACGACCTTCGAACCGCGATTGGCGCTCGACGGCGGCCCCGACGGCCTGGCGGTGATCCGCCGGCTCCTCGACCACCTGCCCGACGTGCTCGAGCCCGACGGCGTTGCGCTGCTCGAGATCGGGGGCGACCAGGAGCCGGAGGCGCGAGCCCTCGTCGGCGAGCGGCTGCCGGGCTGGAGCTGTGCCCTCGAGCACGATCTCGGCGGCCTGCCGCGGGTCCTCGTGCTGCGGCCGCCCGCGGCAGCCGCGTGACCGCGCCACCGGTGCGCCGGTGAGCCGACCGTTCGTCGGCCGTTCCGTGCGGCCGGCGCTGCCGATCCGGATGCTGGTCCTCGACATCGACGGCACGCTCGTCGGCGACGACCTGGTGCTGCCGGATCGAACCCGGGCCACGATCGCCCGGGCCGTGCACCGCGGCCTCCGGGTCTCGCTCGTGACCGGCCGGATGCCGACCTCGGCGCTGCCGTTCGCGCGCATGCTCGAGCTGCGCGATCCGATCATCGGCTACCAGGGCGCCCTCGTCCGGGAGATGCCGCCGCCGGGTTCGAATCGGCGCGGCCGGCTGCTGTCGCATCGGCCCGTGCCGGCCGACGTGGCGCGTGACGCGGTGGTCTGGGCCCGGGACGCCGGGCTGGACCCGCACATCAACCATCTCGAGCACCTCGTCTTCCCGACGGACGACCCGCGGCACGAGGACTACTCGGCGTTTCTCGGCGCGCGCGCGATCCGGGTCCCGGACCTCGACGCGTGGATTCGCCATCCCGTCACCAAGATCGTCGCGGTTGCGCCGCCGCCCCGCCCCGTGGGCAGCCTCGAGGCAGCCCGCCGCGCGTTCGCCGGACGGGCCGACGTGACCGTCGCCCACCCGCGCTTCCTGGAGTTCGTGGCGCCGGGGATCTCGAAGGGCCGGACGGTTCGCTGGCTCGCCCGGCGCAACGGGATCGAGCTCGGAGCGGTGCTCGCGATCGGCGACCAGTTCAACGACCTCGAGATGATCGCGGCGGTGGGCCACGGCGTGGCGATGCCGTCGGCCCCGAGCGCCGTGATCGAGGTCGCGCGCTACGTCGCGCCGCCGCTGGAGGCGGAGGGCGCCGCCCAGGTCATCGAGGATCTCGTGCTCGCCGGGCCCCGCCACGTGGCGAGGGCCGCGGCGGCCTACGCCGAGGCAGCCACGCGCGCCCGGGCGGCCGTGGGACCGCTCTCACCGCCTGCCCGGTCGCCGGAACCGTGATCGCGCCGGGCGAGCCTCGGCGCGTGCCCGACGGACCCGCGGGACGGGCGGCTGCGATTCGCGCGCTTCGAGACGGTGCGATCGTGGCGCTGCCGACGGACACCGTCTACGGCCTCGCGGTCGCCTCGACGGCCGAGGGCGGCATCGAGCGGCTGTTCGCCGCGAAGGGCCGGCCTCCGGATCGAGCGGTGCCGCTCCTCCTCGCCGACGCCGACCAGGCCGCGGTGCTCGGCCGGCTGGGTCCCGCGGCGCGGGCCCTCGCGGACGCCTTCTGGCCCGGCGGGCTGACCCTGGTCATCCCGCGGCGTGCGGATCGGCCGCTGCCGGTCGCGCTCACGAGCGGTGGCGACCCGGAGCCGCCGACCGTCGGCGTCCGCGTCCCGGCCCACGATGCGCCGCGCGCCCTGGCCCGGGCGCTCGGGCCGCTGCCGACGACGTCGGCGAATCGCTCGGGCGAGCCGGAGGCCCGCGATCCGGACGCGATCGCCGCCGCCCTCGGCGCCGCCGTCGCCCTCATCCTCGACGCCGGACCGGCCGACGGCGGGCCACCCTCGACCGTCGTCGACGTTTCGAACCCCGTGCCCCGCATCCTCCGGCACGGCGCGATCCCCGCCGAACGCATCGGCGCCGTCCTTCGCGCCGCCGGGCTGCCGGGGCCCGACGACGCCGGCGTGGGAAGATAAGCCGGTCCCGCAGAAGGAGAGCCCGGACATGACGCAGGCGCCGGAACGAAGCCTGGGCTGGGAGCCCCTGGCCGAGGTCGATCCGGAGCTTTGGGCCGCGATGCTCGGCGAGCAGCGGCGCCAGCGCGACAAGATCGAGCTGATCGCGAGCGAGAACTACACCTACGCCGCGGTCATGCAGGCCCAGGGCTCGTGGCTCACGAACAAGTACGCCGAGGGCCTGCCCGGGGCGCGCTACTACGGCGGCTGCGAGTTCGTCGACATCGCAGAGCGACTCGCCCAGGAGCGGGCCCTCGCGCTGTTCCCGGGCGCCGAGCACGTCAATGTCCAGCCTCATTCGGGTGCCCAGGCGAACATGGCCGCCTACCTCGCCGTCCTCCGCCCGGGCGATCGGATCCTCGGCCTGAGCCTGGCCCACGGCGGCCACCTGACCCACGGCTCGAAGGTCAACTTCTCTGGCCGCCTGTTCGAGGTCCACGCCTACGCCGTCGACCGCGAGACGGAGCGGATCGATCTCGACGCCCTCGACGCGCTGGCCCGCGAGGTCCGCCCGAAGATGCTCGTCGCCGGCGCCAGCGCGTACCCGCGGGTCTTCGACTTCGAGCGGATGGCGGCGATCGCCCACGGGGTCGGGGCGCTGCTGTTCGTCGACATGGCCCACATCGCCGGCCTCATCGCGGCGGGCGTCCATCCGAGCCCCTTCCCGCACGCCGACATCGTCACCACGACGACGCACAAGACGCTGCGCGGCGGGCGCGGCGGGCTCGTCTTCAGCCGCGCCGAGCTGCCGGACACGATCGACCCGGCCGACTTCCCGGCCGTGAGGAAGACGCTCGCCGCTGCGATCGACAAGGCGGTCTTCCCGGGCACCCAGGGCGGGCCGCTGATGCACGTCATCGCCGGCAAGGCGGTGGCCCTCAGGCTGGCCGCGACCGAGGACTTCCGGCGCGATCAGCGTCGGACGATCGAGAACGCCGCCGTCCTCGCCGCGACGCTCGCCGACGAGGGCGCCCGGATCGTGTCGGGCGGGACGGACAACCATCTCGCGCTCGTCGACGTCTCGCCGCTCGGGGTGACCGGCCAGGAGGCCGAGGCGCTGCTCGACGACATCGGCGTGACCGTCAACAAGAACGCCATCCCGTTCGATCCGCTGCCGCCGAACACCGCCTCCGGCATCCGCGTCGGCACCCCGGCCACCACGACCCGGGGCTTCGGTCCGGACGAGATGCGCCAGGTCGGCCGGATCATCGGCGCGGCGATCCGCCGACGCGACGATGCCGCCGCGCTGGGGCTCCTCGCCGCGGAGGTCGCCGAGATCGTCGCCCGGTTCCCGGTGCCCGGCCTGTTCTTCGGGGGTGAGGCCGCCGGGTGACCTTCTCCGAGACCGCCATCCAGGCCCTGCCGGTCATCCTTGTCGCGTTCGCGGCCGCCTTCGTGGTCGCGCTCGTCGCGACGCCGTGGGTCGGCCGCCTCGTCATCCGCCGGGCGATCATCGATCACCCCGACGATCGACGCGTCCACGAACGGCCGGTGCCGCGTGGTGGCGGCATCGCCGTGGCCCTCGCGTTCGTCGCCGTCGGGGCGCCCATGGCCTTCCTCGCCGACAGCCTGCCGGGCATGCCCGTGCCGCGGTTCATCACGCAGGCCAGCCTCGCGGCGCTGTTCGTCGGCGGGATCCTGGCCGTCATCCTCGGGGCCGTCGACGACCGCTTCGACCTGCGGGCGCGCTGGCAGTTCGCGGGCCAGCTGGCGCTGGCGCTGCTGGCCGTGTTCGGCGGCGTCGTGGTGACGTTCGTCAGCAACCCGTTCGGGGCGGGCAATCTGAGCGTGGACACGATCATCGGGATCGGCTTCACGGTCGTGTGGGTCGTCGGGATGATCAATAGCCTCAACTTCATCGACGGCCTCGACGGGCTGTCGACCGGCATCGCCCTGATCGCCGCGGTCACGCTCGGCGTGATCAGCCTCGGCGTCGGCGTCGTGCAGCCGTTCGTGGCGATGCTGTGCTTCACGCTCGCCGGCGCGCTGCTCGGCTTCCTGCGCTGGAACTTCCATCCGGCGACGATCTTCCAGGGGACGGCCGGCGTGATGTTCCTCGGCTACGTCCTCGGCGTCCTGTCGATCCTCGGCTTCGCCAAGGTCGTCGTGGCGATCCTCGTCCTCGCGGTCCCGATCATCGACACGTTCTGGGTCATCGTCCGGCGCGTCTCGACGGGCCGCTCGCCGTTCAGCCCCGACCGCGGCCACATCCATCACCGCCTGCTCGACGTCGGCCTGTCGCACCGCGCGACGGTGCTGCTGATCTACGGCGTCTGCGCAGCCCTCGGGGTGCTGTCGCTGTTCGTCTCGACGCTGGTCGGCGTGCTGACATTCCTCGCCGCGCTCGTCGGGTTCGGGGTCGCTGCCTTCATGCTCGGCCGCCAGGGCTCGAGCCAGCGTGAGCTCACCCCATGACGGCCGGCGGCCGGCGCCGTGGCGACCGGGCCGCGTCACCCAGGCGCCCGGCCGGCAGGCCGGCGTCGAAGCCCGACCCCGAGGGCTGGCGGGCCGTTCGCGACGCTGCCGATGGGGCGGCGGTCGATGGCGGGCGGGTCGGCCCGGCGCAGACGACCGAATCGCTCCGATCGGCCGAGCTGCGCCGGCAGCTGTGGCGCGACTCGGCCACGATCGTGGCCGGCATCCTGCTCGCGCTGACGGCGTTCAATCTCCTCGGGGCGCCAGCGGGGAGCCCGGCCCAATCGCCGACCGTCGAACCGGCGGAATCCGATGGGACCGTGATCGGGACGCTGCCGCCGCCGGCGAGCCCCCCGCCCGAAGCGACGCTCGGCCCGGTCGTGGACCCGAGTGTCGGTCTCGACGCGACGCCGACGCCGGTCCCGTTCATCACGCTCGGCCCGACCGCCAGGCCGACGCCGAAGCCCACCCCGAAACCGACTTCCAAGGCCACGCCGAAGGCGACGAAGACGCCGACGCCCACGCCGGCGCCGGCGGAGACGCCCACGGAGTCGCCGACCGCCGCGCCGTCGTGATGCGCCGGCGCCCGACGACCGTTTGGCTGACCCGGCCCGGCGCTCCCCCGGGCCGCTGGTATACTCCCGTGGCCTTGCGAGGTGGCGCGTGATCGAGCCCGGGAGAATGGGGGCCTACCTCGCCCTCTTCACCGAGATCGGGTTCGTCCTCTTCGTGCCGACCCTGCTGGGCGCGCTGGCCGGACACTGGCTGGATCTGCAGGCGGGATTCACGTTCCCGCTCGTGTTGCTGATCGGGCTGCTGCTCGGACTGGCGGCCGGAGCACGAGCCGCGTGGCGACTCATCAACCGGTTCCTCGCGACCATCGACGACTGAGACGACTGAGACCCACGGAGCCCCGGCGGCGCAGCCGCGTCGCCGACTTGGAGGATGCGTGTCGACTGACCCGGCGGAGACGGGATCCGCCGCGCCCGAGCCAGCGACCGATGCGGCCCCCGCGCCCGACGCGGCGACCGCGCCCGACGCGGCGACCGCCACCGACGTGGCGCCGGCGCGTTCGAATCGCCGTCGCAACATCCTGCTGCTGATCGCGGCGGTCATCGCCCTCGACATCGCCGCCTACTTCGTCATCCCGCCGTTCCCGCACGGCCACCCGGGCGAGCCGGTCACCGGCATCGGCGACCTGATCGAGGCGAACCTCGAGTTCCCCGCTCCCCACGTCGTTTGGGCGCCCGGCGAGGGCGCGGCCCACGCGCCGGCGATGATCTCGGCGGACGTCAGCATCACCAACAGCCTGTTCTCGATGTGGCTCGTGATGGCCGCGCTGCTGCTCGTGTTCCTGATCGCGGGCCGCGGCATGAAGCTCGTCCCGGGCCGCGTCCAGAATGCCGTCGAGTTCGCCTGGGAGAGCCTGGAGAACTGGGCCGTTTCGCTCGGCGGGCCCGAGACGCGGCGCCACGTCCCGCTGTTCGCCGCGTTCTTCCTGTTCATCCTGTTCTCGAACTGGAGCGGGCTGCTGCCGGTCTTCGGCCGGATCGAGGCGCTGCGCGCGCCGACGAGCGACGTGAACGTGACGATCGGGCTCGCCCTGGTCGTGTTCGTGTACTTCAACTTCCAGGGGTTCCGGCACCTCGGCGTGCGCGGCTACCTCGGCAAGTTCTTCGTCTTCAGCGGATTCCGGCAGGGCTTCGCGACCGGCCTGATCGACCTGTTCGTGGGCCTCATCGAGTTCATGCTCGAGTTCATCAAGCCGGTCACGCTGGCCATGCGACTCTTCGGCAACATCTTCGGCGGCGAGGTCGCGCTGGGGGTCATCACGGCCCTCACGATCGCGCTCATCCCGGCCGGGATGCTGCTCCTCGAGGGTCTCCTGAACTTCGTCCAGGCCCTCATCTTCTCGACGCTGATGCTCATGTACACGATCATCGCCGTGGAGAGCCATCACGAGCCCGAATCGGCGCATGGCCAGCCGGAAGGCAACATCGCCCCGCCGATCCCGGGAGCAAGCACCGCGCACTGACAATCGGTCAGCGTCACCATCAAGCCCCCGGGGACACCCGGGACAGTTGGAGGGAACCACGTGGAACACATCGGAGCGGGTCTCGCGGCGCTGGGCGTCATCGGCCCCGGCATCGGCATCGGCATCCTGACCGGGCTTGCCGCGACCGCCATCGGCCGCAACCCCGACGCGACGCCGGCGATCCGGGCCCAGTTCATCCTCGGCGCCGCGTTCGCAGAGGGGCTCGGCGTCCTCGCGATCGTCGTCGCGATCCTGGCCATCGTCCTCTAGCCGGGCGAGCAGAGCCGACGACCCGATGAACCTCTTCTCGCTCGCCGGACCATGGGTCACGGCGGGCGTCATCGCGGCCCAGGAGGGCGAACCGGCCGGCGAGGGCCTGGCGATCAACTTCTTCTGGATCCTCGTCGCATCGCTCAACTTCATCGTCTTCGCGGTGGTCCTGTACCTCCTGTTCGGACGGCAGGTCAGCCAGATGCTCGCCGACCGGCGCGACCGGATCGAGCAGGGCCTCCGCGACGCCGAGCAGGCTCGCCGCGACCGCGAATCGGCCGAGCAGGAGCGTCTCGAGGCGCTGGCCGAGGCTCGGCGCGAGGCGAACGAGATCCTGGCCCGGGCCCAGAAGGTGGCCCAGGAGACGCGTGACGCGGACATCGCCGCGACGCGCGAGGAGCTCGAGCGGATGCGGAGCCGAGCGAGCGACGAGATCGAGGCGGAGAAGGGGCGCGCCCTGGCCGAGCTGCGCGGCGAGGTCGCCGACCTGGCGCTCGCCGCCGCGGGCAAGGTCGTCCGCGAGTCGATGACCGGCGAACGCCAGCGACGTCTCGTCGAGGAATTCCTGGCCGAGGCCGGATCGGCGACCAACGGGGGCACTCGCCGCTGATGGCCCGCCAGTCGAGTGCGGCGCGCCGCTACGCCGAGGCCGCCTTCCAGCTCGCCGAGCGTGACGACGCGCTCGATGCCTGGGCCGACGGTCTGGCCCTCGCGGCGCAGCTGCTGGCCGACGAGGCGGTCCTGCGCGTCGTCGACAGCCCCGCCCGGCCGTTCGAGGAGCGGAACGCCCTGATCGAGCGCCTCCTCAAGGGCCGCACGCCCGAGGGCGTCATGAAGCTGGCGGCGTTGCTGGCCCAGAAGGGCCGCATCGACCGCCTGCCGGACGTGGCCGCCGAGTACCGGCGGCTCCTCGACCGGCAGCGCGGCGTCGTCGAGGCTCGCGTCACGACCGCCGCGGCGCTGTCGGCCGCCGAGACCGAGCGGGTCCGCGACTGGATCACCCGCCTCACCGGCCAGACCGTCGAGCTCGACGTGACGATCGACGACGGCCTGATCGGCGGCCTCACCGTCCGCGTCGGCGACACGCTCCTCGACGCCAGCGTTCGCGGCCGCCTCGAACGCCTCCGAAACCAGCTCGCCACCCGCTAATCCCTCCGGGGAGGAGATCCCATGGCCATTCGCTCCGACGAGATCGTCAACATCATCAAATCGGCCATCGACACGTTCGAGGCCGAAGCCGAGACGCGGACCGTCGGGACCGTCGTCGAGGTCGGTGACGGCATCGCCCAGATCTACGGCCTCGAGAACGCCCTGGCGTCGGAGCTGCTCGAGTTCCCCGGCGGCGTGATGGGCCTGGCCCTCAACCTGCAGGAGGAGACGGTCGGCGCGGTCGTCCTCGGCGATGCCTCCGAGATCAAGGAGGGCGACACGGTCAAGACGACCGGCCGGGTCGTCGAGGTGCCCGTCGGCCAGGCGCTGCTGGGCCGGGTCGTCGACCCGCTCGGCCGGCCGCTCGACGAGAAGGGCCCGATCGAGACGAAGCGGACCCGCCCGGTCGAGCGCATCGCCCCCGGCGTCATCGTCCGCCAGGGCGTCGACACGCCGGTCCAGACCGGCATCAAGGCGATCGACGCGCTGATCCCGATCGGCCGCGGCCAGCGCGAGCTGATCATCGGCGACCGCCAGACCGGCAAGACCGCGATCGCGATCGACACGATCATCAACCAGAAGGGCCAGGGCCTCGTCTGCATCTACGTGGCGATCGGCCAGAAGCTGTCGACGGTCGCCCAGACCGTCGCCACGCTCGAGAAGTACGGCGCGATGGACCACACGATCGTCGTCGTCGCCGGGGCCGAGGACCCCGCCCCGCTCCAGTACCTCGCGCCGTACGCCGGCGCGGCGATGGGCGAGGAGGTCATGGAGGAGGGCGTCAAGATCGACGGTCAGCTCGTCAAGGACGCGCTGAACGTCTACGACGACCTCTCGAAGCACGCCTGGGCCTATCGCGAGATGGCCCTCCTGCTCCGGCGGCCGCCCGGCCGCGAGGCCTATCCCGGCGACGTGTTCTATCTCCACTCCCGCCTGCTGGAGCGCGCCGCCCGCCTGAACGAGGAGAACGGCGGCGGCTCGCTGACGGCCCTGCCGATCATCGAGACGCAGGCCAACGACGTGTCGGCCTACATCCCGACCAACGTCATCTCGATCACGGACGGCCAGATCTTCCTCGAGACGGACCTGTTCAACGCCGGCCAGCGGCCGGCGCTCAACGTCGGCATCTCGGTCTCGCGGGTCGGCTCGGCGGCGCAGACGAAGGCGATGAAGAAGGTCGCCGGGCCGCTCAAGCTGGACCTGGCGCAGTACCGCGCGCTGGCCGCCTTCGCCCAGTTCGCGTCCGACCTGGACAAGGCGACGCGCGACCAGCTGACGCGCGGCGAGAAGCTGTCCGAGGTCGTCAAGCAGCCGCAGTACGTGCCGCTGCCGGTCGAGAAGCAGGTCGCGATCCTGTACGTCGCCACCAACGGCCACCTCGACGACGTCCCGACGCCCCGGGTCAAGGAGTTCGAGGCGGGCTTCTACCGCTTCCTCGAGACCGAGCACCCGAAGGTCCTCGAGGAGCTCGGCACGACCAAGGCCCTGTCCGACGAGATCGCCGCCGGCCTCGACGAGGCCGTGGCCGAGTTCCGGAAGTCGTTCCTGGCATGACCTGCGCCGATGGCTAGCCAGCGCGAGATTCGCCGGCGCATCAACGCCGCGAAGAACATCAAGCAGATCACCCGAGCGATGCAGTTCGTGGCGGCGTCGAAGCTGCGGCGCGCGCAGGAGGCCACGCTCGCGGCCCGGCCCTACGCCGAGAAGATCGACGAGGTCCTGGCCGACGTGGCCGCAGTGCTCGGCGGCGAGGACCATCCGCTGCTCGCGCAGCGCAGCGAGGGCAAGCGGCTGATCGTGCTGATCACGAGCGACCGCGGCCTGGCCGGGCCGCTCAACACCAACACGATCCGCTTCACGGCCCGCGAGATCACCGAGCACGGGGGCGACCTGGCCGTGGTCACGGTCGGGCGCAAGGGCCGCGATGCGATGCGTCGCGCCCGGGTCCCGATCGAGGCCCACTTCGCCGGCTTCGGCGACCGACCGACGTTCGCCGACGTGCTGCCGCTGGCGCGGCTCTTGACCGACGACTTCCTGTCGGGCGACTACGCTCGGATCGAGATGATCTACAGCCGCTTCATCAGCACCCTGTCGCAGAAGCCGGTCCTCGACGACCTGCTGCCGATCAAGCCCGCGCCGGACACCGAGCAGGGCATCCCCGGGCGGCAGTTCATCTTCGAGCCGGCCCCGGAGGTCGTGCTGGAGCAGCTGCTGCCGCGCTACGTCGCGACGCGCCTGTACCAGGCCGTCCTGGAGGCGAAGGCGAGCGAGGAGTCGAGCCGGATGGTCGCGATGAAGAACGCCACCGAGAACGCCGAGGAGCTGATCGACGACCTGACGCTGGCCTACAACAAGGTCCGGCAGTCCAACATCACCCGAGAGATGATCGAGATCGCCTCCGGCGCGCGAGCCCGCTGACGGCGAGCGCGTCGAGTCGAGCCCAGGAGGACAGCACGAACATGGCGAGCGCCGCTCCCGCGAACACCGAAGGCCAGGTCGTCCAGATCACCGGCCCCGTCGTTGACATCGAGTTTCCGGCCGGCCGGCTGCCGGCGATCTTCAACGCCGTCGAGCTCGAGCGCGAGGGCCAGGACCCGCTCGTCTGCGAGGTCCAGCAGCACCTCGGCAACAACTGGGTCCGGAGCGTCGCGATGACCTCGACGGACGGACTCGCCCGCGGCACGAAGGCCGTCGACACCGGCGGCCCGATCAGCGTGCCGGTCGGCGAGCCAACGCTCGGCCGGGTGTTCGATGTCCTCGGTCGCCCGATCGACCAGAAGGGCCCGGTCAAGGCCGACCTCCGGCTGCCGATCCACCGCGAGCCGCCCGACTTCGAGGACCAGACGACCGAGGTCGAGGTCTTCGAGACGGGCCTCAAGATCATCGACCTGATCTGCCCCTTCAAGAAGGGCGGCAAGGTCGGCATCTTCGGCGGTGCCGGCGTCGGCAAGACGGTCATCATCCAGGAGCTGATCCGGAACG
>QKHE01000064.1 GCA_003250155.1 Chloroflexota bacterium | reverse complement strand
CGCCGCGGCCGTCTCGGGATTCGCGATCGCCGAGGCGTCGAAGGTCGGGGTGGAGGCGAGGACGAGCACCTCCCCGGTCCGTGGATCGAGCATCACGACAGCGCCGCGATTTCGGCCGAGGGCCGCGACGGCGGCGTCCTGCAGCTCCAGGACGAGACTCGTCTGGAGGTCCTGTGGATCGGACGGGTCGGCCTCGAACTTCCGCAGGAAGTCGTGGAGCGGGTCCGCCGACACGACCCCGCTCAGCTGCGCATCCCACTGCCGCTCCAGGCCGGCCTTGTCGAACCGCAGCGAGGCGTAGCCGATGACGCCGGACAGCGAGTTCGAGGCATAGACGCGGTAGGGCTCGCCGTTGGCATCGCGCTTGTTCCAGGCGAGGCGCTCCCCATCCCGGTCGGTGATCACGCCGCGGATGACCCGCCGCGCGGCCGCCAGCACGGCCGCGTCGTTCGGGGCGCTGCTCAGCTCGGACGAGCGCACGACCTGCCAGTAGCCAGCGCCCGCGGCCAGCCCGCCGAAGGCGATCGCGAGGGCCAGAACGACCCGCAGCAGCGCCTCGCCGATCCCGGCCCGGCGGCCGGCCCACGTCGCGCCCGCCCGTTCCGAGGTCACGCCGAACCCCGCGACACGAGCTGGCGAAGTCGGCCCGGCGGCCGCACGGCCGGCAGCGGCTCGTCCTTCCGCTCCGAGAACGCGATCAGGAGGCCGACGATGACCGCATTCGCCAGCAGCGACGAACCCCCGTAGCTGATGAACGGCAAGGTGATCCCGGTCAGCGGGATCAGCTTCAGGTTGCCGCCGGCGATGATGAACGCCTGGACGCTGATGACCAGCGACAGGCCCGCCGCGAGGATGGCTCGAAACTCGTCCTGCGCGGCCAGGGCGATCCGGAAGCCGCGGGCGATGAGCACGAGATACAGCCCCAGGATGCCGAGGATGCCGACCAGCCCCAGCTCTTCGCCGAGTGCGGCGAACGGGAAGTCGGTGTGGAGCGCCGGGATCGGTGGCTGACCACCGATCGTCGGCAGGCCGTTGCCGAGGCCGGTCCCGATCAGGCCGCCGCGAGCAAAGGCGTGGAGCGCCTGGATGACCTGGTAGCCGCCGCCGAGCGGATCGGCCCACGGGTCGAGCCAGATGTCGATCCGGTCGCGGACGTGGCCGAAGATCGCATACAGCACCACCCCACCCAGGGCGAACGCTGCCAGCCCGAGGGCCACGAAGCTGAAACGTGCCGTCGAG
The DNA here is from genome assembly GCA_003250155.1 of Chloroflexota bacterium. Classification (GTDB taxonomy): domain Bacteria; phylum Chloroflexota; class Limnocylindria; order Limnocylindrales; family CSP1-4; genus UBA5189. The sequence goes on along the minus strand of QKHE01000064.1, from coordinate 3,027 downwards.
ACGTACAGGAGGAGCAGGAACACGAGGAAGAACAGCAACGCGGCACCGAGGTCGCGCTGGACGATGACGATGCCGAGCGCGATGGCCCACATCGCGACCATCGGCGCGAGATACGGCAGCGGCGGCAGGCGGAGCGGTCCGAGCCGCGTGGATTCTTCGACCAGGAGCGGCCGGTTCTCCGACAGGTAGCCAGCCAGGAACACGACGAGGATCACCTTCAGCAGCTCGGTCGGCTGCCCGCTGATCGGCCCGATCGCGAGGCTCAGGCGCGCGCCGTTGACCTCACGACCGAACAGGAACACCAGGAGCAGGAGCACGACGCCGCCCGCCGCCCAGGTGTACTTGTAGCGGCGCAGCCAGCCGTCATTCCGGACGGCGACCGCGAGCGTGGTCAGGACGGCGACGCACAGGACCAGCCACACCAGCTGGGTCTGGGCCAGCCCGCCCAGCCCGCCGGCGAGATCCTGCGGCAGCCGCTCCATCAGCAGCAGCCCGATCCCACCGAGCAGGCCCACCGTCGGCAGCAGGATCTGGTCCGTCCGCCGCCCGGACAGCACGAGCGCCAGGTGCGCGGCGAACAGGCAGCCGACGAAGATCAGCAGCTGGGTCGGCTCGGCCGGTCCCAGGAGCTCGAATGGCCCGGGCTGCTCTTCGAGCTGGGCGAGGTGGAACCGCTCCGTCGCCCCAAGCGCCAGGCTGCCAGCGAGCAGCGTCAGGCCGACGATGACGAGCAGCCCGAGTTCGCGACCCCGGGGCCGCGGCTGGACGCGCGTCACGTCCGGGCTCGTTCGAGGCGCAGCCGCACCTGGCCCACCTGGAGCTCGTCGCCGAAGGCGACGGGCGACAGCTCGTCGACGCGGACGCCGTTGACGAATGTCCCGTTCGTGGATCCGAGATCCTCGACGTACCACGCCCGGCCTCGATACGTGAGCGAGGCATGGGCCGCCGATACGAAGTCGTCTTCGAGCACGATCGAGCTGTTGACGTCCCGCCCGATCGTGGTGACCGCATCGAGCCGGAACGCTGAGCCGACCGCCGGGTCGCCACTCGGGACCGCGACGACGACGAGGCGTCCAAGCTCCGTCACCGGCAGCCTGGCGGCGAACCGGAGATCCCGCAGCAGGGCTCGCACGACCGTCCACAGGAACAGGTACAGAAACGCCAGGAAGAGGAGCCTCAGCACCCAGATCGCGAGGACCGCCGGATCCATCGATGCGAGCGTCAGCGCCGCGCCGACGCGTCGCCGGCGGCTCGCTGGACCAGCAGCTGGGTCTCGCCGACCTGGATCCGGTCGCCCTCGCCCAGGACGACCTCGGCGATGCGCTGGTCGTTCACGAAGGTCCCGTTCGTCGAGCCGAGGTCCGTCAGCACGATGACCCCGTCGCGCGGCCGAAGGCGTGCATGGTGGCGAGATACGCGCCCATCAACAAGCACGAGATCGCAGTCCGAGGCGCGTCCGATCGACATCGGTTGAACGCCCAGCTCCAACTGCCGCGGAGCGCGCCGCGGCTCATGGATCTCCAGCCTGACGCGCGGGGCGCGGACGACGGGCACCTCGAACGTCCTGGTGCCGGCATCGGCCGCCGCGACCTGGCGGTCACCGCCGGGAGGCGAGAACGCGCTGCCAACGGCGATCTCCCCGGGTCCGATCGTCGGGTCCGCCTGGAGGCTGACCCGCGGTCGATCCCGAACGCTGTAGCCATGTCCGCGGGCGAACCGGAGCGCTCCGGACGCAAGGTCCTCGGCCATCGTTTCCAGACCGCCGAGCGCGGCGACGTCGGCCGGATTCAACCGGACCCGGAAGCGATCGGGGACCAGGTTTCGCCCGCCGGCCACGCGACGTTCGGCCTCCATGGCCCGCTCGATGCGACGAAGGATCTGGACCGGCTGCAGCCTGGCCCGGAACAATCTGGCGCTCGGCCGCTCGACGAGGCGCTCGAAGAAACGCTCGAGGCGCGCCATCGCCCGCATGGCGGCGAGACTAGCAGAGGCCCGGTTCAGCGCCGGGTGCGCGACTCAGCCCGCTGGCGGGCCGGTGCAGTACCTGCGACCCGCACGGGGGGTACCGCCCGCTGATGGGATCTCTGGCGACCTCCCGGTATCATCGCCTGGGCTCGGCGTCCGGCCGGGCCGGTCGATGCCCGGGGAGTCAATGACCGAGATCGTCACCGAATCGTTCTGCGAGCGCTGCGGGACGCGCTATACGTTCGAGCCGGTCGACACGAACCGCCCGCTTGCCTCGCTCGGAACCTTCGGGCGCGGGTTGCGGCATTTCTTCACCGATCCCGGGTCGACGCTCGGGGAGTCGTTCGCGGTTGCCCGTTCGGAGACCGAGCAGCGCGTCACGAACCACGCGCTCGAGGCATTCCACCAGACCTTCAACTTCTGCCTGTCCTGCCGTCAGTACGTCTGTGGCGAGTGCTGGAATGCCGTCGAGGGCCGCTGCCTGTCGTGCGCCCCTGTCGAGGCGCCGGACGCGGCCGTCGCCGAGGCCGTGGCCGTCGCCGACGCGCCCGCCGCGCCGACGGCCCCGATGGACCAGGCGCCGCCACGGATCGAGGTCATCGGCGACGAAGCGGCGAGCGCCGCGCCGATCACCACACCCGTCCAGCCGTCCGAGGCGCCGACGGCCAGCGCGCCTCCGCCGAAGCCGGCACAGGAGGAAGCTTCGCTCGAGGCGATCCTCGGCCCGCTGCCCGAGGCACCCCCCGAGCGCGCCGCGGCCGAACCGATCGAGGCGCCCGTGCCCGAGCCGGAACCTGCGGTCGAAGAGCCAGGGGTCGAGCCAGAGGTCGAGCCCGAATCGGCGGTCGTCGCGGAGGCGGCGCCGCAGCCCGAGCAGCCAGTCGCGGCGGCCGAGGCGACCGACGCGCCCGAAGCCGTCGACGGGGCGCTCCTCGATCTTCAGCCCGGTCGGAGCCTCGACGCGGAGATCGCGGCGTACGAGGAGCTCCATGCTGCCGCAGTCGCGCCGGAGCCGGAGCCGGAGCCGGTTGCCGAGGCCGAGCCGGAGCCGGTTGCCGAGGC
>QKHE01000066.1 GCA_003250155.1 Chloroflexota bacterium | reverse complement strand
GCGATCCGGTACTCGTCGATCGAGTAGGCCGAGGCGACCGCGTCGGCGTCACCGCGACGGCGCTTGACCTCGGCCGAGGCGCGGCTGCGCTGCCACAGTCCGATCAGCCAGATCCCGGTCACGCCGAGATGGGCCAGTCGGTCGAGCTCCTCGTCCGGCACGTCGGCGAGATTCGAGACCGGCCGCTCGAACCGCCGCGCCAGCTGCTCGAGCCAGACGTACGTCGACTTGGCCATCAGCACGACGCGCGGCATCCACTCGGTGTCGGCCGAGAACGCCTCGTGCTCGGGGTCGAGACCCGAGTAGTCCGGCGTCTCGACGGGCAGCGGTCCGCCGAAGTGGCGGCTCCGCAGCTCGAGCGCGCGCGCCTCCTCGGCGAGCACGTCGAGCGCCAGGTTCAGTCGCTCGAACAGCGCCGCGTCGGCGGCGACGAGATCGACCCAGTGATCGCGGATCCAGCGCAGCTGGTCGAGGAGCGACCCGGGGGCATGGATCATCGGCTCCCGCAGCTGGGCGGGCAGCGGGAGGTGCGGGCCGGCGGCCGCGGCGGGCACCGCGCCAGGCGCGCGCGGCGCTCGCCCCCCGAGCGCCGCCTCGGCGGCGAGCACGACCGGCTCGTAGCGGGACCCGTCGCGCATCGGCCGGTCGTCGACCAGCTCGCGCACCGTGGCCGCTGCCGCGTCCTCGTTCAGCGCGGCGAGGACGAGCAGCTCGGCCAGGAGGCGCGGGCCAGCCGGGCCCCGCTCCGTGGCGCCATCGCCGAAGTCGCGGCGCCACGCCCGCCCGACCTCGGCGACCGCGTCGGCACCGACGTGTCGCCGCGCGGCGGTCGCCGCGCCGGCGAGATTCGCCCGGCCGGCGGCCACCTCGCGCTCGACGACCCGGTGCAGGATGGCGTCCAGGACGGCCAACGCGGTGACCTCGCCGGCGCCGACCGGTTGGGCCTGGGCGGCGTCGCGCCCCTCGTTCAGCCGGGCGGCGATCCGCCGAGCCGCGGCGGCATCACGCGCGTCGAGCCGGCCGTCCGCTCGCAGGACCGGTGGCTCGAGCCGGTGGCGTCGACGCGCGGGACGCGCGATTCGGATGGCCCGCATCCCTGACAGGATGGCACGCCCGGCTCAGGTGCGGGCCGCCACCGCCTCGATCGCCCGCCGCTGGATGACGCCGTCGATCGCCCGTCGCAGGATCTCGAGGCCGGCCGGGTCGAACTCGTAGGTCCACGGCCGGATCCGCTCGGGCCGGGCCATCCGCTCGTCGAGCCCCCTGGCGAGCGCGTCGCGCGACATCAGCACGACGTCGGCCGTGCGATCGATCGCCGCCAGCTGGTCGTCGTCACCGAGCGACGCGGCAAGGAGCTCGACGCCGGTGGTCCCGGCGATCTGGAGTGTCTCGGCCATGTTCTCGACGCCGCGCTCCGAGGCGCAGACCACGCCGACCCGGGATCCGGCCGGCAGCCCGGAGATCTCGTGGACCAGCTCCAGGTAGCCCGGCCCGACGAGCAGCGCGACGACCGGCGCGCGGCCGCCGGCGAGCGCCTGGGCCTCGTCGGCGTGGAACGTCGTCGTCGCCACGAGGTCGTAGTGGAACCGATCGAGCCGCTCCGGGAGCTCATCGAGCAGCGTGCCCTCGGCCTCGATGACGCCGGCGAACTCGCGGTTCAGGCGCTCGGCGTCATAGCCGGCATCGGCCGTCGTGCACTCGGCGAAGAGCACCCGCACGAGCGATCCGGGGTGCTTCCGCTCGGTGGCCGATGCGTAGGTGGCCGCGGCGACCTCGTCGGGCGTGAAGCCCGCCTGGGCGGCCCGGCGCAGCAGCTCGGAGACGATTGCCTCGAGCGCCTCCGGCCGGCGCCGGTGGAGGGGTGGCTCGGCGACGACGGTTCCGGCGCCGTGGCGGCTGGTCACGTAGCCGGCGTCGGCCAGGCGGCGGTAGACCGCGCGGATCGTGTTCGGGTTGACGCGCAGGGCCGCGCCCAGCTCCCTGACCGGCGCCAGCCGCACCCCCGGCTGGAGCCGGCCGGATTCGATCTGGAACGCCAGCTGCCAGTAGATCTGGGTCGAGATGGGGACGTCGGAGTCGCGCTCGACGTCGAGGGCCCGGTGGTCGGGCGCCGAGATGCCGTTGGAATCGCCGTTGGCGTGGGACATCGGGTGGTTGACCGTGATCGTGCGGAACTTGGACTAGGTCACTGTACCAACTACGGGGCGTCCGGCCGGACGTGCACGATGTGCTCGGCCGATGCGGTCCACGTCTCGCCAGGTCCAATCGTCAGCGGCCACGACAGGAGCAGCGCCAGGCCCTGGTAGGTTCGCTCGAAGCCGTCTTCCGAATTCGAGATCGTGTCGATCGGCGCCCACCACGCATCGGCCGCCGGGCTCACGCTGCTCACCAGCTCGATCCCGATGTACTCGTTGCCCTGGGCAAGCCGATCGATGCCGGGAGCCGCGCCGGGCGCGTCGTGGCGACCCCGGTGCCCGGCCACCTCCAGCCACGCCGCGGGGTTGCCGCCGCCGCCGAGCATCGTGATGCCCCACTCGAGGCCGACGCGGGTCGCGAGCGGCGACGTCGACCGGTTCTCGACCGACAGCTGCACGACGAGCGTTGGCGCCAGGCGGTCGCCGCCGATCTCGATGTGCTTGGTGACACGGACCGGCAAGCCGGCTCCCGCATGCGGCGCGCCGCCATCGACGGACCCGTCGCGGGCCACCGTCAGGCCCGCCTCGGTGAGGCGCTCGACGACGAAGGGCCCATCGACGAAGTCGCCCAGGTCCGGCCCTCCGCCGCTGGCCCAGGATCGGGCGGTTGCGTCTGGGGCGAGGAACCGGACGAGCGCACTGCGCCGCTCGTAGGCGTCGTAGGCGAGCAGCGCGCTCAGGCCCGCCTCCTTGACGCGGACGATCTCGTGGATGGAGGACACGCCCGCGTTCGCCGGGCCGGCCGCCCGGGCCGGCGCCTCCGCCGCCCGTAGCCTGTCGTGGTAGGCCTCCGGTCGCCGCCGCAGCACCCCGGTCAGGGCGTGGCGGGCGGCGCGCACGTCCCACGAGCCGATGCCGGCGCCCTCGTCGAGATCGACGACCACGAGCTCGCCGGCGTTCGACAGCAGCACCTCGTCGCGGCCGTCCATGTCGGCGTCGATCAGCTCCGCCGCGTCGTTCCGGCCGAGCGCCTCGTCGGCGAGGGCTTCGGCGGCGATGAGATGGTCCAGCGTCGCGGCCCGCATGTGGGCGATGTAGATCCCGCCGAACAGCCCGTGCCAGTAGCAGTCGTTCGACTGGCCGCGGTACAGGTGGTCGCGTGCCGACTCGCGCGCCGTGCCCTCGGGCATCGCGGCCACCTTCGTCGATGCCCGGAGCATCTGCTTGTGCAGGTCGTTGATCTCGCGATACCTGACCTGGAAGTTGCGCCAGAACGCGCCGCGCAGCCAGCGCGCTTCGGGTGCCCCGGTCTCCTCGGCGTGATGCAGCGCCGCGGCGAAGGCCCGGCTCTCGTCAGGCGGCAGGGCCCACTCGCCCATCTCGGCGTACGAACCGGTCGGGATGTACACCCGCCCGATCGGCGGGTTGGCGTCGAGCCAGCCCGACGGCGTGACGGTCGTCAGCCAGTCGGCGTTGGCCTCGAGCGCATCGAAGAACCGGTCGACCCAGCGACCCTCGCCCCAGCAGTGCTCCCAGGTCGTCGGCCAGCCCCCGAACTTCTCGCCGTCATCGCCCATCGTGCCCAGCCGGTCGCCCGCCGGCGTCGCGTTGCGCCGCAGATGGTCGATGACGTCGTCGACGTCGTGGAACGGGATCAGGTAGCGGAGGCCCTTCTCGGTCCCGAAGACCGTGACCATGCGGCCCTGGTCCTCGGTCGTGTACGGGCCCCACATCGCGTCCTCGGCGACCGCCGCGGCACGGAAGTGCGAGTCGTCGACGATCGTCCAGCGGTAGCCGGCCGCTGCCAGGGCGGTCGGCAGGTCCGGCTCCCAGACCCGTTCCGCGAGCCAGGCACCCGCCGGCCGACGCCCGAAGGTCGCCTCGACGATTGCGGCCATCCGCTCCAGCTGCCCGATCCGGTCGCGCTCCGGGAGCGATGCCAGGACGGGCTCGTAGACGCCGCCGCCGAGGACCTCGACCCGGCCCTCGTCGGCGAGCGCGCGGACCCGCTCGAGGAAGTCCGGCCGCTCGGCCGCGATCCACTCGAGCAGCGGCCCGGTGTAGTGCAGCCCCGCCCGCACGCCGGGATGGCGCTCGAGCGCCTCGACCAGCGGCAGGTAGGCGCGCTCGAACGTCTCCGCGATCACCCACCCGAAGTTGCCGACCGGC
>QKHE01000006.1 GCA_003250155.1 Chloroflexota bacterium | reverse complement strand
ACAGGGTCTGGCTGTCAGCGGACGCGAGCCGAGGTTGCCGTCAGGCCTCGTTAATCAGGCGGCAAAACGAAGTACCTGCCAACAAGCAGTCGACTCTCGCCCTCGCGGCCTAAGGCCGTAAGGTGAGCGTGGAAGCGGCCTCCGCCCCGCGGGCCGTGGAAGCGTCATTCAGCGGGGCTGCAGACCGGACGAGCGTCGCGTAGTCCGGGACCAAGCCCGATCTAGGGACACGTGACTGGACCTCGAGGAAGGGTGCCGATCCTCGGCCCCGGGGTCGACGAAAACGATCGGACACGCTCGTAGTGGACGCTGGCGAAGGGTTCTGGACGGGGAGTTCGACTCTCCCCCATCTCCACCAATCCCGATCAACCCGCGCCGGTTCGGCGCGCCCGCAGCTCGTCGCGGCGAATCTTGAACGGATGGGTATCACGGGCCGTCATCGATCCCAGGACGCACCGAGACGGTGTGCGGGCGCCAAGAGCGCGGGCCGAATGGCGGGATCGTGGCGGGCGAAGCCCATCGGAGTCCTCGTGGCGGCCTCGATCGTCGCCGGTTGCTCCGATGACGGTGTGGGGATCCCGGTGACGATCCCCGCCTCACGGTGGGTCGGGGATCCGGGTGGCTGGCTCCTGGAATGGGGTCCGCGGGGCGGTGATCCGCCGGACGGCGCGGGCATCATCACCTACACAGTGGACGAGGAGTTCTACTGGTTCGGCGATGCCTGTGCCTGGTTGAGCACCATGCCGGCCACCCCCGCGACCACAGTTGATGAGATCGCCGCGCCAATGGGTCAGCAGTCGTCACGAGCTGCTTCCGAGGCAGACGACTTCACGGTCGGCGGCTACGCCGGCAATCGGAACACGCTGCACGTCCCCGACGACGCGGACTTCAGCACCTGCGACGACGAGCAGTGCGCCACGTTCGGCGTCACCGGCGAGTCCCGCGCGATATCACCAAGGGCCGGGCCAGATCGACGAGATGTGGATCGTCGGCGTGGACGGCAAGATCGCGCCAATGGACGGCGCCTACTTCGCCGGGACGTCGCAGCGCGCGGTCGACGAGCTGCATGCGACCCTCGACTCGGCGACGTTCGATGTCGCTGCCCAGAAGAGCCCGACTCCGTGACGGTGCAGCCGTCGGCGCGCCGCCGCCTCGAAGCGAGTGCGTCCCATTCTTTGAACGGGCGCGCACGGCGCTCCGTCATAACTGCCAGGCGAGGCCAAATCGGCCGGCGCGCGGAGGGATAGCGAGTGACACGAGCCCTCGTCGAAGCGGCCCAGCGGGGTGAGCACAGCGCCTTCGAAGCGCTGGTCATCCCTCGTGTCGACCGCCTCTTCGGTGTTGCCCGCCTCATCCTCCGCGACGTCCATCTCGCCGAGGATGCAGTGCAGGAAGCCCTGATCAAGGCGTGGCGGGAACTGCCGAAGCTGCGCGACGCCGATCGGCTGGACGCATGGCTGCATCGATTGCTCGTCAATGCCTGCGCCGACCAGGGGCGAAAGCGGCGCCGCGTCTCGACCGAGGTCGACCTCGCAATCGTCGAGCCCGCTGGCGCTGATGTCACCGGCCGGACGGCCGATCGCGACCAGCTCGAGCGGGGCTTCAGGCGCCTGGGAGAGGACCAGCGAGTTGCCATGGTCCTCAGGCATTACGCGGGCTTCAGCGCCGAAGAGATCGCCGCGATGCTCGGGATTCCGGTCGGAACGGCGAAGTCCAGGATCCACTACGCGACCGAGGCGCTCCGCGCCGCGCTCGACGCGGACAGCCGAGCCTCGATCGCCCTGATCGACGGGCGGACAGCATGATCGACAACCTCGAACGACGCGTCTCCGTATGGATGGAAGATCGAGAAGCGGGAACGCATTTCCCCGACCGAATACTTGCGGCCACCTTCCAGCAGACGCGCGCCCTTCGACAGGCGCGACATCTCCAGCGGAGCGTCAGTCCGCTGCTGCGGTCGTGGCGACTCTTGATCGCCGCCAGCGCAGCCGGTATGGCGGTGGCCCTGGCCGGCGTCCTGGCCGGCGGCGTGCCGCAGCGTGACCCCGGCCAGGCAACGCCGAGCCCGACCCCGGTGCAGTCGGTCCTCACCGGCGGCGGTATGTGGCCTCAGCGTTCCCTGGAGGAACTGCGCGCCGCCCAGCAGCGCTTCGATGCCGGCGAGACCCTGAGCTACGCATGGCAGCGCTGGGTGGACTGGGGCCAGGTGGCGCAGAACCACCCAGGGAATAGCGGGGAGATCTTCTCCAGGTTCATCGAGGCGGTCCTGGGCTGGGAATCCTTCACATGGCACGAGGAGTTCGCGCACCGCGACTTCGACGGCGGCAACGTCCTTTTCGTTCGATGCGCCGTGGGCGTCGTGAATCCGCTCTATCCGGACGACCCCGATGGCGGCGCCTGCGCGCCAACCCTCGACGCACTCCGGTACGAGACCGTGCGGATCCACGTCGCGCAGCCGGAGAGACAGGATTCCAACGGCCTCTGGGTGGTGGCCGACTGGGAGCTCATCGAGCCGGCAGCGCAGGGTGACCCGGCCGTTGTCCGGGCAGAGGCGACCGCGCAACTGACTCGCTTCCTCGAGGCGCGGGTCGACGGCACGGGCGCCGATGGGCTCATCGATCTGCGCGGCGGCGACGGGGACGGCGACGCAATCCAAGCCGTCCCACTGCTCTATGCGACCAGCACCGGCGCCGCCTACGAGCGGTGGGAGTACGACGTCGTCACGGGCCCGGTCTGGCCGAATGGCGACATGCGCTTCGTGGTTCGTCTCTTCGCGGAGGACGGCGCGACCGTCGTGGAGCAAGTCCTCTCGTATGACGAGGTTGGAGCCGACGGCATGCGCCTGGTCTACGACCTTGGTTACGGCGAGACGGCCCCGAACACGCTCGAGAACGGTGACTTCGTTCCCGTCGAGTACGCGTACCTCGACGGCCTCGTGACCTTCCGCGCCGCCTATCCGCTCGGGCCGAGCCAGGAGGAGGAGCGGACGTCGGACTGGCTGGCGATCAGCGGGCAGCTTCCCTTCGATGACGCTCCGCGGCGGATCCTCGCCTTCATGGCAGACCCGCGACCGATCGGCCCGGGCTGCGGTGCGCCGGCTCCGGCCGACGCCGACGCACTCGCCCGAAGCATCGCGGCAGACCCGAGCTTCGCGGGCGCCGCTCCGGCGGCGGTGACCATTGGCGGGCGCTCGGGCCTGCAGATGGACGGCGTCGTCGCATTGAGGACGTCCTGCGGGGTCCTCCTGGAGCCCGTTGGGGGTCGGGCGCGACTCTACCTGTTCGATCTTCCCGGAGGATCGGCCCGGGTCCTGGGGATCGCAATCAGCGCCGACCTCGACAGCTTCGAGACCGTGCTGGAGTGGGCGATGCCGATCGTGGACTCGATCGAGTTCCACACGCCGTAGCGGCTCCCCGCCCCGGCCACGCGCGTCCTCAGCCCATCGTCCCGAACGTCGCCCGGCCGGTCGGTCGGAAGGTCTGGATCGAGACGCCGCTCGGCGTCGTTCTCGACCCGAGCAACTCGAGGGCGTGTGTCGGCCCACGCTCCGGGAACAGCCGCAGCCCGGCACCCAGCACGACCGGGTAGACGATCAGGTTCAGCTCGTCGACGAGGTCGCGCTCCAGGAGCCAGCGCAGCAGGACGCCGCTGCCCTGCAGCAGCAGATCCCGGCCGGGCTTCGCCTTCAGCTCGAGGACGGCCGCCTCGACATCGCCGTCGATGACGTGGGTGTTCTGCCAGCCCGGGTCCTTGAGCGTCGTCGAGGGCACGTGCTTGGGCAGGACGTTGATCCCGTGCGAGATCGGGTCGCCAGAGTCATGAAGCGGCCAGTACGCCGCCCAGATGTCCCACGTCACGCGGCCGAGCAGCATCGCGTCCATCCGCTCGTAGGCCGACAGGATGAACTGGCCGGTCTCGTCGTCATCGTACGGGGCCAGCCAGCCGCCGCGATCGAAGCCGCCACGTCGGTCCTCGTCCGGCGCGCCGGGGCCCTGGTACACGCCGTCCAGCGTCATGAACATCGTGGCGGTCAGCTTCATCGTCGAGACTCCCTGCGAGTGATCGTCGAGTTGCGTGACGCGGCTCGGCGGCCTAGCGCCAGCCGAGCGCCGGCGCGACGTGCTTCAGGATGCTCTCGATGGCGTGGGCGTTGTAGTCCACGCCGAGCTGGTTGGGGACCGTCAGCAGGAGCGTGTCCGCGGCCTGGATCGCGGTGTCCTCGGCCAATTGCCTGACGAGCACGTCGGGCTCGGCCGCATAGGACCGCCCGAAGATCGCCTTCGTGCGGGCATCGATGTAGCCGACCTTGTCGGCGTCCTGGTTGCCGCGCCCGAAGTACGCCCGGTCGCGGTCGTCGACGAGCGCGAAGATGCTGCGGCTGACCGAGACCCGCGGCTCGCGCTGGTGGCCCGCCGCCTTCCACGCCTCGCGGAACAGCCGGATCTGCTCCGCCTGGAGCTCGTGGAACGGGACGCCGGCATCCTCGGTCATGAGGGTCGAGGACATCATGTTGAGGCCCTGCGCTGCGGTCCATTCGGCCGTCGCCCGGGAGCCGGCGCCCCACCAGATCCGGTCGCGCAGGCCGGGCGAGTGGGGTTCCGGGCGAAGCAGGCCGGGCGGGTTGGGGAACATCGGCGCGGGATTCGGCTCGGCGAACCCGGCGCCGCCGATGACCTTGAGGAAGACCTCGGTGTGCTGCCGGGCCATGTCGGCGTCGGTCTGGCCTTCGGGCGGCGCGTAGCCGAAGTACCGAAAGCCGTCGATGACCTGCTCCGGCGAGCCGCGGCTGATCCCGAGCTGCAGCCGGCCGCCGGCGATCAGGTCGGCGGCGCCGGCGTCCTCGGCCATGTACAGCGGGTTCTCATAGCGCATGTCGATCACGGCCGTACCGATCTCGATCCGCTTCGTTCGAGCCCCGACGGCAGCCAGCAGCGGGAACGGCGACGCGAGCTGCTGGGCGAAGTGGTGCACCCGGTAGTAGGCGCCGTCGGCGCCGAGGTCCTCGACCGCCTCGGCCAGCTCGATCGACTGGATGAGCGCGTCCGCTCCGGAGCGGACCTGCGAATAGGGCGAGTCCGACCAATGGCCGAACGACAGGAACCCGATCTTCTTCACGGACGGAGTCTAGGGTGGCTGCCTCTCAGGCGGGACGATGCGTGACACAGGACGGAAGAAATGGCGTTGCACGTGCGTTCGAGATTTGTATCCTGCGGCCATGGTCGACGGCCCACGCCACCCCGAGCCCCACGAACGCTCGGGATTCGCCGCCTTCGACCGCCTCCAGGACGTCTGCCGCCGGGCAAGCCTTGCGCTGGTCGCCGTCGTGCGCGAAGAGGCCGATGACGAGGGCGCGACCCTGAGCATCCTCGGCGGTGAGACGCTGCAGCACGTCGACGCCGTCCTCGACGGCCTCGTTGCCCTCGCCCGGGCGCGACAGTTCTCCGCGGAGGAGCTTCGCGTCCTCGTCCGGCGAGCCGGGATCGTCGCCCCGCCGGTGCATGGCTCGCTCGCGGCGCGCGCCGCCGACGCCGCGGCGGACCACGAGCGGACGGTGCTCCGGCCGGTGGATGGCCGGACGCTGCTCGCCGCCGGCCACGCGCGCGTGGCGCTGTCGCTCATCCCGCGCCTCCCGCCGGAGGCCATCGCCTGGCCGCGAGCGCACCGAACCTACGCCGACATCCCGGTCCCGCGAACGGAGGGCGAGCTCCTGGAGCGCGCCGAGGAGCTGCTCCGGGTCGTGTGGCGGGTGGCCGCCGGTGACGGTCGCCGCGACGAGCCCCTGCGCCGCACGCTCGCCTTCTACGAGGCCGGCGCGCGTCTCTCGGTCGCCGGGTTCCGCGCCGCCTGATGCCAGCAACCCGCCCGCTCGGCCCCGGCCGCTCACGCACGCTCGCCCGATGACCGTGGCGACGACGATGGACAGCGCGCCCGTCATCGCGACGACGGGGCTCGTCAAGCGCTTCCGTGACGTCGAGGCTGTGGCCGGCATCGACCTGCAAGTCCCGCGTGGTGGCGTGTACGGGTTCCTCGGTCCGAACGGAGCCGGCAAGACGACGACGATCCGCATTCTGCTCGCGCTGATGCGGCCGAGCCGCGGGTCGGTCCAGGTCCTCGGCGAGCCGGCACGGCCGGGCTCGCCGGCGTTCCTGCGGGTCGGTGCCCTCGTCGAGCGACCCGCGTTCTACCCGTACCTGAGCGCGGTCGACAACCTGCGCGTCTTCGGCCTCATGAGCGGCATGTCGGAGGCCAGGCTGGCGACCGCTATCCCCGAGGTGCTGGATCGTGTCGGCATGACGGCGGCGGCGAGGCGCAGCACGGGCCGCTTCTCGACCGGCATGCGCCAGCGCCTCGGGATCGCGGTGGCGCTGCTGCGCCAGCCGGAGCTGGTGATCCTCGACGAGCCGACGAACGGGCTGGACCCGAACGGCGTCGTCGACGTCCGCCAGCTGATCGCCGGCCTGGCCCACGACGGGTTGACGGTCTTCCTGTCCAGCCACGTCCTGACCGAGGTGGAGCAGCTCTGCCAGCGCGTGGCGATCCTGCGGGAAGGGCGGATCATCGCCGAAGGCGAGACGCAGGCGATGCTGCGCCAGGGCGAGCGACTGTTCGCGCGCTTCGAATCGGCCGACGAGGCCGCCCGCGCGCTGCCCGTTGCCGCGAGCCTGGGCGAGGCGACGCTCGACGGGGACCCGCCGACGCGCCTGCTCGTCGACGCACCCGATGGCTCCGGCCCCGAGCTGTCGAAGCGGCTCGCCGCCGTCGGGCTGTACCCGGCGGAGCTCGGGATCCGGCGCCAGTCACTCGAGCACGTGTTCATCGAGCTGACCCACGACGACCCCGCGGCGGGTGCCGCGGGCGGCACGGCGGCATGAGCGGCCTCCTTCGCGCCGAGTGGATCAGGCTCCGCAAGCGGCGGTCGATCCAGGCCATCGTCATCGCGGTGCCGCTCCTCATCGCCGTGCAGTTCGCCGCGGGCTACCTGTCGATCAGCGAACCGCCGCCGTTCGACGAGGCGGCGATCCGGGCGGAGCTGATCGCACAGGGCTACGGGCAGGGCCTGCCACCCGACGAGGCCGAGGCGCTGCTCGCCGGCCAGGTCGACGCGAAGCGCCAGGAGCACGAGTTCCGGACCGAGGAGGCGGCCATCGCGCGGGCCGTCTATGTCTTCCCGCGGAGCCTCGTCACGGTCCTCGGCAGCTCCGTGTTCGTGTTGCTCGCGCTGATCCTGCTGACCGCGTCCGCGGTTGGCGACGAGTTCGGCTGGGGGACGATCCGGACGACCCTCATCGCCTTCGGCAACCGGCGCCAAGTGCTGGCCGCGCGGATCCTCGCGGTCGGGGTCGTCGGGCTCGTCCTGTTCGGGCTCGTCCTCGTCCTCGGGGCCGTGCTCCCGGTGCTGCTCGGGACGGGCAGCGCGCGGCCGCCGGCGCAGCTGCCGGCGGTGGACTGGGCGGGCATCGGAGCGCTCCTCCTCGGGAATGTCGTCGCGGCGGCGACGGTGATCGGCTTCAGCGCGTTCGCGACGGTCCTCGTCCGCTCGGGGAGCGTCGCCCTCGTGGCGGCGCTCATCTACTTCGTCATCGAGGCCGCGATCCTGAGCGTCCTGGTCCGCTTGGAGCCGCTCCAGGAGGGCGGCGGCGCGGCGTGGCTCCTGAGCGGCTTCCCGCTCCGCGGCTTCGTCACGCTCGGCAACGTGGCGACCGCGGCGGCGAGCGGCCTCGGTCACTTCCCGGGCCAGGTCCTCGGGCGGGACCTCGGCCCGGCCGCGTTCCCGATCGTCGCCCTCGCGGCCTGGGCAGTGCTCTTCGGCGCGCTGGCGTTCCGGCGATTCGGCCGGATGGATATCGTCGAGTAGCCGGCGCTCAGGCGCGCGGCAGGACGACGACCCGGCGGTTCGGCTCCTCGCCGATCGACTGCGTCGCGACCTCGGGGTGCTCGCGCAGAGCGAGGTGGATCCAGCGCCGCTCGAGGGCCGGCATCGGCTCCAGCTGGAGCATCTTGCCGGTCTCGATGACGCGCCCGGCGGCGCGGCTCGCGATCTCGCGCAGCTGCCGCTCGCGGCGGCCGCGGTAGTCCTCGACATCGACCAGGACACGCGTCCAGGCACCCATCTCGCGCGACAGCATCAGGTTGACGAGGTGCTGCAGCGCCGACAGACGCTCGCCCTTGCGCCCGATCAGGGCGCCGAGCTCGTCGCGCTCCTGGCCCTCGCCGACCACGTTCAGCCGACTCGTCTCGCCGGCCTCGACCTCGACCTTGACGTCGAAGCCCATGTGGACGAGCAGCTTCTCGAGGATGAGCTTGCCGGCGGCGAGCGCCTCGGGCGACGCCTCGGCCGCCTCCAGCTCGGCGCGCTCGGCGGCGACGGACCCGCGAGCCGCGGTGACCTCGGCCTCCTCGCGCTCGCTGAGCGACGCGCCGCGGCGGCTCTCGGCGGCGTGCCGCGGCCGCTCCTCGCGCCGGTCGTCGCGTCGTGGCCGCTCCTCGCGGCGCGGGCGATCGTCACGGCCTCGCGGTCGGGATTCGGCGTCGGGCTCGGGGGCCGGCCGACGCTCAGCCGCGGCGTCGTCCGCCGCGCGGCCGCCCCGGTCGCGGTCGGAGCCCCGGCCGCCGCGCTCGCCGCGCTCGCTGCGCTCGCCCCGCCCGCCGCGCTCCCGATCGAAGCTGCGGCCGAAGCCGCGGCCGCGGCCGCGGTCATCATCGCGCTCCCGCGGCGGAGGCGGTGGCAGCGGACGGGCCGCTGCGGCCTCGCGCTTGGGGGCCGCACCGCCGAGCTCGCTGCGCGGCGCCGCCAGCACGCGGGCCGGCTCGGCGCCCATGCCGAGCACGCCCCGGCTGCCCGGGGTCAGGATCTCGAAATCGAGGTCGTCGAGGCCCACGCCGAACTCCTCGCGGGCCAGCTTGAGCGCCTCCTCGACGCTCTTGCCAGTGAACTCTCGGTAGGCACTGCTGTTCATCGACGTCTCCCACGCCGACCCTGTCGACCGCGCCGGCGGATCGTCGATTCCGCAGAGGCGCTCCGGTCAAGGGCCGATCGCTCAGGCTTGGGCCGTGCCGGCGCTCCCGCCGGACGCGGTTGGCTAGCGGTGGATGCGGGCGCCTGTGGCATGGCGACCGGGAAGCGCGGTTTGTGGTCCACGGCGAAGCCGGGGGTCCAGCCGAAAAGCGGGAACATCCCGCCCCAGCCGGTGGTGAGGAACTGCTGGATGACCTGGTAGATCGTGGACACGATGAGGTAGATGAAGACGCCGACAGGGATGACGCTGCCGTACAGGATGGTGATGAACGGAAGCCAAATCGCCATCGTCCGCTGCGTCCGGGCGCTCTGGTCGAGCTGCGCGCCGGGGGTGTGTGCCGGCAGGGCCAACCGCGAGGCCGCGAGCTGGATGACGGTGTAGACGAGCGCAAACATCGAGATGCCGGCGCCGAGGATCGGCAGCTCGAACGGCAGTGGGATCATGCCCTCGAAGTGGGCCGCGTTGATCCCGCCGAGCCACGGAATGTGCGGGTCGAGGCACGGCCCGAGTGATGCCGGATCGCACGTCACCGGCAGGACCTGGAAGCCGAAGATCGTCAGCATCGGCGTGATGTCGGCCGCCGTGAGGCCCTCGCGCACGACCTGGTACATCGGCAGGATCAGGAACAGCGGCAGCAGCGCGACGAGGCAGCCGGCCTGGCTGATGCCGCGCTCCTTCATCAGCGCCGCCTGGGCCTGCTGGGCCTTGAGCCGATCGTTCTTGAAGCGGCGCTGGATCTCCTTGATCTCCGGGCCGATCGCCTGCATCTGCCGCATCGAGACCATCTGCCGGCGCATCAGCGGGACCATCACGGTCCGGACGACGATCGTGGTGAGGATGATCGCGATGCCGATGTCCGGCACGATGAGGTCGATGCCCACGAGGAGCAGCAGGAAGGCCTGGTAGATCGGCGTGAAGAGCCAGGCCAGGACGCTGATCGGATCGGCCTTCAGCTCGGCGGGGTGGAGGATGAACGGCGTCGGTTCGGGGGTCGACGAGGCGGTCGGGGCCGGCGTGGCCGGCGTGGCCGTGGCGCCCGCGACCGCGGTCGCTTCCGGCGACGGGCTGACCTGGATCGGGTTGCAGGCCGCGAGAACGACGACCAGGACGGCCAGCAGGCCGAGGCCCAGGCCGAGCCGAAGCAGCCGACGCCGCTCGATCAACGGAGCGACTCCCGGTTCAACGGACCGGATCGAAGCCACCGGGATGCCCCGGATGACAGCGGGCGATCCGCCTGGCGCCCATCCACGAGCCCCGGACGAGGCCGTAGCGCTCGATGGCCTGCTCCGTGTAGACCGAGCAGGTCGGCTGATAGCGGCAGGCCGACGGCAGCCAGGCGAAGACGAAGCGGTAGGCGTGGATCATCGCGATCCCGATCCTGCCCAGGATGCCGGCACGCCTGCCGGATCCGCCTTCCGCGACCTCTGTCACCGGACCTCCTCGTCCAGGACGCCTCCCTTGGCCAGGAGGCGCCGCAGCGCCTGTGTCACCGCCAGGTGATCCGCCCCCACGACCGCCGGTCGGGCGATCAGCAGCACGTCCCACCCCGGTCGCAGCGACGGCAGCATCGACCGGATTGCCTCCCGCAGCCGTCGGCGGACGCGGTTGCGAACCACGGCCGAGCCGAGCGTCCGTCCGGTCGCCAGGCCGAAGCGAGTGGTCCGGTGCCCTGTCCGCAGGGTCCTCGCGGCGAGCAGGGCATTGGAGCGAATCGCCCCGCGCTCCTGGAGCGCCTCGAAGTCTCGCGGACGAACGAGCATCACCAGCCGCGGCCGGGGGCCGCGTCCGGTCGTCAGGCCGTCAGGCGTTTGCGACCGCGGGCCCGCCGCGCGGCCAGTACGCGTCGCCCGCCCGCCGTCTTCATGCGGGCGCGGAAGCCATGCTCCCTGGCGCGATGGCGCTTCTTGGGCTGGTAGGTTCGCTTCGTCATCGGGCTTGACCGGGATCCTCTTCATTCGGCCTCGGGGTTCCGTCCGTCTTCGACCCCAGAAGGCACGCAAACGCGCCGGGCGCCCGGATCAAGGGCGTGGCGCGTTCATCGTCCGGCGGATCATAGGTCCGCGCGCGATCGCGCGTCAAACGTGGCCGTCGCCCAGCTGCCCCTGCGCCGCCGAACGGGAGCGGGCGGCCGATACTCCTGGGGAGTATCGCGGATTCACCTTGCGGGGCCCTCCCCGCGGTGCTACCTTTCGCCACCCGACGACCCAGGCGACGGGTCCCCGCTCGTCCGTCCCGAGCCAGCCGAAGCCGTCGGACCGAGACCGAATTTCGATCCCGCCGAGTCCAACCCAGCCCCCAACCGGCAGCGGAGAACCCAGATCGAGCATGGACGCGAAGCAGGTCTGGCGCGCGGCTCTCGGTGAGCTGCAGGTGTCCCTCTCGCCCGCCAATTTCGAGACCTGGCTTCGAGACACGGCACTCGTCGAGGTCGACGACACACGCTTTCGGATCTCGGTCCCCAACGGCTTCGCCAAGGACTGGCTTGACAGCCGCTACCGCTCGCTGATCTCGCAGACGCTGGCCCGCATCGTCGGCTACGCCGTCCAGGTCGACTTCGTCGTGGCTCCGACCGACGATGCGTCGAACGGCAGCGGCACCGCGCCGGAAGCGCAGGCGAGCGATGCCGACGCGACGGCGCAACGGCAGCCGACGACATCGTCGCCCCAGGTCCGGGTCGAGCCCGGCCGGGTCGGCGGGGAGGGCGGCGCGTCCAACATCAACCCGCGGTACACGTTCGCGAACTTCATCGTCGGCTCGGCCAACCGGCTGGCGCACGCGGCGTCGCTGTCGGTCGCGGAGCGGCCCGGCCACGCCTACAACCCGCTGTTCCTGTACGGCGGCGTGGGCCTTGGCAAGACCCACCTGATGCACGCCATCGGCAACCAGGTCATCGCCAAGTTCCCCCGCAAGCGCGTCGTCTACGCCACCTCGGAGAAGTTCACCAACGAGTTCATCACCTCGATCCAGCAGGGCAAGATCGACGAGTTCCGGGCGCGCTACCGGCGGATCGACCTGCTGCTCATCGACGACATCCAGTTCATCGCCGACAAGGAGCGGACCCAGGAGGAGTTCTTCCACACCTTCAACGCGATCCACGAGGACGGCAAGCAGATCGTCCTGTCCTCGGATCGGCCGCCGAAGGCAATCCTGACGCTCGAGGAGCGGCTCCGCTCGCGCTTCGAATGGGGCCTCATCGCCGACCTGACGGCGCCCGACCTCGAGACCCGCATCGCGATCCTTCGAGCCAAGGCCGAGGAGGGCGCGGTCCCGATCAGCTCCGACGTCATCGAGTTCATCGCGCGAAAGGTCGTCAGCAACATCCGGGAGCTCGAGGGGGCCCTCAACCGGATCGTCGCCTACGCCTCGATGGGCGCGATGCCGATCTCGATCGAGCTCGCCCAGGCCGTCCTGTCGAACGTCCTGTACAACCCCAAGAAGCGCCAGATCACGCCCGAGCGGATCGCCAAGGCGGTGTCCGAGTACTACGGCGTCGGGCTCGACGCGCTGCGCGGCCAGAAGCGCGACAAGGCGATCGTCGTGCCGCGCCAGATCGCGATGTTCCTGATGCGCGAGGAGACCGACGTGTCGCTCCTGCGGATCGGCGCCGAGCTCGGCGGCCGGGATCACTCGACGGTTCTCCACGCGTGCGACAAGATCGGTCGCGAATCCGCCGGCAACGACGAGCTGCGGCGCGAGATCGCGGCCGTCCGCGAGCTGATCTACGCCGACTGATCGCGCCCCGTCGCCGGTGACGCTGGCGACCATGCCGTCTCGCGCGCTGGGGATGCCGTGTCGGATAAGCCACTGGACGATCGTGGATCGCCGGCACCATGAACCGTCTCGCGGACCCCGGAGGATCCGCGCTGTCCACCGATCCGCCCACCGCTCGTCCCGGGTGACTTCGGTCTCGTCCACGATTTGCGGCGGCACGTCCACGACCGGTCTGAACGGGGGCGAGCGGGCCCGTCCACCGCGTCCACAGCGTTATGACGATGATGACGGACCTATGAGAATGGGCGAAGATACACACACCTACCCGGAGGGCTCCGCGGCGGCCTGCGGCCATCGCGCCGCGGACATGCGAGCTGCCCGTAACCAATGCCCGCTGCCGCGCTTGTGGAGTGACGTGACGTGAAGCTCTCGGTCATGCAGGAGAACCTGGCCCGCGGCCTGTCCGTCGTCAGCCGGGCCGTGTCGGCGCGGAGCACGCTGCCAGTGCTGGCGAACGTCCTGCTCAAGACCGAGGACGGCGGCCTGCGCCTGACCACGACGAACCTCGAGATCGGCCTGGTCTATTGGGTCCCGGGCAAGATCGAGACCGACGGCGCGACGACCGTCCCGGCCAAGCTGCTGACCGACCTCGTCGGCTCGCTCGGCGGTGGCGACCGGATCGATCTCGAGACGGGCGCCGGCGAGACGCTCCACCTGACGTCCGGCCGCTTCGAATCGCACGTCAAGGGCATTGATGCCGACGAGTTCCCGTCGATCCAGGTGGTCGGCGAGCGGCCGACGACGCGGATCGCCCAGAACGTCCTGAAGCGAGCCCTCGACGAGACGGCCTTCGCGGCAGCCACCGACGAGGCCCGGCCGATCCTGACCGGCGTGCTGTGCCGCTTCGAGGGCGACACGATGACGCTCGCCGCGGCCGACAACTACCGGATCGCGGTCAAGACCATCCCGATCCTCGACGCGGTCTCGGACGTGAGCGTCGTCATCCCGGCGCGGGCCCTCAACGAGCTGGCGCGGATCCTCGGCGACACCGACGACCCGGTCGACGTCGTGCTCGCCCAGGGCCGCAACCAGGTCATGTTCCACGTCGAGGGCATCGACCTCGTGAGCCGCCTGATCGACGGCCAGTTCCCGAACTACCAGTCGGTGCTGCCGAAGGCCCACACGACGCGAGCCATCCTCGATCGCGAGGAGCTGCTGCGGGCGGTCCGCCCGGCGGCCCTGATCGCCCACGAATCGGCGAACATCGTGAAGCTCCAGATCGGCGCCGACGGCGAGGCCGGCATCACGGTCAGTGCCAACGCCGAGGTCGGTGATCACGTCGGCCAGGTCGAGGCGAGCGTCGAGGGCGACGGGACATCGATCGCGTTCAACGCCAAGTACCTCGCCGACGTGCTCACCAACGTCGCTGCCGAGCAGTTCGCGCTGGAGCTCCAGGGCCCGCTGGCGCCCGGCGTCTTCAAGCCGGTCGGCGACGACCAGTACGTGCACGTCGTGATGCCCGTTCGGACGACGTCGTAGCGGCGGCGCAGCGGCGGGACGGCACGACGGGGTGCGGCTGGAGGCGCTCGATCTCGCCGGTTTCCGGGCGTATGACGAGCTGGCAGCCCGGTTCGGCGACGGCCCGCAGCTGATCTGGGGCCCGAACGCGGCCGGCAAGACGAGCCTGCTCGAGGCGATCGTCGTCCTGGCCAGGGGCAGCTCCCACCGCGCCGGCGCCGATGGTGAGCTCATCCGCTGGGGCGCCGACGTCGCCCGCGTCGCGGGCCGCGTCGGTGACGACGCGCTGGAGGTGGCGCTGGTCCGGCCCGGATCCGAGGCCGCGGCGGAAGGCGGACGCAAGCGGATCCGCGTCAACGGCGTCGCGCGCCGGGCGTCGGGCCTCGGCGAGCGGCTGCGAGTCGTGCTGTTCGCGCCCGAGGACATGCTCCTGGTCGTGGGCGCACCCGGTCTCCGGCGCGCCGCCGTCGACCAGCTCGCCGCCGCGGCGTTGCCCGGCTATGGCGCGCACCTGTCGAGCTACGGCCGCGCGCTCCAGCAGCGCAACGGGCTGCTCCGGGCGATCCGCGAGGAGACGGCGTCGCGCGACGAGCTGCGCTACTGGGACAAGCCGTTCCTCGATGCCGGGGCGGCGGTCGTGACGGCTCGTTTGGCCCTGCTGGCGAAGCTCGACGAGCCGCTCGCGGCGGCCCACATCGAGATCGCGCCCGACGAGCAGGCCGCCGGACCGCTGCGGCTCGAGTACGTCACGAATGCTCCGGCCGGACCGGGAGAGCCGGTTCGCGACGCGCTGGCGCGGCGCCTCGCCGAGACCGCCGAGAAGGAGGCCTGGAACGGCACGACGCTGATCGGGCCGCACCGCGACGACGTCGCCTTCCGGATGGCCGGCCGGGACCTCGCCGACTTCGCCTCGCGCGGCCAGCAGCGGACGGCGATCCTGGCGCTCAAGCTGGCCGAGCTGGACCTGCTCTCGCGGGTCGACGAGCGGCCGCCCCTGCTGCTGCTGGACGACGTCTTCTCCGAGCTCGACCCGACGCGGCGGGGCCACCTGGTCCGGCGCATCGCGGCGCTGCCCCAGGCGTTCGTCACGACGACGACGCCCGACGACCTCGACCCGGCGCTGGTCGCCGCCGCGACGTCGTGGCAGGTCGTCCCGGGCGACACGGGTGGGGCGGCGGACACGGGTCCGACGGCTGCCGGGCGGCCGGTCGGCGCGCGGCTCGTCGAGGCGACG
This sequence comes from Chloroflexota bacterium, assembly GCA_003250155.1. Lineage (GTDB taxonomy): Bacteria > Chloroflexota > Limnocylindria > Limnocylindrales > CSP1-4 > UBA5189. The sequence goes on along the minus strand of QKHE01000006.1, from coordinate 35,327 downwards.
GCGTGAGCGACGAACCGCGCCGCCGGCGCCCGATGTCCCGCATCGGCGAGCTCATTCCCGGCGCCGCGGCCCGGCTCGGCCTCGAGGACGAGCTCCGCCGAGCGCGCGCCGCGGCGACATTCGATGCGATCGTCGCCGAGCTCGCGCCGGCGGCGCACGGCGCCTGCCGGGCGATCGGGATCGAGGCTGGCGGCGAGGGCGACCTGCTGGTCGTCGAGGCGGACGCTCCGATCGTGGCGCAGGAGCTCCGGCTCAACGCCTCCGCGCTGGCCGCCGCGTTCGGTGCGGCACCCGCAGGTCGCAGGATCTCGGGGCTCCGCGTCACGGTGCGGCGCCATCCGCAGTCCGATCAGAGACCCATGCGATAATCGCCGACCCGACCCAGGAGCCTGGCCAGAGGGGACTCAGTGGCCCATCGAATCCAGATGCAGCTCGGCGTCGTACCCGAGCCCGAGCGCACGTCCGACTCGCCCGACACCGTGCTCCACGTGGAGCCGCGCGTCGGCGCGCAGACCCGGACCAAGGGCCACCTCTACCTGCTCGTCACCTCGCGCGTGTCCGGCACCCGGGCGCGGGACGCGACCCGCCTCGTCGCCGACTCGATCCGGAGCGAGTACTACTACGACGAGTCGGCCGGGATCCGCGTCTGCCTGACGAAGGCCATCCAGGCCGCGAACAAGCGGCTGACCCACGCCCGGGAGCGAGGTGCGCTCGGCGTCGCCGCGGGGCCGATCGGTGTCGGCATGGCGGTCGTCCGCGACAACGAGCTCTACGTCTGCACGGTCGGACCGGCCGAGGCGTACCTCAACCGCGGCGCGCGACTGTCGACGCTCCCGGATCCGCACCGCGACCGCGGGCTGCCGTCCGAGGACGTCGACCCGGATGTCTGGCGCGGCGAGATCAACGTCGGCGACCAGCTGATGCTCATCTCGCCGAACGTCACGGCGGCCCTCGGGCCGGACGCGCTCAAGGACGCGCTGCTGCAGCTCCATCCGCAGTCCGCGGTCGAGCAGCTCGGTCGTCAGTTCGCCTCGGCCGGCGGGCGAGGCAGCGACGGCATGCTCGTCGTCGAGGCGGCCGAGGTCTCGGTCGCGCGCGCCGGGGTCACGCCTGTTCCGGTGCGGCCGGCCGAGCCGCTGGCCGGTGCACCCGACCGCTCGCCGATTCCGCTGGCGGACTCCGTCGCGGGCGGCTTCGCGGCCGCCCAGTCGGCCGGCCGCTGGGCCCGCCTCGCTGCCGGCACGGCGCTCGGGCGCCTGCTCCTGCGGATCCAGGACGCGCTGCCGATGCGGCGCGTGCCGTCGCGGCGCGTGACCCCGCTCAGCGCCCGCCGGGAAACCCAGCGGCGAGCCGCGGTCGCGGTCCTCGCGCTGGTCGTCGTCGTGGGCGGCCTCGGCGCCGCCGTCTTCGCGCTCGGCGGGCGCCAGCCGCCCGACGAGGTCATCGCCTCGATCGACGTCGGCCAGCAGGCGCTCGAGCAGGCGCGGGCGGACTACCGACGCGTCATCGGACCGGGCATCGACCTCGTCGAGACGGACCGCCGGCGGGCGGAGGAGCTGCTGACCGACGGCCTCGAGCAGGTCGACCGCGCACGGGGTGCCGGGATCCCGGCCTCGACCACGATTCCGCTGCGGAACCAGATCGTCGCGGCGCTGGATCGGCTGTACGGGGTGATCGAGGTCGGCTCGAGCCCGATCTTCCAGTTCCCCGACGACCCGGCGGTCGCGCTTACGGCGCTCGCCCGCGGGCCGGATGGCGCGCCGTTCGTGCTCGATCCCCAGACCGCGTCGGTCTACCGCATCGACGTCGCGGGCGAGAAGGCGACAGCCATCTTCCGCGAGGGCAACAAGGCCAGGGGAGCGACCCAGGCCGCGCCCCGGCTCATCGCGGTCGGCGCGCGCGACCTGATCATGGTCGACGCCAAGAACGTCGTGTGGCGCTGGCGGCCCGCGAACAGCGAGGGCAAGGGCACGATCACGCGGGTCAACGTCACCGGCTCGGCGGAGTGGGGCGACGACATCGTCGGCATCGGGACGTTCGTCCGGAACGCCGAGGCCGGCCTCTACAACCTGTACGTCGTCGACCCATCGGCCGAGCAGATCCTGCGCTACTCGCCGGCCGCCGACGGCAGCGGCTTCCCGGCGGCCCCGACGGGCGTCCTCGCCACGACCCGCGACGTCAGCGACTTCCGCTCGCTCTACATCGACGGCGATATCTGGGTCGTCGACGGCGGCGAGATCCTGCGCCTGGTGCTCGGCCGCAGCGAGGGCTGGACGGCCGAGAGCCCGGGAGACGAGATCCTCCGCGCGCCGCCCGAGTACAGCCTCATCGCGTCCGGCAGCGACCGGCGGGAGGGCGTGGTGTACGGCTTCGACGCGGCCAACCAGCGGGTCATCGCGTTGAACAAGGCGAACGGCACGTATCTCGAGCAGTACCGCCTCGCCGACGGGTCCGAGGCCTGGGCCGGCCTCATCGACTGGTACGTCGAGGCGGGCGTGGCGGACGACCCCGACGCCATCGTGTGGCTCAGCGCGACGGGCCTCCATCGCTCGACGCTCGAGGCGCTCACGAGCGCGCCGGCGGGCTCGCCGAGCCCCGAGCCGAGCGACAGCGAGGCGCCCGCATCGTCGACGCCCAAGCCCTGAGCGCATGATCCCCCTCGGGGACCGCAATCCAACGCGCCGCACGCCGATCGTCACGCGCGCGCTCATCCTCGCCTGCTTCGCGGTCTTCGCCGGCGAGCTGTGGATCGGCGCCCAGGGCGGCGACGCGGCGCTGGAAGCCTTCTTCCGGGAGTGGGGCGCCGTCCCGAGCCGCGTGACCGACGCGATCGACGCCGGCGCCTGGACCTCCCAGGCAATCGCCGGCCTCGTCACCAGCGTGTTCCTGCACGGCGGCTGGCTGCACCTGCTGGGCAACATGCTGTACCTGTGGATCTTCGGCAACAACGTCGAGGATCGCCTGGGGCGCCTGCCGTTCCTGCTGTTCTACCTCGCCGGCGGGGTCGTGGCCGCGCTCGCCCAGGTCGCCATCGCCCCGGGGTCGGACGTGCCACTGGTCGGTGCGTCGGGCGCGATCGCGGCCGCCCTGGGGGCATATCTCGTGCTGTACCCGGGCGCCCGCGTCGTCTCGATCGTGTTCCTCGGCTTCTTCTACCAGCTGGCCGAGGTGCCGGCGCTGATCGTGCTCGGCTTCTGGTTCGTCCTCCAGCTGGTGAGCGGCGTCGCCTCGCTCGACGCCCGGACGGCGCAGGGCGACGTGGCCTTCTTCGCCCACATCGGCGGGTTCGCCATGGGCCTCGCGGTCGGCCTGCTGCTCCGCCTCCGCGCCAGCGGCGGCGGCCGGCGATCCCGGGCGATGGGATAATCGGGACCATGGGCCGACTCGTCGAGATGGTCATCGAGAGCGTGCGGGTGCACATGCTGTCGAACCGCCACGTCGTGATCCTCAAGGACCCCGAGGGCGATCGCTACCTGCCGATCTGGATCGGGCCGTGGGAGGCCAGCGCGATCGCGATGCGCCTGCAGGGCGTGACGGCCGAGCGGCCGCTGACCCACGACCTGCTGGCGGCGGCGCTCGAGCAGCTCGATGTCCGCGTCGCGCGGGTCGTCATCTCGGAGCTTTCGGACGAGACGTACCACGCCCAGATCCACCTGCAGCGCGACGGGCAGGACGTCGAGGTCGACGCGCGGCCATCGGACGCGCTGGCGCTGGCGGTGCGGGTCGAGGTCCCGATCCTGGCCGCCGAGGAGGTCCTCGATCAGGCGGCGCTCGGGATGGACCCGGACGCGGGCGACGACGAGGACGACGAGGAGGGCGGCGAGCCCGGGCGACGCGTGCCCCTCGAGTCGGTCGGCGGCGAGACGTCCGACCCGCGGCTGGATATGTTCCGCGACTTCGTGAACTCACTGGAGCTCGATCCCGGGGCCGGCGGCGAGAGCGGCGGCCGCCGCAGCTGAGGGTTCCTCAGCCGAGGATCGACGAGCCGCGTCGGAGCGCCCGCCGGGGCGACGCCCAGAGGCGCAGCCGGAGCGCCCAGAAGTCGCGTACCGCGCGAAGGATCACCTGCGGCTTGGCGCCGGTTGGCCGGCCCGCCGTCCGCGGGTAGTGCGGCACGCCGACCTCGCTGATCCGGCGGCCGGCGGCCTCCAGCTTGATCAGCAGCTCGGCCGAGAAGAACGCGCCCCCGGACTCGACGTGGATGCCTTCCAGCGCCTCCCGGCGGAACAGCTTGCAGGCACAGTCGATGTCGCGCACCCGGAGGCCGAAGAAGATCCGGTTGGCGAGCCGGTACATCCGGGCGTAGATCGTTCGAACGAGCGGATCGGCGCGCTTGATGCGATAGCCGGCGACGACGTCGGGCGGGTGCGCCGCGTCGCCCGGCAGGAGCAGGCCGTCGATGAGCCGTCGAATGTCGGCCACCTGGAACTGGCGATCTCCGTCGGTGAACGCGAGATACGCGAGCCGGCCGGCCGCGAAGCCCGACCGGAGGGCGGCGCCGTAGCCGAGGTTCGTCGGGTGGTGCACGGCCCGGACCTCTGGATGCGCCGCCGCGAGCTCGTCGGCGATCCCCGGGGTCTCGTCGCGCGAGCCGTCGTCGACGACGATGATCTCGAAGCGCTCGGCGAGCGCGGGCAGCTCGGCCAGGGCCTCCTCCACGAGGCCGCGGACGTTGGCCGCCTCGTTGTGGGCCGGGAAGAAATAGGTCAGCTCCGGCAGGCGCCGAGCCTCCGCCGTGCCGTCCCGCGCGTCAGTCATCACCCGCCGCCCTCCAGGCGCCCGTCGACCCGCCACACGCCGGTGCTGCCGCCGCTCGCGACGGGCACCATGAGGAAGCGTGCCTGGAGCTCCGGCAGGTCGCGATCGAGGCGGATGACGAAGACCGGCCGCTGCCCGAGGAAGCGCTCGATCACGTCGGGCGCACGTCCGAGGTCCTGGTCCAGCATGGTGCGATCATCGACCACGAAGAGGTCGGTCCGCTGGGCCTCCACGCGCTGGGCGTACCACAGCGGCGTCGAGGTGCTCCACCAGCTGACGAGCACGGCGTCCTGCGGCAGGATCGGCAGGACCTCGTCGAGCCAGCGCCGTGCGGCGGTGTCGGCCGATCGATCGGCCGCCGCGGCCCGCGGCCCGAGGTCGGCCAGGCCGGGTGCGAGCAGGATCGCGCCCGCGACGACCGCGGCCGCCACGCCGGCGCGCTCCCAGCGCATCGGATCCGGCGCCGCCGCCGGCGCCAGCCGGGCCAGCCACGTCCGCAGCCGGCCGTCATCGTCGACGACGGCCGTCGCGGCGAGGTTGGCGACCTCGCCGGCGAGGATCCCGAGCCACGTCCAGGCCATGAGTGCCGGACCGAGGTAGTAGCGCTCGATGTCGGCGTTGGAGTACGAGGTGTTGAACAGCAGCGTCGTGACCATCGCGACGCCGGTCAGGAGCGCGTAGGCCGGCGCGCGCCGGGCGACGACCAGCGCCGCGGGCGGCAGCAGCAGCGTCAGCCAGCCGAGCTGCTGGCCGGCGATCTCGACGATCGCCTCGAGCTTCGCCGGCAGGTCCGCCAGCGGGTCGCCGAGGGAGCCCTGGAACTGCTGCGCGAGGGCGATGTACCAGAAGCCTTCCCAGGTGTCCGGCCGGCCGTAGACGAGCGGGGCGCGCCAGAGACCGGCGCGGATCGGCAGCTCAAGGTAGACGAGCGCGAGCGTGCCGAGCGCCACGGCCAGGCAGCCGGCGACGAACAGCGGCCGGCGGAGGATGCCGGGCTCGACGACCGCGACGAACAGCGCGATCGCCGGCGCGAGCAGGAGCGTCAGCGAGTGATTGCCGGCCGCCAGCCCGAAGAGCGCCGCCGCGAGCAGCAGCCGCCGGTCCGCGGCGGCCGACTCCAGCTCGTCCCGATCCTGCTGCCAGCCGACCAGGACCAGCAGCAGCAGCACGACGAAGGCCAGGTGCAGCGGGTGCGGATCGGCGCGCGTCGCGTTCAGCCACACGATCGGCGTGACGGCCAGGCCCAGGCCCGCGGCGAAGCCGACGGGCAGCCAGCCCGTGAGCCGCCGGACGAGGGCCATCGTGGCAACCGCCGCTACGGCGACGAACAGCAGCGACAGCACCGTGACCCGGAACGCCGGCTCGCCGAGCGGCGTGAGGAGGATCGAACCGAGGAAACCGAGGATCACGTACGTCGGATAGCCGGGCGAATGGGCGGTGCCGAGCGTGGGCAGCACGGCCTGGAACTCGCCGGTATCCCAGAAGCCGACGTCGGGCATCAAGCCCGGCCATGCGTTGGCGACGACGATCAGGACCAGCGCCGCCGCGGGCAGGGCGCGAACGGCGGCGTCCATGAGTCGCCGCTCCGGCGTGGGCGATGGCTCCGGGATCGAGCGCGCCGGGGCGGGCTGGGCGCTGGTCACCATCCGAGGATGTTGCCCCAGATCACGCCCCACAGGTTCACCGCGACCGAGGCGCCGACCAGCGCCAGCCCGACCAGCCCGACCCCGCCGCGGCGCGCCATGCCGAGCGCGACGAGGATCGCGCCGAAGACGACGAAGTCGTTGCCGAACCGGTAGCCGAACTGGACCCAGCCCTGGCTGAAATGCATCAGGTTGACGAACGCCACGGCGAGCACGGTGAGCCAGGCGCCGGCGACGAGGCGGGAGCGGCGCCGGAGCAGCGCCGGAAGCACGAGCAGATAGGCCGGGCTCGTCAGGAGGATGCTCATCCCGATCGCCCGCGGGATCGCGATCGGGCAGTCTCGATCGAAGAAGCCGCGAGTCGCCCCGGGGTCCGCGCAGGCGACGTCGTCGGTGTCGCCGAAGGCCCCGGGCAGGTAGTCCGGCAGGATCGCCGGGGTCGCGGCGAGCATGATCCCGAGGTTCTGCGGCAGGTAGCGGGGATCCTCGATGCTCCAGTCCGGGTGATAGCCGAGCGCCGTGTAGCCGCTCGCCTCGCGCTGGTACTGGTATTCGTAGCCGGGATGCATGAGCGATCCGGTCGTGAGCAGGTTGTAGCCGAGCAGGAGCCCGACGGGGATGATCGCCCCCAGACCGGCCGAGAAGGACCGCCGGACCCACGTGCCGCCGCCGCCGATCAGCATGAAGAACGGCGCCGCGAAAACGACGGTCAGGCGCGCCGTGCAGGCAAGGCCGAACAGGAGCCCGGCGGCGAACTGCCGGCGGTCGAGGAGCTCGGACGGCCGGCGCAGCGCCGCTCGGAGATCGGCCGCGAGCCGGGCGACCCCCGGCGCCTCGTCGACCGGGTCGTCGGACCGCGCGTCCGCCCCGAGCGCGAGGCCGACGGCCAGGAGCGTCAGGTCGATGGCCACGACGTGAGCGAAGAACCACGTCGTGCCGAGCTGCGCGGCGTACCAGTACACGGTGCCGAAGGCCAGGAAGATGGTCGTGGCGACGCGAATCGGCCGCGACAGGGCGAGGCGCCCGAGGGCCCACCAGGCGAGGCCGACACCCAGCGCGCCGCAGAGCACCGACACGGCCCGGATGTCGGTCGCCAGGCCCCACGCGGCCACGAACGGCAGGAGCACGATCGCCGGCAGTGGCGGGAAGGGCAGCAGAGCGCCGATCGCGCCGGGGTCGCCGGTCAGCTCCCGAAGCGGATAGACGTCCTGCATCCAGTCGTTGCCACGCGGAAAGCCGCCCAGGTCGACCGGCCAGTCGATGACGGCCGTGCCGTGGAGGAACGCTTCCGCCTGCCACACGAAGTGGTTGTAGTAGCGGTCGTAGCCGGGCAGCCAGAAGGCCGCCAGGGCGACCGCGATGAGGGCCGCTCCGATGACGACCGCGGGCACGCGCTCGAGCCACTCGGCGACGAGCGCCGAGGCCCGGGGGCCCACGGCGCCCTGTGCTACGCTCCCAGCCACCTCACCGCTCGCAGGAGATCGTTCGCGTCTTGACAGGTCCCGCAGTCGGTGAGCCCGACCCGGGCACGGGGGCTCCGTCGCGGACCGAGGCGGCGGACGCCTTGCGGGGCATCCTGATCCTCCTGGCCGTCGGGCTCGCCCTCCGGCTCATCATTGCATATCTCCTGCCGGGCTCCGGGTTCGGGGTCGACATCAGCTCGTTCCAGTTCTGGGCCAAGAACCTGGCGGACGAGGGACTGTACGGCTTCTACGAGCGGCCGTTCTTCCACGACTACACGCCCGGCTACCTGTACGTCCTGTGGGCAGTCGGGACGGTCGCGAACCTCTTCGGGTTGGCCGGCCCCGGCGACCTCATCAAGGTCCCGCCGATCCTGGCCGACCTCGTCCTCGGGTACCTCGTCTGGTCCATGGCGCGCGAGCTGGGCGCTGGCGAGCGCGCGGCCCGGATCGGCGCCCTGCTCGTCGTCCTCAACCCGGTGACCTGGTTCGACAGCACGATCTGGGGCCAGGTCGATTCGGTGGGGCTGATCCCGTTGCTGCTGGCCGTGCGGGAGCTGTGGCGCGACCGCCTCGAGCGGGCGGCGATCCTGGCGATGCTCGCCGCGCTCATCAAGCCCCAGCTCGGCATCCTCATCCCGATCGTCGCCATCGTCGCGATCCGGCGGGCGCTCCGGCCCCGGGGGGCATACGGCGAGGACGACCCCGATCCGGCCACGTACGGTCGAACTCGCCTCGAGGCGCGCCTCCGAGGTCCGATCCGGATCCTGACCACCGGCGCCGCGGGGCTGCTGACCGCGATCATCCTGTCGCTCCCGTTCGGGCTCGGGATCGAGGGGCTCGTCAACCAGATCTTCTCCACGGCCTCGGGCTACCCGTACGTGTCGGTCAACGCCTACAACCCGTGGGCACTCGTCGGCCAGACGCAGCTCGACGGGAGCGTCAACGGCATCGCGGTCAACCGCCAGTGGGTCTGCGACTCGACGGCGGTGCCGTCCGAGCCGTTCGTCATCCGGATCGGCGACATCGACCTGTGGCACGTGCCGGGCATCCCGCCGGACGGCCGCTGCGTCGGCGACCCGGGGGTCATGATCGGCGCCCTGCCGGCGCTGGCCGTCGGCGCGCTGCTGCTCCTCGCGGCGATCGCGATCGTCGCGGCCCTCGTCTGGCGGCGGCCGGACCGCCGGACGATCCTCGTCGGGCTGATCGTGCTCAGCCTCGCATTCTTCGTGCTGCCGACCCGGGTGCACGAGCGCTACCTGTTCCCGTTCGTCGCCATCGCGGCCATCGTCGCCGGCGCATCGTTGCGCTGGCGGATCGCGTACCTCGTCGGCAGCGGCGCGGTGTTCGCGAACATGTACGCGGTCCTGACGACGCTCTACCCCGACAACCCCGGGATCGACGATTGGCTGGGCATCGGCTCGACGCTCACCTCGTACTGGGGCGTCGCTGCCGTCGCCGCCGCCGCGACGGCCGTCTTCGCCTGGGCGTTCGTGCAGCTCCGCGGCGGCGCCGACGAGCAGTTGGCCGACGAGGTCGCGACGAGCGCCGACGTTCCGGAGCCTGAACGATTCGACGACTTGGCAGCCGAGCCGTCGGGGCCGCCCGCGATCGAATGGCGTGCGCCGCTGGCCGGCTCGCCGATGAGCGCCTCGCCGCTGAGCGCCTCACCGCTGACCGCCTCACCGCTGGCCGCCTCGCCAATAACAGCCTCCGCCGCGGTCGTGCGCGAGGGCCCGGCGCCGGGGGCCGGCCTGGTGCCCGCCTGGGACGACCCCGACGCCGGCCCCGGGGGCGAAGGCCCGTGGGCCTGGTTCGTGGCCCGCTTCCGCGATCGCCCGGTCCGCGCCGATCGGAGCGCGGCCCTGGCCGCCGAGCGCGGCGGCCGTCTCGACAAGCTCGATGCCTGGATCTTGGTCGTCCTGGCGATCGCCCTGCTCAGCGTCCGCCTGTGGCGGCTGCCCGAGCCGTACCAGATGCACTTCGACGAGGTCTACCACCCGCGGACCGCGACCGAGTTCCTCCAGGACTGGCGGTACGGCATCTCGCACAACATCTACGAGTGGACCCATCCACACCTGGCGAAGTACGCGATGGCGCTCGGCATCGTGGCCTTCGCCGACGACCGCGTCGTCGCGACGAGCCAGCTCGGCAAGGCCGTCGTCGACGCCGCGATCGAACCGCGGCGCGACGACACCCTGGCCGGCTCGCCGCGGGAGGGCGACCGGCTGTGGATCGCGACCGGCAGCGAGGTCCTCGGCTACGACCTCCAGTCCCGCGAGCTCGCGGCCAGTGCCGATTGGCCGGGCGTCGTGGCCGTCGCGATCGACCGGCCGGCTGCACGGCTCTACGCGGCGACCCGCAGTGGTCAGGTCCTGGAGGCGGAGCTCGGCCCGGTCGACGACGTTCGCGGCCAGGGCCTCGCGCCGCTCGGTCTGCACCCGCTGCTCGATCTCGACGGCACCGTCGAGCGGCTGTTCGTCACCGACGACGGCAGCCGGCTGGCAGCGGTGCTTGCCACGGACGGCGGCAGCGCCGATCTCCAGGAGATCGTGACCGTCGATCTCGGCGCGGCCGAGGTGGTCGGCCGGGCCCAGCTGTCCGGTGTCGGCCAGCTGACGGACGGCGGCCAAGGCCGGATCGCCGTGGCCACGGCCGAGGGCCTGGCGTTCATCGACCCCGAGACCGGGACCATCGCCGACGTCGTCGGCGTGGGCGGCCCGGCGACCGGCGCGGTGAGCACGAGCGGGCTCAGCGACGACCCGATCTACGTGCCGTACATGACGGCCGACGGTCCGCGGCTCGCGGTCGTCGTCGCGAAGCCGGACGAGGATCCCCGGATCGACACCACGCTGCCACTTCCCGGCGACCGGGCCGGACGCGCCTACTTCGACGAGGCCAGCCGGATGGTCCACGTCGAGGGCTCGCGCCCGGACGACCCGACGACGCCGACGGTCTACGTCGTCGAGCCCCACGGCAACGCGGTCTACGCCGATGCGGCGCTGCCGTTCGAGCCGGCAGCCATCGTGATGGACGACAACGAGCGTTACCCGTCGAGCGATCGACAGCAGCTGCTGGCGTTCGATGCGGGCGGCGGGGTCGCCGCGGTCCCGATCGGACGCCACGCGTTCGCCTGGCGCCTGCCGGGCGTCATCGCGGGCATCCTGATGGCCCTGTTCCTGTACGTCCTGGCGCGACTGCTGTTCCATCGCCGTAGCGTCGCGATCCTCGTCGGCATCCTGGCCCTGCTCGACGGGATGCTGTTCGCCCAGAGCAGGATCGGGATGAACGACGCCTACGTGGGACTCGGCATCGTCGCCGCCTACACGATCTTCGCGGCGTTGTGGCTCAGGCCGGGGCGTGGAGGGCGGGGCTGGCTGGCCTTCGCGGTCGGGATGCTGGCGGTCGGCCTGCTGCTCGGGCTGGCCCTGGCGTCGAAGTGGGTCGCCGCGTACGCGATCGGCGGCCTCGGCATCCTGGCGTTGTCGCGGAGCGCGCTCGGACGGCTGCTGGCGATCCTCGGCATGATCGTCGCGACGACCGTCCTCGGATACCTCGCGATCTCGGTCCCGGCCGGCGAGAGCGGTGGCAACTACCTGTTCCTGGCGATCATGGTCGCGCTGACACTCGCCGGCGTCGTGGCGAACGTCAGCCACCCGATCGCCTGGACCGTCGAGGAACAGCGCTTCGCGACATTCGCGGCGCCGGTCGCCGGCGGCCTGGCACTGCTCGCCGGGGCGGCCCGCGGCGACCCGCTCGCCCCGCTGACCCTCGGCCCGGTCTCGGTGACCCCGATCGAGCTGGCGATCCTCGGCTTCGTCCTGGGCGCCGCCGTCCATACCGCGTTCGTCGTCACCGGGCGGCTCGGCTTCGGGCCGATGGCGCCGCCGCCGCAAGCCGACGACCCGGGAGCGATCCTCGATCCGCCTGCCCCGGCGCCCCACGGCTGGCTGCGCCTCGGCAGCGGCCTCGGGCTGCCGGCCGTCTGGCTCGCCGTCTGCCTCGTGGCGATCCCACTGGCGGTCTACGTGGCGTCGTACATCCCGTGGGCGTTCGTCGAGAACCACCAGCTCGTCCAGGGCTGGCCGGCCGGCCATACCGGCCAGACGCTCATCGACCTGACGCGGGACATGTACAACTACCACAACCGCCTGAGCTCGGCCCATCCGGCGTCGTCGCCGTGGTGGGCCTGGCCGTTCGACCTGAAGCCGGTGTGGTTCTACGAGGAGGGCTTCGCCGGCGGCACCGCGGGCGCGATCTACGACGCCGGCAATCTCGTCGCGTGGTGGCTGGCCGTGCCGGCGATGGCCTTCGCCGCGTGGCAGGCCTTCAAGCGCCGCAGCGCGGCCCTGGCCCTCGTGGCGATCGCCTTCGCCTTCCAGTGGATCGCGTGGGCCCGGATCGACCGTGCCGCGTTCCAGTACCACTACTACACGGCGCTGCCGTTCCTGTTCCTGGCGCTGGCCTACTTCCTGGCCGAGCTGTGGCACGGCCCATCACGTCGGACGTGGATCCTTGCGCGGGTGGCGGCCGCCGTCGCCGTGGTGGGCCCGTTCCTGCTGTGGCTGCTGCATCGACCGCTGTGCGCTGCCGTCCGGGTCACCGACGTGAACCCCAGCTCGCAGGCGTGTCCGACGGTGATCCCCGAGATCCCGGTCGCCCCCGGCGCGCTGGCCCTCGCGATCGTGCTCGGCATCGGGCTGCTGCTGCTCGTGCGCGAGATGCTGGCGCTGGCCGACGAGGCCGACGCGGCGGCGCTGGAGGACGGTGCACTGGCCTCGGCGGGCGTCCGGGCGCGCCTGCGGACGACGATCCTCATCGGGGGCGGCGTCGTTGCGGCGATCGCGTTCGTGACCAATTTCGTCGACGGCGGCGAGCTCATGAACATCCCGAACGTCCCGGTCGAGCCGATCGCGATGGTCGTCCTGCTCGCCCTGACACCGCTCGCGGCGTACGTCGCCACAGCGCGCGATTCGCGCCGCTTCGTCGTCGGCGCGATGGTCGCGATCGGCTTCTGGTTCGTGCTCTGGTACCCGAACATCAGCGGGCTGCCGCTGCCGACGAACCTGCACAACGCCTACCAGGGCTTCCTGCCGACCTACCTGTACCCGTTCCAGTTCCCGGTCAGCACGGTCGATCGCTCGGTCGACGGACCACCGCTGTTCGACATCGGGCCGGCGATCATGCTGCTCTCGATCGGCTTCACGGCCCTCGTCGTCGGCTACTCGACCTGGTCGTGGCGCGTCGCGCTCGCCGAGCGCCGGCTCGAACGGGCGGCCGGTCCGCCGGGCCTGCCGGCCGGCCCGGAGTAGCGCCGGAGCGCCGGATCAGGCGGCCGGGATGACCTGCCGTGGGTCGGCCGGGACCTCGGCGCTGAAGCCCGGCGGCAGCTGGCCCTGGGCGGCGAGCCGCCGGATCACGAAGCCGTAGTACTCCTCGACCTTGGCGGTCACCCGCTCCCAGCTGAACTCCTCGGCTCGCTCGAGCCCGGAGCTGCTCATCCGCTCGCGCAGGGCGTCGTCGGACAGCAGCCGGGCCAGGGCCGCGGCGAGCGCCTTCGGCTGGTGCGGCGGCACGAGCAGGCCCTCGCGGTCGCGGCGGACGACGCCCTTGTAGCCGTGGATGTCGCTGCACACGATCGACGTGCCGGCGGCCATCGCCTCGAGCAGCACGATCCCGAACGATTCCCGCCCGGTCGCGGGCGAGCAGTACACGTCGGCCGTCTTGAACAGCGCATCGCGCTCCTCGTCGGTCACCCGGCCGAGGAACTCCACGCCGCCCAGCCGGCGCGTCTGGAGGTAGCGGCGTGCCTCCTTCGCCTGGGGCCCGCCACCGATCACGAGGAGCCGGCAGTTGCAGCCGGTTCGGCGCAGGATCCGGTAGGCCTTGAGCAGGTCGAGCAGGCCCTTGCGAGGCTCGAAGCGGCCGACGAACAGGATGTTCCGGGTGCCGTCCTGCCAGCGCGCGATCGGCACGGCTCGTGCGAAGCGGGCGGTATCGACGCCGTTCGGGATGACCTTGTAATCGCCGGGGAAGTAGCGATCGATGAAGTGACGGGCCGCGGCCGAGACCGCGATCCGGCCGTGGAGGCGGCGGGCGTAGCCGCCGAGGACCCGCGAGCCGAACTCGTAGGCCGGCGAGAAGCCGCCATAGGCGTGGAACGTCGCGACGTTGACGCTCTTCGACAGCCGCAGCGTGACGAGCGACAGGAAGGGCACGAACGGCTCGTGGAAGTGGAGCAGGTCGAACTGCTCGCGCTCCAGCACCTCGCGGACCTGCGACAGGTAGCGCGGCGAGACGGTGACCGTCCCGACCGAGCCGTTCGAGGGGACGGAGATGCCCTTGCCGATGCGGATGACGTCGCCCTCCGAGGCGCGCTGGAGGCCGTGGCTGCTGGTGATGATCCGGACGTCGTGCTCGCGTAGCCGGAGGTTCTCGTAGAGGTACCGGACGTGCTGGTTGACCCCGCCCGGCAGCGGGTAGACGTACGGCGTCACGAGCCCGATCTTCATGCCGACTCGGCCTCCTCCTCGCCCCGCCGCCGGCTGGCCACGAGCCCCACGGCACCGACGCCGTGCTCCGACGGGTAGCCCAGGTCGCGCCGCGAGCCGTCACGGCGGAGCCGGCCGCCGACCTCGGCGCGAACGTCGCGGCCGTACTTGCGGAGCTGCTTGCCGAACGTCCCGACCTGGGCGCCGGGCGGGTGGAACGAGCCGTGGTGGTGGGTCGTCCGGGCCAGGATCGCCGATCGCAGCTGATCCGCCGATCGGCCGGGGAAGGTCGTGTAGCCGATGCCGATCGCGTCGAGCTCGTGGGCGTCCGAGTTGCCGAGCCGAGCGAGGCCGTGCTCCTCGGCGAAGCGCACGACCTTGCCGTGCCATGGCCGGCCGAGCGTCGTCGGGTTGAACGCCTCGAGGCCGTCGGGCCGGTAGCGCTCGTCGTCGCCGAGCAGGCGTCGCAGCACGAAGCCCTGGGCGCACAGCGGGTACGGCACCAGCGGATGGGCCGGCACGGCGATGCCGCCCTGGGCATGGACCTCGGCGATCGTCGAGCGGAGCGAGCGGAACGGCTTGACGCGCTCCTCGAGCCACAGCCCGAGGAGGTGTCCGCCGAGGGTCGTGATCTCCTCGGCGACGACGACCTCGAACGACAGCCCGCGATCTACGGCGATCCGGCGCCCGGCCAGCGCGGCGTCGATCCGCTCGTGGTCGGCGATGGCGATGACGTCGAGGTCGGTGTTGCGTTCGACGTGATCCAGCACGTCGATCACCCCGACCGTCCCGTCGGAGGCCAGGGTGTGGATGTGCAGGTCGGCGCGACCGAGGCGGGCGGTCATGCCGCGAGCCCCTCGGCGAGGTCGTCCCAGATCGGGTGGAAGACGGCCTGCCACTGCTCCGGCGCCTCGGCAACGTATTCCTCGAACGCTCGCGCTTCCGCCTCCAGCCACGCCTCGACGCGCGCGCGTCGCGTCTCGCCCTCGGGCAGCGGCACGGTCTGGCCGCGCGCGTGGTTGAGGCCGTCGGCGGCGACCCAGGTGCCGAAGACGCGTGGCACCGCACCGGTCTCGAGCGCCAGCAGCGCCGGCCCGGCCGGCAGGCGAGCCGGATGCCCGAACAGGGTTGTCACGATGCCGCTGCCGCTCACGTCGCGATCGGCGACCAACCCGACCGTCTCGCCGCGGCGAAGTGCGGCGGCCAGCTCGCGGCGGGCCGAGGCGACGTCGACGAGGCGGACCCCCATCCGCTCGCGCGAGGCGACGAGGAAGGCCTGGAGCTCCGGGTCGGCCACGATCTCCGTCGGGACGACGCCGCGCCGGCCGGTCTTGCGGATGAAGTACAGCGCCGCGAGCTCGTACCAGCCGAGATGGAGGCCGACGAACAGCGCTCCCTTCGGGTCCGCCAGGATCTCGGCGAGCAGCTCGGGGGTATCGACGACGAAGCGCCGCTCAACCTCGGCCGGCGACAGCGTTCCGGCGCGCGCGAGGCGGAGGTAGTAGCGGGCCGAGTTCCGGAACGCCTCGCGGACGAGCCGGGTCAGCGCCGCTCCGTCATGGGCCGCCGCCCGACGCGCGGGGTCGCCCCGTCCCGTCTCGTCCATCCAGGCCGCGATCCGGGCGAGGTTCCGGCGCGCCAGCCGGCGCCGCTCGGGAGCGAGGCGGCACCAGGCGTCACCGACGATCCCCGCCAGGGCGAGGAGCGGTCGCTCGGGCAGGCGCGACAGCAGCCAGGCGCCGGCCACGACACCACGGGCGCGCAGCCGCCGGACCCACGACGATCGTGGCCCGCGTTCGCCCATCAGCCGGTCGCTAGGCCTTCCGCGGGCGCTCCCAGCGCCGCGTCGACGCCCGAGCGCTCGAGCGCCGCTCGCTCGGCCAGCTCGGCCCGTTCGGCCTCGGTCTCGGGCCACTGGGGCTTGAAGCTGTACCACTGCTCCGGCGCCGCGGCGATCGTCGCCTCGAGCGCGTCGGCGATCGCCTGCGTCGCCCGCGCGATCTCGGCCGGCTCCGTCGAATGCACGAGCATCGGCTCGCCATAGGCGATCTGGTAGGCGCGGCCGTCCGCCGTTCGCCGAATCGCGACATTGACGATCTCGGCCCCGGTCCGCGCGGCCAGCACGGCCGGGCCGGCCGGCAGCGTCGTCCACGTCCCGAACAGGCGAACCGGCACGTCGTCGGCCTTGTAGCCCCAGTCGATGACGAGGGCCAGGATCTCGCCGCGCCGGAGGATCCGGTACAGCTCGCGCAGGTTGCGCCACGGGATCATCCGCACGCCCCACGTTTCGCGCTGCCGGGTCAGGTGATCGAACAGCTCCGGGAAGCTCGTGTCGTCGGCGACCGCGGCGATCGGCCAGCCGTGGCGGGCGATGCCGCGGGCCACGCCCTCGAGATTGCCGATGTGGGGCGTCGTCAGGATGATGCCCCGCCGGGTCTCCTTCCAATGGGCCTCGAGCGGCAGCAGGTTGGAGGTGTCGACGAGCGCCTCGGCCGCGTCGTCGGTCATGAGCGGCAGGCGCATCAGCTCGACGACGTAGCGCGCGTACGAACGGTAGGCGCCGAGCGAGCGCCGCCGGACCTCGAGGCTCGACGGCGACTTGCCGGTCACGTGGGCGAAGTTCAGGTGGACCGAGCGCCGCTTCGAGGGCACGATGAAGAACGACAGCTGAAGCATGAAGGCCACGATCCAGCGCGCGATCGGCACGGGCAGGCTGCCCAGGATCCACGCCCCGAGGCGATAGACGTAGACCGCCGAGCGCTCGATCGGGCGGGGACCCTGGGGCCCCCGCCGATGCGGTGCCTTGAGGGGACGGCCGCCCGAGCTCACGCCCCGGTCGCCGCCTTCGCGCCGGTCCCCGCCGCCTTCGACGGCCGCGCCGCCAGCTTGCGGTACGTGCGCTTGACGGGCTTCTCGGTGCCGACGAGCGTCTCGTCGTCATCGCCGCGGATGAACGCCTCGACGCGGTTGAACGCGATGTCGTCGTGGATCTGGACCGGCGGGCTCTTCATGAAGTAGCTCGACGGCGCGACGAGCGTGCCCTTCAGGCCGCGATCGAGGCCCAGCTTCAGGCAGCGGATCGCGTCGGTGATGACGCCGGCGCTGTTGGGGCTGTCCCAGACCTCGAGCTTCAGCTCGGCGTTGAGCGGCACGTCGCCGTAGGTCGTGCCCTCCATCCGGATGTAGCACCACTTGCGGTCGAGCAGCCACGGCACGTGGTCGGACGGGCCGACGTGGACGTCGTCGTGATCGAGCTCGTAGTCGAGCATGCTCGTGACGGCGTTCGTCTTGCTGATCTTCTTCGACTCGAGGCGCTCGCGCTCGAGCATGTTCAGGAAGTCCGTGTTGCCGCCGAAGTTCAGCTGGTAGGTCCGGTCGAGGCGGACGCCGCGATCCATGAACAGCCGCGTCAGCACGCGGTGGCTGATCGTCGCGCCGACCTGGCTCTTGATGTCGTCGCCGATGACCGGCAGACCCTCCTCGGCGAAGCGGCGCTGCCAGTACGGCTCACGGCCGATGAACACCGGGATGGCGTTGATGAAGCCGACGCCGGCACGAAGCGCCTGCTCGACGTACCACTTCGTCGCCTCCTCGCTGCCGACCGGCAGGTAGGAGACCATGACGTCGACCTCGCGCTCCTGGAGGATGCCGACGATGTCGGCCGTCGGGCCGGGCGCCTTCTCGATGATCTCGCTGAGGTACTTGCCGAGCCCGTCGTGGGTCATGCCGCGCTCGACGGTCACGCCGGTGTGCGGGACCTGCTGGAAGACGTAGGTGTTGTTGGGCTTCTGGTAGATCGCCTCCGAGAGGTCCTTGCCGACCTTGTTCTTGTCGACGTCGAAGGCGGCCACGAACTCGATGTCGCGGATGTGGTAGCCGCCGAGGTTGACGTGCATCAGCCCCGGGACGAAGTCGTCGTCGTTGGCGTTCTCGTAGTAGTAGCGGCCCTGCACGAGGCTGCTCGCGCAGTTGCCGACGCCGACGATCGCGACACGGATCTTGCCGTCCTTGCGGCGGGCCGAGCCCGCCCAGGTGTTGGTCGGCGTGTGGCCGTTCTTGCCGTTGGTCTTTGCCATCTGGTTCTCCAGTTCCTCATGTGGTCGGATGTCCGGTGGGTTCGAAGATCAGGGAGCGGCCGGCTTCAGCCCTCCTTCGCCTGCGCGCGGACGTGCAGGATGCGCTGGACGGTGGTCAGGGAGGCCAGGACCGTGATCAGGATGAGCGCTCCGGCCAATGCGTCGAGGGACGAGGCGGCCGCCGCCAGCAGCCCGATGGCGACGATCACCACGCGGACCTCGCGCGGCGCGAGGCCGACGTTCGCCATGCCTGCCGCGGGCGCGAAGCCGAGACTCTCGGCCTTGGCCCGCGTGTAGCTCACCATGAACGCCGAGGCCATGGCCGCGGCGGCGCTGACGGCGCCGAGCGGGTGGTCGATGGCAAGGCAGCCGGCAACGATGCCGATGTAGACGACGGCCTCGCCGGCTCGATCGAGCGTCGAATCGAGGAACGCGCCGAAGCGCGAAACGCGCCCGGTCGCCCGCGCCAGCGAGCCGTCGAACAGGTCGAAGATGCCGAAGGCGAGGACGAGGACGCCCGCGACGGCCCACGCCTGGCCGGCGGCCGCGAACGCCGCGACGCATGTGCCGAGGAAGCCGACGACCGTCAGGGCATTCGGCGTCAGGCCCAGCCGGCCGAGCCCGCGGGCGATCGGCGTGGCGAGGTCGCGAACGCGGCGCCGGGTCGCGGGCGAGACGAGCGAGCCGCTCACGACGCCGTCTGCTCCCTTGTCCGGGCCAGGCCGAGGACGCGTCGCTCGTGGTCGGCGAACCGCTCGAACGCCTCCGGCAGGAGGCGCGATACGGTCTCCCGGCCCACCCGGCGTGTCTCGATGAGGCCGGCGCTGCGGAGGCGGCCGAGGTGCCACGACACGAGTGGCTGCGACAGGCCGACGTGCTCGATCAGCTCCGAGACGCTGGCCTCGCTCTTCGCCAACCGGCGCACGATCCGCAGCCGGTTGACGTCGGCCAGCGCCTTGTGGACGAGGCGCAGGGCACGGAGCTCCTCGGGCGGGTCGACGACCGCCGCGAGGGTGGTTCGAATGTGGGCGGGGGACGGCGGCAACGGCGGCTCCGACGGTAGGACGCCCGGCGGGACACCGCGGGCGTTGGATCAACGAGAGTTTATATCAATATGCATTGATCTTCCGCCGGGTGTCAAGCCCCGCAGGGGGCTGCGATCGACCGGATAACGCTACGCGGAACCGCTCGTTTCTGGTCGATGCGGCGCCTGGCTGCCTGACCGACCCGATGTTCAGGCCGGCTCCGGAAGCATGACGAGGAGATTCCACCCGGCGAGCGCGGCGATCACTGCGAGGCGGCCGGCCGCGGGCCACTGACGCCGCCAGATCCAGAGGCCGATGAGGACCGGCAGGGCCAGCAGCCATCCGAAGCCCTGGATCACGAGCGGCAGGCGCCGGATCCGAATCCACGCCGCGTCCAGGGCTCGCCGGTCTCGAAGGAGTGTTGCGGCGAAGAGGCCCCACAGCGCGGCGAAGACGAGGAACAGGATCCCGCTTGACGCGAGGACCGGGATGACGCTCGTCACCGGAACGACGATGCCATTGACGAGGGCGACGATCAGGGCGTCCATGTCGATTTCTCCTACGGCTCCCATCTGAGTGCCGACTCACCGCTTCAGGCTGCGGCTGGATCGGGGGAGGTCCCGCGGCGAGGCAGGAAGACCAGGAGGTTCCAGCCGGCGAGTCCGGCGATGACCACCAGGCGGGCTGGTTCGGCCCAGTCGGTGCCCCAGACCCAGAGGCCGGCGGTGAGCGGGAGGAACAGGAGCCAGGCGCCCGCCTGGATCGGCAGGGGCAGGCTCGCCAGGCCCTGCCAAAGGTCGCCGATCGCGTCTCGGTTTACGACCAGCCCGACCCCGAATGCCAGCCACAGGCCGGAGTAGACCGCGAGCAGGATCCCGCTCCTGACCAGCGGCGGGATGACGGACGTGACCGGGATCACGATCCAGCGAACCAGAAGGTCCACCGTCCCGGCGATGACGTTCCCGAAGGTCGTTGCCATGGTGCTCGCTTCCTTTCGGCTTGCGGGGACGCCATATACGGTGTACTATCAACGTACGATGTATATCATACAGCGTAGAGGAATGCAAGGGGCAGCATGACCGCACAGACCAAACCGCCGTCGGAGCCGGGGGCACGCGGCGCAGGACGGGCTCAACCGGTCCCGTCAGGTGTGCCGCTCCCGCCTTGGATCGCCGCACCCGCGCGACGGCGGAGGCGCTCCCCGCGCCCGCCACTCAGCCGGGGGCAGATCGTCGAGGCAGCCCTCGCCATCATCGATCGCGACGGCGTCGCTGGCTTCTCGCTGCGGCGGCTCGCCGAGGCCCTCGGCGTGACCCCGATGTCGATGTACTGGCACGTCCGCGACAAGGACGAGCTCCTCGAGTTCGTGGGCCACGCCGTCCTGGAGGAAGTGGAGCTCCCGTCGCCGCGGGGTGACTGGCGCGAGCAGCTCCGCGACGTTCACCGCGCGATGTTCCAGGGCTTCCTCCGCCACCCGAACACTGGCGACATCCTGATCGGCCGGGCTCGCTACGGGCCCGCAGGCATCGCCTTATTCGAGCGGATCCTCGCCATCCTCCTCGACGCCGGCTTCACCCCGGAAGCGGCCTTCGACGCCTACCAGTCGCTCTACCTGTTCGCCCTTGGGTCGATGGCGACGTCCAGCCGGAGTCCGGAGTTTCGGGAGGCCCAGCGCGAGGGGGTCGAGTACCTCGGATCGCTGCCCTCGGATCGGTTCGCCGCGATCCGCGCCGTCGTGCCGGTCATCGGGCGGCGGTCGATCGACGCGCAGTTCGAAGTCGGTCTCGACATCCAGATCGCCGGGATTGAAGCCCGGCTCCACGCCTAACGCGCGGGAACCGGAGCCACACTACCTTCTCCAACGCTGGGGCGACGGAAGGCTGGGGGGGGTCAAATCCACTCTGGAACGATCTCGGTGCCGGCCGGCGGGCGACAGTGACTCCAGATCAGCTCTGCGGCTCTTGGCCAGCGGGGTGCGCCCATGGAAGCGCGTCACCGACCGCCGCTAGGGAGTCGGTGCCCGCGCTACTGTCATCACCGCTCGGGCGGATGCCCTCTTGATGAAGGGCTCAATTGCAGGCCCCGGGTCCGGCCCGGCAACTCGTGCCTACACTCCCTTGGTGGCACGCGGCGCCTCGATCGTCCTGCTCGCCGTCATGGGCACCGGGGTCTTCCTTGCCGGTCTGGAGCTCATGATCACGGCCGTCGCGCTGCCGGCGATCCTGACCGACCTCGCCGACTGGCGGCAGCTCCGGACCGCATCCTGGATCGTCAATGGCTACCTGCTCGTGTCGATCGTGACGATGCCGCTGGCCGGGCGGCTGGCCGATCGGTGGGGCGTCCGGCGGCTGTTCCTGGGTGCGCTCGTCGTGTTCGTGATCGGGTCCGCCCTCGCCGGCCGGGCCCAGACCCTCGAGGAGCTCATCGCCGCGCGGCTGGTCCAGGCGCTCGGCGGCGGCGCGCTGGTGCCGGTCGCGACCGCGGCGGCGTCGCATCTGTTCGATGGCGCGGCCCGGCCCCGCGCGCTCGGCGTGATCGGGGCCCTGACGTTCCTCGGCATGGCCGCCGGCCCCTTCGCCGGGGCGTGGATCATGCAGGCCATCCACCCGGACGCGTTCCTCGGCTCGCTGCGCGTGGAGCGCGAGCTGGCCGCGACGCTGACCGATGCCCTCGGGGCGCCGTGGCGCTACGTCTTCTACGTCAACGTCCCGATCGGGATCATCGCGCTGTCGATCGGCTGGGCCGCGACGACGGACTGGGACACTGCCCGCCGCGGTGGACGCCTGGATCTCGCCGGGGCGAGCGCCTTCTCGATCGGGCTCGGGCTGCTCCTCGTCGGGCTGACGATCGCCGGCGCCGACCCGGCCCCGGCCCTCGGCCTCGACTGGCCGGCGCTCGTCGCCGGCTTCGGCCTCGCCGCCGCGGTCGCGATCGTCGTCGCGCTGGTCGTCGGCGCCCGGCGTGCCGAGCCGTTCATCGACCCGGGCTGGTTCCGGGCCCCCGGCTTCGCGTCCGCGGCGCTCGTCTCGCTCCTGACCGGCTACGGCTTCGCGACCGCGATCATCGGCGGCGCCGTGTTCGTCGACCGAGTCCTGTACGGCGGGCCGGACGTGCAGCGGATCGCGCTCGGGTCGCTCGCCGCGGCCACCGCCGCCGGGGCGCTCGCGTCGGGCCTCGTGCTGCGCGCCGTCGGCCTGCGGCTGACGACGGTCGTCGGGCTGGGCCTCGCGATCGCGGGACTGGCCGCGATGGCCACCTGGACGCCGTCGACCAGCCTGGCCGAGGTCGCGGTCGTCCTCGCCGCCTTCGGGGCCGGCTTCGGGCTGACGGTGACACCACGCTCGACGGCCGCGGTCGAGGCCCTCGGCCGGACGGCGTTCGGCGTTGCCTCGGCGACGGTGACCGTCGCCCGAATGATCGGCATGGCCATCGGCCTGGCCGTCCTGACGGCCTTCGGCTCGACGGTCATCGACCGCCTCTGGGCGGCCGTCTACGCGACCCCGGACGCGTACAAGTCGTTCATCCCGCCGTCGCTGCAGGACCGACCGCTCGAGGACGGCCTCGTCGTGCAGGCGCTCGAGGCGTGGGCCTCGGGCGAGGCCGCCCGGATCCTGGTCGGCATCTTCCTCGTCGCGGCCGCCGTGCTGGCGCTCGCGATCCCCGCGGCCCTGGCCCTGCGACGAACCGCGGAACGGCCCGCCACGGCCGCGTAGGGCGATCGCCCGGCTTAGACGCAGACGCGGGGCTTGGCCTTGGGGTGGGCGTCGGCCGGGTCGGCGGGCGCGGCCGAGTCGAAGTTGGCGACGACCTGGAGCTTGGTCGACGACTCGTACGGACCCTCCGAGGTCTGCAGCCAGACCGACTCCCAGTCCGCCCTGTTGGCCGCGTCGAGGCTCCTGATGTGGCGACGGACCTCGACGATCCTGTACAGGAAGCGCCAGTTGTCGCTGGTGTAGACCTCGACCGTCCAGCCGATCATCCGGGCGCCGTTGTTGCGGCGTGATTCGGTCAGCAGCGGCAGGAACATCCCGGTCCGGGCGTGGGCATAGATGTACGTCGCCCGACCCTGGCCGGGCTGGCCCATGAACGGCAGGTAGAGCGCGACGTCGCACAGCGGGAAGGCGCCATGGACGTCGTCCTGCTGGAGGATGATCGGCAGGTCGATGCCGAGCCGCCGGACGACGACGCGGGTGACCACGCGATCGGCCGGGAACGTCGGCTCGGCGGTCGCGCCGGCGCCCGGGAGGACGACGGTCGTCGGGATCGTCGGCAGCGGCTCGAAGCTCGCCAGCGACAGTGGCGGCGGCGGCGCCTCGATCGCGGTCGTGTACGACAGGAGGCCGCTCGCGAGCAGGATCACGCCGCTGGCCGTCAGCAGGGCCGGCACGAGACGAAGCCGAATCCGGTTGCTCACGGTGTCCACGGCGCGGAAGCCTAGCATCGGCCGCGGTGCAGGCGGTCGACGGGGTCCGATAGGTCCCCGGTCAGCTGCCGATCGCGCGGGCGGCCTGGCCGACGACGTCGAGGAGCGGACCCGGCAGCAGGCCCAGGATCACGGTCAGCACGCTCGCCGCGACGAGGCCGCCCCACAGCAGCCGCCCGTGGGCCAGGACCGGCTGCTCCGAATCGGGCTCGCGCATGAACATGTAGACGACGACGCGGAGGTAGTAGAAGGCGGCCGCGGCGGCGTTGAGGACGGCGACCACGGCCAGCACGCCGAGCGCCGCCGAGCCGGCCTGGCTGGCCTGGACCGCGGCGAGGATGACGTAGGCCTTGGCGAAGAAGCCGGCCGTCGGCGGGATGCCGGTCAGCGACAGCAGGAACAGCGTCATCAGGACCGCCAGCCACGGCTCGCGCCGGCCGAGCCCGGCGAAGGTCGCCAGCCCCGAGGTCACGCCCGCCCGGCGCTGGATCGCGCCGACGACGGCGAACGCGCCGAGGTTCATGACCGCATACGCGGCGCCGTAGTACAGCAGGCCCTCGAGGCCCTCCAGCCGGCCGACGGCGAACGCCGCCAGGCCGACGAGCATGTAGCCGGTGTGGGCGATCGAGGAGTAGGCGAGCATCCGCTTGACGTTGGTCTGGGTCAGCGCGACGAGGTTGCCCAGCGTCATCGTGAGCACCGCCAGGACGATCACGACCTGGACCCAGTCGGCGCTGAGCGGGCCGAGCGCCTCGACGAAGAGCCGCAGGACGAGCGCGAACGCGCCGACCTTCGGGCCGACCGACAGGTAGCCGGTGACCGGCGTCGGCGAGCCCTGGTACGCGTCGGGCGTCCAGTAATGGAACGGCACGGCGGCGATCTTGAAGGCCACGCCGGTCGTCAGGAACGCGAGGCCCATCACGAGCGCCGGCGAGCTGGCGGCCCCGCCGGTCAGCGCCGCCTGGATGTCCTCGATGCGCGTCGTCCCGAGCAAGCCCCACACGAACGCCAGCCCGAACAGGAAGATGGCCGAGCTGAACGAGCCGAGCAGGAAGTACTTGATCGCGCCCTCGGTCGAGTAGCCGTCGGTCTTGTGGTAGCCGGCCAGCATGTAGCCGGGCAGGACCATCAGCTCGAGGGCGATGAACAGCACCAGCAGGTCGGCCGACGCCGAGATGAGCATCGCGCCGGTCATCGCGAACAGCAGCACGACCGCGAACTCGCCGAGCGGCAGGCCGCGCGGCTCGAGGTAGTCGGGCGCGAACACGATCGTGAAGGCCACGATGCCGATGAACAGCAGGTCCAGGAACGTCGTCAGCGGATCGACGACGTAGGCCCCGTCGAAAGCCGTGATGCGCGCGCCGCCCGAGCCGACGTCGAGCGTCGCGGCCGCGACCATCAGCAGGCCCACGAGCGTCGTGCCGAGAACGGCTCCCCGCCGGCCCGGCCAGGCGATGTCGACGGCCAGGACGAGGAGCGCGAGGCCGACCGCCAGCGCGAACGGGGCGATCGTCGCGAGGTCGCTCATGACGCGCCCTCGGGGGCCGCTTCGCCGGGCTGGTCCTCGCCGGCCCCGCCGCCGCCGAACAGCGCGTTCGCCAGCTGCACGATGACCGCCGCGACGACGATGCCGAGCCCGACCGCCGGAACCAGCGGGTCGACGCTGATCGCGCTGCCGTGCCCGACGGCGTCGAGGGCGCTCGTCACGCTGCCTCCGATGAGGTCGAGGAGGATCCCGGGGAAGAGCCCGAAGACGACCACGAGCGCGCCCAGCGGCGCGAGCGTCAGGATCTCGGTCGGCGTCATGTCGGAGAGGTGCGAGCGGATGCCCAGCAGGAACTCCGATGGCTCACCGAAGACCACTCGCTGGAACATCCACAGCAGGTACGCCGCGCCGAGGATCATGACCAGCGCGGCGACGCCGGCGGCCCACGGGTTGACGACGAACGTGCCGAGCAGCGCCAGGAACTCGCCGACGAAGCCCGACAGGCCGGGCAGCCCGGCCGAGGCGAAGACGAAGAAGCCGAAGACCGCGGCATAGACCGGCGTCAGGCCGGCCAGGCCGCCCATCTTGGCGATCGTCCGATCGTGGGTCCGCTCGTAGATCACGCCGACGAGCAGGAACAGCGCGCCCGTGATCAGGCCGTGGTTGACCATCTGCAGGATCGCGCCGTCCATCGCCTGCGGCTGGAAGATGAAGATGCCGAGGGTCACGAAGCCCATGTGGCTGACGGACGAGTAGGCGACGAGCTTCTTGAGGTCGGGCTGGACCATCGCCACGATCGCGCCGTAGATGATCGCGATGACGCTCAGGAGCACGATCAAGGGTGCGTACGCCTGGGCAGCGTCGGGGTACAGCGCCAGGTTGTAGCGGATGAAGCCGTAGCCGCCGAGCTTGAGCAGGATCCCGGCCAGGATCACCGAGCCCGCGGTCGGCGCCTCGACGTGGGCGTCCGGCAGCCAGGTGTGGAACGGGACCATCGGGATCTTGATCGCGAAGGCCAGGAAGAAGGCCGCGAAAGCCAGCATCTGCAGGGCGTCGCCGAAGCCCGCTGTCGCCGCGTGCGCCCGGAGGACCTCGAAGTCGAATGCGCCGACCCAGCTGCCGCCGTTGGCCTCCTGGAAGGCGAACGCGGTGGCCAGGATCGCGACCAGCATCAGCAGCGACCCGACGAGCGTGTACAGGACGAACTTGATCGTCGCGTAGATCCGGTTCGCGCCGCCCCAGATGCCGATGATCAGGTACATCGGGACGAGGACGACCTCCCAGAAGATGTAGAACAGGAAGGTGTCGAGGGCGAGGAACACGCCGACCATCCCGACCTCGAGGATCAGGAACGAGACCATGTACTCCTTGATCCGCGTCTGGATCGGCTTGAAGCTCGCCAGGATGCTGATCCAGGTCAGGGTCGTCGTCAGGACCACGAGGACCAGCGCCAGCCCGTCGGTCCCGAGCTTGTACTCGATCCCGAACAGCGGGATCCACGACACTTCCTCGACGAGCTGGAAGCCGCTGAGCGCGGGGTCGAAGCGGGTCACGGCGTAGAGCGACACGAGCCACGTCGCCAGCGCGGTTGCCAGCGCCAGCAGCCGCGCCCAGCGGGCCGGGGCGAACGCGATGACCAGCGCGCCGACGAGCGGCGCGAAGGTCACGATCGACAGCAGCGGCAGATCGGCCATCAGCGGCCCACGATCACGAGGTACGAGCCGGCCATGACGATCAGCCCGAGCGCGATGCCGAGCGCGTAGTTCTGGACGCGGCCGGTCTGGATCTGCGACAGGCCGCCGCCCGAGCGGCGGGTCACGGTACCGATGCCGTTGACGATGCCGTCGACGACGTGGCTGTCGAACCACGCCGCGGCGCGGGCGCTGAAGCCGCCGATGACGACGAAGATCACGTGGTTGAGGTCGTCGAACCACCACTTGTTGACCGAGGCGCGGTAGAGGCCGGGCACGCGGGCCGTGAGGGCCTTGACCTGCTCGGGCCGCTGGGCGCCGCGGAACGGCCCGATCTCCACCCCGAACAGGCGCCACGCCAGCAGCATGCCGGCCAGCGCGACGGCCACGCTGACCGCGATCAGGACGCCGTCGATGCCCAGCAGCGCAAACTCGGATTCGTGGTGGCCGAGCAGCTCGAGGCCCGGCTCGAACACGCCGTGGAGCCAGGTGTGGAGCGGGCCGGTGCCATCCAGGCCGAGCAGCGGCCCGAGCGGCGGGCCGGGCCACGTCAGCAGGACCCCGAGCACGAGCGACGGGATCGCCAGCAGCCACAGCGGGACGGTCATCGTCCGCGGCGACTCGTGGATCTTCGGCTCGACCGCCGGATCGACGCGGCTCTCGCCCCAGAACGTCAGGCCGATGAGCCGGAACATGTAGAACGCGGTCATGACCGCGACGACGATGCCGATCGCCCAGACCCACGTGAAGCCGAGCTTGAAGGCTTCGCCGAGGATCTCGTCCTTGCTGAAGAAGCCGGCCAGCGGCGGGATCCCGGAGATGGCGACCGCGCCGATCAGCATCGTCCAGTAGGTGTGCGGGATCTTCTTCGCCAGGCCGCCCATCCGGCGCATGTCCTGCTCCTCGTGGACGGCGTGGATGACCGATCCCGAGCCGAGGAACAGCAGGCCCTTGAAGAAGCCGTGGGTCATGAGGTGGAAGATCGCGGCCGTGAAGGCGCCGACCCCGAGCGAGGCGAACATGTAGCCGAGCTGGCTGAGCGTCGAGTAGGCGAGGACCCGTTTGATGTCGGTCTGGGTCATCGCGATCGAGGCGGCCAGGATCGCGGTGAAGATGCCGATCCCGGCGACGACGACCATGACGTCCGGCGCCGAGGCGAAGATCGGGTTGGCCCGGGCGACCATGTAGACGCCGGCGTTGACCATCGTCGCCGCGTGGATCAGGGCAGAGACCGGCGTCGGGCCCTCCATCGCGTCGGGCAGCCAGACGTGGAGCGGGAACTGGGCGCTCTTGCCGACGGCGCCCGCGAACAGCAGCAGCGCGACGAGCGCGACCGGGATCGGGAACGCGACGAGCGTCTCCGAGGTCAGGACGTCGATCGAGTCGCGGATGTTCAGCGTGCCGGTGTTCACGAAGATCGCGATCAGGCCGAGGATGAAGCCGACGTCGCCGACGCGGTTCACGATGAACGCCTTCTTCGACGCCTCGGCCGCGCTGCGCTTGCGGTACCAGAAGCCGATCAGCAGGTAGCTGCACAGCCCGACCAGCTCCCAGGCCACGAACAGCACGAGCCAGCTGTCGGCCAGCACGAGCAGCAGCATCGAGACCATGAACAGGTTGAGGTAGGCGAAGAAGCGCCAGCGCCCGGGGTCGTGGGCCATGTAGCCGATCGAATAGACATGCACGAGCATGCCGATCGTCGTCACGACGATGAGCAGCGCCGCGGTCAGGCTGTCGACGAAGAAGCCGGCCGTGATGTCGAGCGCGCCGGCCGGGATCCAGGTCCACAGCGTGACGCCGTAGCCGTGCTCGCCGTACGGCTCGGCGCCCGTCAGGGCGGCGACGACGACGAGCATTGCGACGAGCCACGACAGCACGACCGCCCCGACCGGGATCCAGAACGCGTTCGCGCCCAGGCGCCGGCCGATGACGGCCGTGATCAGGAAGCCCGCGAGCGGGAACGCGATGATCAGCGGGATGAGCAGGTCGTGACTCATGCGCGGTGGCTCATGCGTGGGCGGCTCATCGGCGCATCGCGTCGTACTCGTCGACAAGCGGCGTGCGGCGGTTGCGGAAGATCGCGATCACGATCGCCAGCCCGACGGTCGCCTCGGCGGCCGCGACGGCCATGACCATCAACGCGATGATCGGGCCGTCCCCCTGGAGGGCCGGCTCGAACGCCCCGAACGTGACGATCGCGAGGTTGACGGCATTGAGCATGAGCTCGATCGACATCAGCATCGAGATCGCGTTGCGCCGGGCGAGGAAGCCGAACGTCCCGATCGCGAAGAGCGCCCCGGCGAGGGCCAGGTAGATGTCGATGTTGTCGGCCAGGCCCATCAGACCGAGTCCTCGTCGCGGCGAGTCGGCTCGCGCTTGGCCAGGAAGACGCCGCCGACGACCGCCGCCAGGAGGAGGACGCTGACGACCTCGAACGGCAGCACGTACTCGTCGAACAGCTGGTTCGCGACGGCGACGGTCGCGATGCTGAGTCGATCGACCGCGCCCGGCCAGTCGGTGCCGACCCCGGCCAGCGCGATGAGCACCGCGAGGACGATCGCGGCGATCGCGGCCGGCAGGGCCTGCGTCTGGAACACGAGGCGGGCGGGCGCGATCTTGTCCTGGGTCAGCATGATCGCGAAGAGGACCAGCACGCTGATCGCGCCGATGTAGATGATCACCTGGGCCGCAGCGACGATCGGCGCGCGGAGGATGACGTAGATCCCGGCCAACGCGAGGAAGCAGACGATCATCGCCAGGCCGCAGCGGATGATGTCGCGCATCGTGACGACGGCGATCCCCGACACCAGCATCAGCGTCGCGAGCGAGGCGAGCATGACGTCGTCGCTGCTGCCGCCGAAGAACAGCAGCACCAGCAGCCCCGGCGTCGCGACGACGCCGAAGGCGACCAGCCCGCCGATCAGGTACAGCCAGGCGCGCATCGGCTACTTCAGGTGGGCGTGCGGGTGCGTCCCCGCAGCCCCGATCCGGGGCGGATCGAACGGCGCCTCGTTCGGGCGCGCGGTCGGCGCGCCGTCGCCGTCGCCCGACGCCATCGACGGCGGCAGGACCGGCAGCAGCCGCCGCTCATCGACGTAGCGGCCCTCGGCCATCGCGCGCTGGAGCCAGTCGCGTTCCTTGCGGACGTACGTCATCTCGGTCTCGCGATCCAGCTGTGCGAGCGCCATGAGGTCGATCATCGGCTCGGCCCGGCTGGCGTGGGTCAGCTCGTACTCGCCGCCGTCACGCAGCGCGTCGTAGGGGCATGCGTCGACGCAGATGCCGCACAGGATGCAGCGGCTCTCGTCGACCTCGTACTTCTGCAGCACGCGCGGCTTCGGCATCAGGGCGCCGGTCGGGCAGGTCTCGGCGCAGCGGCCGCAGGACACGCACGGCGTGTCGTTGAGGCTCATGTCGAGCGGCGTCGTCACGAGCGTGTCGAAGCCGATGCGCATGAAGTCGTAGCACGCCGCGCCGACGACCTCCGAGCAGACCTGGGCGCAGCGTCCGCAGTCGATGCAGCGCGACGGCTCGCGCAGGATGAAGGCGTGCGAATCGTCGCGGACGTAGTCGTGGTTGATGCCGGTGAAGCGGTTCTCGGTCACGCTGCGGTAGCCGGCGCCCTCGTGGTGCCTGGGTTCGAGGGTCTGGAGTGTCGTGCCGTACTCGATCCCGAGGCGGCGCAGGTCGCAGTAGCCGATCGCCTCGCAGGTGCACTGCAGGCAGCGCGTCGACTCGGCGACGATCTCGCCGCGGGAGTACGGAATCTCGTACTCCACGTAGCTGTGGCGGCGTTCCTCCGCGTCGAGGGCCTTGAGCCGGTAGCGCGGCTCCTTGACCTCGGCGGTGAACGGCACGATCGACAGGAACTCGGGCTGCGGCTCGGCCAGGGTCTGGCGGGTCTTGATCGCGGCCAGGTCGCGGCCCTTGAGATAGGCGTCGACGGCGTAGGCGCAGCGCCGGCCCTCGGCGATCGCCTCGACCACCGTCGCGGCGCCGATCCGGACGTCGCCGGTCCCGAACACGCCGGGGCGCCCGGTCTCGAACGTCACCGCGTCGGCCTGCAGGCGACGGTTCTTCGTCGGCCCGACCCCGGTCGAGCCCGGCCCGACCCAGTCGAGCTCGGGACCCTGGCCGATCGCCAGCAGGACCCGGTCGCAGGGCACGACGAACTCGGTGCCGGGAGCGGGCTGCGGCCGCCGCCGCCCGGAGGCATCGGGCTCGCCCAGCTGCATCCGGATGAACTCGACCCCGGTGACGTTGCCGGCCTCGTCCGTGATGACCTTCGTCGGCCCGGCCTGGAAGATCGCGGTGACGCCCTCCTCGAGCGCCTCGTGGACCTCGTTGGCCGCCGGCATGTCCTTCATGTCGCGGCGGTAGACGAGCGTGACCTCCGCCGCGCCCTGGCGGATCGAGGTCCGCGAGCAGTCCATCGAGGTGAAGCCGCCGCCGATGACGACGACGCGCTTGCCGGCGTGGTCGGGGTACGGCAGGCCGAGCGTGGCGGTTCGCAGGTACTCGAGGCCGTCGAGCACCTCGGCGGCGTCCTCGCCGGGGATGCCGAGCTTGTTGGTGTCGTAGCAGCCGATCGCGATGACGACCGCGTCGTAGCCCTGGAACTGGAGGTCGTCGAGGCTGAAGTCGCGACCCAGCGCCTGGTTGCAGACGATCTTGCCGCCGAGGCGGCTGACGCTCTCGTACTCGGCCTCGAGGACCTCGACCTTCGGCAGCCGGTACTGCGGGATGCCGTAGCGGAGCATCCCGCCTGGCGCCGGGTCGCGCTCGAGGACGGTCACGTCGTGGCCGTTGATCAGGAGGTAGTAGGCGGCGGCCATGCCGGCCGGGCCGGAGCCGATGACGGCCACCCGCCGACCCGTCTTGGCCTGGACCTCGAACGGCACCGGCGGGTCCAGGTCCTCGTCGAGCATCGCCTTGATGACCTGGTCGCCGGCGTAGCGGTGGCTGTCGCGGATCGCGATCGCCTCGTCGACCTCGTCGCGGCGACAGTGCTCCTCGCACGGGGCCGGGCAGACCCGGCCGAGGACGGACGGGAACGGGATCGTCCGCTTGAAGATCCGGGTCGACTCCCGGAAGTTGCCCTCCGCGTTCTGCTTCAGGAAGCCCGGGATGTCGATGTGGCTGGGGCACTTGAACTGGCAGGGCGGCAGGCAGTAGGCGTTGTGATCGGAGAAGATCAGCTCGAGGTTCGTCCGGCGCAGCCG
Source organism: Chloroflexota bacterium (assembly GCA_003250155.1). Taxonomy (GTDB): domain Bacteria; phylum Chloroflexota; class Limnocylindria; order Limnocylindrales; family CSP1-4; genus UBA5189. Next base: position 3,052 of record QKHE01000006.1, on the reverse strand, counting down.
CCGCACCTCGTCGGTCTGCGTCTGGACCTTCATGCCGGCCTCGGCGGCCCGCGAGCAGCTGATCGGCGGGTGCTCCTCGCCCTCGACGTCGACGACGCACATCCGGCAGGCGCCGAAGCCGGGCAGCTTCGGCTCGTAGCACAGCGTCGGGATCTCGATGCCGTTGTCGCGGCAGACCTCGAGGATCGTCTGGCCCTCGAAGCCCTCGACGACCCGGCCGTCGACCTCGATCCGGATCGGCGGCGTGGCCAGCGGCCGCTGCGGCGCCTGCGTCGTGAGGAGACGCTCGGCGTGCGTGTCCTCGACGGGCTCGGCCGTGCTCAGGACGGCCGGGACGTCCGGACGCGCTTCCGGCGAGCCATCGGGCCGCACGTGGCGGTCGCGGCGTGCGGGGCGGTCCGGGCGCTCCGTCGGCGCCGCGGGCTGGGCGACCGGCACGATCGCGGCGTCGGCCGGGTCAGCGGCGTCGGAGGCGGCGTCGGGGCGCGTGATCAGGTCGGTCATGCCTGGGCCCTGGAGGCGCGCGTGCTGGGACCGGCGGCGGCGGCCGGGGCGAGGGTCGCCGGTCGGCAGACGCCGGCCGGGCATTCGCCGCGCTCGAGATGCGCGTCGACCTCGGCGCGGAAGTATCGTAGCCCGCTCATCAGCGGCAGCGTGGCCAGTCGCTCGTGGTCGCACAGCGCCGAGCCGACGACGTCGGCCGAGAGGTCCTCCAGGAGCTGCAGGTCGCCCGCCCGCGACGTGCCGGTCGTCAGGCGCTCACCGATCTCGGCGATTCGGCGCAGCCCGATTCGGCACGGGATCGTCTTGCCACAGGCCTCATCGGCGCAGTAGCGCGTGAGGATCCGCGCCAGGTCGACGACGCATGCCCGGTCGTCGGCGACGACCACCGAGCCCGAGCCGACGTGGGCGCCGGCGGCACGCAGGCCGTCGAAGCTGTACGGCGTGCGGAGCTGCGACGCCGGCAGGATCCCGCCCGACGGGCCGCCGATGACGACGGCCTTCACCTTGCGGCCGCGCGCGGGCGCCCCGACGAGGGCGATGACGTCACGCAGCGGCGTGCCCAGCGGCACCTCCGCCACGCCGGCGCCGTCAGGGCCGCGGACCTCGACGAGGATCGTTCCTGGCGCATCCGGGTCGCCGATCTTGCGGAACGCCGCCGCGCCGTGCCGCAGGATGTACGGCACCACCGCGAGGGTCTGGACGTTGTGGACCACGGTCGGCCGTCCGTAGAGGCCCTTCGTCGATGGATGCGGCGGACGCTGCTCGGGCTGGCCGCGCTTGCTCTCGAGGGCCTTCAGCAGGACCGTCTCCTCGCCGAGCATGTAGGCGCCCTGGACCGGCCGGACCAGGATCTCGATGCGGCTGCCGCTCTCGAGCGCGTCGTCGCCGATGAAGCCGGCCTCCAGCGCCGCGACGATCGCCGCCTCGAGGCGCGCGATGGCCTCGGTCGCCCCGGCTCTGACGGCGATGTGGACCTCCTCCGCGCCGGTCGCGAAGGCCGCGATCGCGGCGCCCTCGATGACCGCGTACGGGTCGGTCTCGAGCAGCGCGCGGTCCGTCGCGACCGAGGGATCGGCGCCGTAGCCGTTGGCGACGACGTAGCGTGCCTTGGCCGGGGTTCGGGCCGCCGCCCGCCACTTCTCGGCCGCCAGGTGGCCGCTCCCGCCGCGCCCCCGCAGCCCGGCCTCCTCGAGCAGCCCGATCGTGGCCGCCGGCCCGAGCTCCCGCATGGCCTTCGTCAGGCCGCCGAACGCGCCGGCCCGCACGGCCGACGCGAGGTCCGTCGGGTCAGCCGCATCGCGCCGCGCCAGCAGGATCGACGGCCACGCGGCCGGGGTCGTCAGGAACGTCGTCACGCGTCAGACCGCCGTTTCGTCGACGGCCGCGACGTGTTCGCGGGTCCGTTCGCGGCCGAGCTTGCCGCCGCGGTCGCGTCCGGCGAGGACGGCGCGCCGCCCCGGAGCGAGGCGCCGAGCGCCGCGAGGTAGGCGTCCTCGCCTGGTCGGCGGGCGCCCGTCGCGGCCGCTTGACCCTCGGCGTCGGGCGGCTCGAAGCGCAGGTGCTGGTAGTACGAGGCCGTGCCGTACAGCATCGCGTACCACGCCCCGGTGGTCTCGCTGATCCGCTTGAGCGCCGCGACCGGCAGGTGGCCGTAGGCCGCCTGGACGTCCTCGAAGATCGCCAGCATCCGGGCCGGATCGTGGTCGTGGCGCGCCAGGATCTCGTCGACGGCCGCCAGGTCGATGCCCGCGAAGTGGTCGTACGCGGGATCGGGCACGACGCGGCCGGACCGCCGCAGCGCCGACTCCTCGCGCCGCTCGCCGTACGTTTCGGGCGCGCCCCAGTGAACGTGGAAGCGGCCCTTCGTATCCAGGCCGCCCATGTCGATGCACTCGATGGGGCAGGCCTGGGCGCACTGGAAGCAGGTCTCGCACTTCAGCAGGCCGTTCTCGTCCCACAGCAGCTGGAGGCGGCCGCGGAAGCGGACCGCGACGTCGGCCTTCTGCTCGGGGTACTTGATCGTCGCCTTGGGCGCGAAGAAGCGCTTCAGCGTCAGGGTCATGCCCTTGGCAATGCCGAAGCCCGGGACGAGCTGTGACAGGAAGCTCATCAGCGCCCCACCGCGTCGACGACGATGACGGCCACGGCGGTGACGAACAGGTTCAGCAGCGAGACCGGCAGCAGCCACTTCCAGGCGAAGCCCATCAGCTGGTCGATCCGGACGCGCGGCAGCGTGCCGCGCAGCCAGACGAAGACGAAGACGAGCGCGAACGTCTTGCCGATGAACCAGAACAGGCCGGCCACCCAGTCGAAGTTGACGTACGCCCACAGGAACGCGAGGCCGCCGACGGCGACGTTGAACAGCACGAAGCCGATGATCAGGGCGACCCACCAGCGGGTCCTGCTGCGCAGCAGGAAGATCGGTGCGGTGAACAGCAGCGTCCCGATCAGCGGCGCGAGCGCGACGACGAACAGCAGGCCGATTCCGAGCCGGCCCGGGTCGATCGCGAGCTCGACGTGCGGCACCGGGAACGGCGCCTGCCAGCCA
>QKHE01000134.1 GCA_003250155.1 Chloroflexota bacterium | reverse complement strand
GGCCGCCGCCCTTGCCGTCCAGCTCGTAGGCGCAGACGAGGCCGTCGCCTGGCCCTGGTTCGTGCATCGGGACCCACTATAGGTCCCGGTCGACGGCTACCGGATCCCGGCCAGCTCCTGGAGGCCGCGCCAGTTGGCGAGGCGATCCTCCTGGGTCCCGAGGATCTCGGGCGTCGGCTCGTCCTTGGCGAAGTGGCCGGCGAAGCGGCCCTCCGTCCGGGCGAACGCCAGGAAGTCGAGGATGGAGCCGTCGGGGTGCTTCGACCAGTCGTCCTTCGTCGCCGGGTTGCCCTGCAGGGACAGTCGCTCGGCGAACGACTCGCCCTTCCGAGGGTCGTAGCTGAAGAGCGGGAAGGCCCGCGAGTCGACGGCGAGCTTGGCCTGGCGCGTCGCGGCGTCGTCGGCGATGCCGTGCTCGGGCATGCAGGCGGTGTAGACGACCACGACCGCCGGGCCGGGGTACTCGTTCGCCTCCATCACGGCCCGGTAGAAGTGGTTCAGGTGCGCCGGCGTGGTCTGGGCCACGTACACCTCGCCGTGGGCCATCACGATCCGGCCGAGCTCCTTGCGCCGCTCCGGTCGCCCGTGCAGGGCCTTGCCGAACGCCGACAGCTTCGTGACCTGGCCGCCGAACGTCGACGTCGAGGCCTGGCCGCCGGTGTTCGAATAGACCTGGGTGTCGAGGACCATGACCTTGATGTCCTCGCCGGAGGCGACCATCCGCGACAGCGCCTGGAAGCCGATGTCGTACATCGCCCCGTCGCCGCCGAGGACCCACAGCTTGCGCTCCGGGTGGCCGGCGGCATCCCAGCGGGCCCGGATGCCGAGCGCGACCGCGGGCGCGTTCTCGAACAGCGAGTTCGTCCAGGGCACGCGATACGGGTTGAATGGATAGGTGCTGCCGAACACGGTGTTGCAGCCGGTCGCGGCGACGATGCCCATCGACTCGGGCCCGTGGACCTGCCGCGTCGCGGCGACGAGCATCCGGATCGCGGTCGCTTCGCCGCAGCCGGCGCACGAGCCGGCGCCGCCGACGTAGCCGAGGGCGTGCTCGCCGAGCATCAGGTCGGCGAGCGCCTTCTCGTTGCGGTACTCGATCGGGGTCGGCGGCAGGTCGCGGAAGAAGGCCATGTCGCGCCGGAAGCGGTCGAGCGTCGATTCGGGCGCCGCGCCCTCGACGGTCGGCGGCTCCTCGAGAACCTTGTCGGTCATGAACAGCGCGTCGTGGCCGAGCGCCGAGCAGACCTCGACGCACTCCGAGCAGCCCTTGCAGTGGCCGGGGTCGACGAAGATCCCGAACTGCCCCCGCTCGTTGCCCTTGCGGGCCGGGACCTCGCCGTACTTCTGGGTGTCGACGAAGTGCGAGCGGGCGGACGCGGCCGCCACCTCCGGCTGGTCCTGGCTCGCGGCGAACTCGGCGATGCGCGGCTCGAGCTGCGACGTCGGGACGACGACGCCGAGGATCGCGGTGTCCGGGCAGGCGTTGACGCAGGCCATGCAGCCGACGCACTTCTCCGCGACGAGCTCGGGGATGCGCAGCGCGAGGTGGCTGAAGTCGCGCGTCGCGGCCGTCCCTGGCGGGATGACGCTGCGGGCCAGCCCGGCGTCGGCCGGCAGCTCGCGGTCGGCGATCCCGCGCCGGTACGCCGGCACGACGGTCCGGCCGAACTCCTCCACGTAGGCGTCCATGTCGAGCAGCGGCGGGGCGGCGGTCGTCAGGCGAACGTCGTGGGACTCCTTGAGCTCGCCCGGCTCCTTGATCAGCAGGTCGGTCATGACGCGGGCTCCGCTCGGGGCTGGGGTGGGTTGGGACGCGCCGTCTCCTCGGCGAGCGCGTGGATCAGGTCGGTCATCGAGAGCAACCCGATCGGGACCGTCTCGTCGCCGTCGTCGACCACGACGAGCCGGTGAATGTGGTGACGCTCCATCTTGCGGGCCGCGATGACGAGCGGCGTCGAGCGGTGGACGGTGATCGCCGGCGCGGTCATCAGGTGTCGGACGGCGAGCCCCGGCCAGTTGGCCCACAGGTACTCCGTCGAGCGGGCCCGATTGAGGTCGGTCTGCGACAGCACGCCGACGAGCGAGCCGGAATGGTCGACGACCGGCAGGCCGTGAACGTGGTGGCGGTCCATGAGCTCGGCGGCCTCGGTCAGCGTGGCGTCGGCACGGACGACGATGGGATCGACCGCCATGTACTCGGCGACGAGCGAGCTGTGGCCCTTGGCCTTGGACGTGCCAGTCATCGGAGCGCTCCCTGGGTGACCGCGACGGCGTCGGAGCCGGCGCCGCTGATGGCCGCGGTGACGTCGATGAGGCCGTCCCAGGCCTCGGTGATGACGGCCAGGTTGGCGTCGACGACGGCACCGCCACGCTTGCCGAAGAATCGGGTCAGCTGGGCGCGGACGGCCTCCAGCAGGCGCTCCCGGTCGAGGCCCGCCTGCTCGGCGAACGGGGCGATGCGCAGGAACACGCCGACGAGCGCGACGCCCTGCATCCGCAGCTCGAGGTCTGCCCGTGGCGCATGCCGGCGCGCCAGCTCGGCGGTGTCGAGGGCCGTCACGCGGATGCGCCGCGCGAGCAGCTCGGCCCGGGCCGCAGCCGGGATCGACCCCCAGATCGCGACCGGGTCGGCCAGGGTCGACTGGATGAAGAGATCGCCGCCGTCGACGAGCCCGGCCAGCGGATCCCCGAGACCGAACGCCGACACGTCGTGCAGCGGCACGAAGTTGACGCGGTCGAGCTCGGCGTGGAGGCGGATCGGGGCGTCCGCGATCGTGAGGTAGTAGGTCGTCGGCAGACCCTTCTTCTCGGAGCCGTAGCGCGGGTAGGCCTGGACCTGCTTGTCGAACAGCTCGCCGACGAGCGTGGCCACGAGCTTGTTCGTCGTGACGCTCCCGAAGCCGCCGATCGAGTGGCCGCGCAGCGAGTACGCCCCGGGGGGCCGGAGGTCGATGGATTCGGCCGCGAGGGCGAGCGGGTGCCGGATCCCGAGGACCCGAACCTCGCCCGGCGTCGCGCCGCGCTGGGCCAGCTGGTCGAACACGGCGACGAGGTCGCCGGCCGCGACGTCGCGTGAGCCGAGGCCGGCGACGTACGAGTGGACCCGCGGCACGAGCTCGCCCTCGGCAGCGGCCTCGTAGAGCGCCGAGCGCAGCTCGCGGGTCAGCGGGTTGGATGCCGCGAGTGGCTCGTCGGTCCGCTCGACGACGCCGATCGCGCGGGCGTGTCGGACCGCTGCCGCGAGGGCCTGTGCCGGGAATGGCCGGAATGCCGTCACCGCGACGCAGCCGACGGGCCGGCCCAGCGAGCGCAGGTGGTCGACGACCGCGATCGCCGTGTCGGCGATGGTGCCCATCGCGACGAGGATCTCGCGTGCATCGTCGGTCCGGTAGCCGTTGACCGGCCCGATCTCGCGGCCCGTCAGCCGGCCCCACTCGGCCATCGAGTCCTCGAGGGCGGCCGGGATCCGGTCCGTGTAGGCCCGCTGGCCGATCTTGCCCTTCATGTAGCTGTCCTGGTTCTGGACGACGCCGGTCATGAGCGCCTCGGCGGGATCGAACAGGTCCCGAACGTGCTGCCGGGGGTCGCCAAGGAACTCGCGAAGGAGGTCATCCTCGGGCAGCCGAACGTTCTCGAGGGTGTGCGTCGTGAGGAAGCCGTCCTGGGCGACCAGGAACGGGGTATCGGTCGCCTCGGCCGTGCGGCGGGCGATCGCGGCGAGATCCGCCGCTTCCTGGGCGTTGCGAGCGAAGAGCACGCCCCAGCCGCAGTCGGCGACGGCCATCACGTCATCGTGACCGGCATGGATATTGAGCGCCTGGCTCGTCAGCGCCCGCGCCCCGACGTGGAACACGACTGGCAGGCGCTTGCCACTGATGACGAACAGGACCTCCTTCATGAGGACGAGGCCCTGTCCGGCGGTGAAGTTGGTGACCCGCGCGCCGGCGAGCGCGGCGCCCTCGGCAGCCGATGCCGACGAGTGCTCGGATTCCGGCTCGATGAACCGCAGCGGCGTGCCCCACAGGTCCGTCCGCCCATCCGCCACGGCTGCCTGGTAGACCGCCGCCATCGTCGTCGAGGGCGTGATCGGGTAGACGCAGGCGACCTCGGCAAGGCGGCTCTCGACGTGGGCCACGGCCTCCGAGCCATCGACGATCGCCGGGATGCCCGGGAAGCGGGGCAGCGTCGTCGCTGCGTCGGTCACGGGCGCGGAGGTCTGCCGGGGGCGTGATTGGGTCTGGGACGTCATGGCTCGATGGTGTGCCTCGGCGGCCCGTGGCTCGAAGGGACGAGCGGCCCGAAGCCCGGGGGCCGGATGGCCCGCGAACGGCGGGCGCC
>QKHE01000073.1 GCA_003250155.1 Chloroflexota bacterium | reverse complement strand
CGCGCGCGTTGCTCACGACGTTCCCGACGGTCTGGGTGACGCCGCCGCTCGAGGCGGTGCCGCCGAACAGCCAGTGCCAGGGCTCGTTCGCCAACGGTCGGGTCCAGCCGTACTTCGCGCCGTTGGCCAGGAGCCACGTCTGGGCCGAGCTCGAGGTGGAGACGTCGAGCGCCTGGCCCTTGACGTGCGGGCTCTTGTCGACCGTGGTGGCCACACCGGGGTCCTTCGCGTGCAGCTCGGCCTGCTCCGCGGCGGTGCGCCCGGCCGAGGTGACCCCGCCGGCGGGCAGGCCGGCGGCGCGCATCTGCGCGTAGCTGGCCGCCGCGTCGGGCGAGAGCCAGTGCCCGGCGGTGTCGATCGTCACGGGGTCAGCCATGAGGTCACCGACCGAGGGCCTCGGGCGAGGCCACGATGTTCTGGCGCAGCTGGTCCAGGCTCAGCCCGGACGCGTCCTGGAAGTTGATCTCCTTGCGGCTGATCTCACCGGGCGCGCGGCCGAGGAAGTCGCGGTAGTACTCCGCGATCTGCAAGCGACGCGGGTCGGTCTCCGACGCAAGCCACGTGCCAGCCCACGGGGAGGTCTCGGCCGGCGTCGGGGCGGGCGAGGGCTCGGTCAGCGACCCGTTGATCGGGATGCGGTTCTGCAGGGCCTCGATCTGGGGCTGGAGGACGTTGTAGACGTCGCTGGCGGACGAGTCGTAGGGCGCGAGCGCGTAGGACTGCGAGGACGCGCCGTACGGGCTCGAGGGCAGCCGGCTGCCGCTCGAGCCCGTCGTCGCGGCCACGTCAGCCCCCGTGCCGGCCGCGCCGCCGCGCTTGCGGGCGACGAGCGCCAGGCCGGCGACCGCGACAGCGCCGAGCACGGCCAGGGCGGTCTTGTTGCGGGCGAACGCGCCGCGGAGGTTGGCGAGGTTCATCGCATGCCCCGGATCATCCGCTCGTACAGGATCTCGTTGGCGGCGGCGTTGAGCGGGTTCGCCTCCTTCTCGTCCTGGAGCGTGGACGCGCGGGGAGCGACCGCGCGGCCGGTGCCCAGGTGGCCGGCGCCGCGCAGCTGCTGGGGGCTGCGCACGGGGCCGTGGAAGTCGGTGTGCACCGAGGGGTAGACGTGCGAGCCGCGCCGGCCCATGAGCGGGCCGGCGATCGCCGCGGCGAGGGCGCGGAACATCGCCCACCCGCGCGGGTCGGTGTGGTAGGTCGCGACGGGCTCGACCGTGAGGTTGATGGCCCGTGCGACGTCGGTGCGCGGCACCTCAGCGGCCCTGGAGGGTGCGGGTCACCGAGGAGATGCCGCTGGCGCCCTTGGTGATGACCTGGCCGAAGCCGGAGGCGTTGGCGACGATCACGTAGAGCGCGATCAGGGACGCGCCGTACTTCGCGAGCTGACGGATCATCGAGGGTCACTCCTTGGTTCGAAGGTCGGGGATGAGCGGGAGGTTCGGGTTGAGCGCCCGGTCGACGAGCTGCTGAGCCCCGTCGAAGGCCTGGGCCACCCGGGTGGGCGCGGACGGTGAGGTGAGGGCCTGGAGGGCGATGAGCCCGAGCCAGGCGCCGAAGAGCCAGCGCAGGGTGCTCACGAGGGCAGCACCTTCAGCCGGCCGAGCGCGTCGCCGGCGAGCACCTGGGTCAGGACGAGCACGCCGAGCAGGACGATCACGACGCCGCCGGGGTTCATGCGCTCACGTCTCCTCGAGTCCTCAGGCGCAGCGCGCCGTCCGTGGTGGTGGTGGCCGGCGTGGTCTTCGCCGGGGTGGCCGCGCTGGGGACCTTGTTGAGGAACTTCGCGGCCACCCAGCGCTTGAGGCCGTCGGTGCCGTCGCGGAGGAACACGAGCGCGAGCACGTAGCTGACGGCCCCGAGGAGCAGGCCTCCGCCGGCGTTGAGCGCGCCGCCGATGCCGCGGCCGGCGGCCCCGCCGATCGCCGACCCGACGCGCGAGGCGGGATCGCCGCCCCGCGGCCGGGCCGGCTCGTCGGCCGGCTCGTCGGTGGGCTCGTCGGCCGGTCGGCGTCCCTCGGCGTCGTCGAGGAGCCGGTCGGCCTCTGGGCCGCTCGCGCCGAACTCGTCCATCAGGGCCCGCCGCGCGCGGCCGCGGCCGCCGCCGGATGCGAGGAGCTCGTCGGCGCGGCCGGCGGCGGTGGACTGTCGCTGCGCACGCCGGCGGGGAAGGGCCTCGCTGGCCTTTTCGCCCGTCGATGCGAGCTTGCGCGGTCGAGCAGCTGCGGCCTGCCCGCCGGCGCGCGCGGCGCCCCCTGCCTCCGCGGCGCCCGCGGCTCCGGCCGCGCCGGAGGCGGCCGCGGCGGTTCCACCCGCCGTAGCCACCTCAGCGACGACCGGGGCTGCGAACGCCATCGCAGGTCACTTCCCCACGGAGACGCCGGCCTTGACCGGGCCCACCCGCACCGTGGTCGACACGGCCGCCAGGCCGAGCGTCACCGCGGCCAGCGCGCCGACCCAGAACAGCGGGTTCGACGGCGACCACGGCTCGTCCTGGCGACCGACGTCACCGGGCGAGGCGACCGCGTTGAGCTCGCTCTGGGCCGGGCTGAGCCGCCCGCCCGGGTTCAGCCCGAAGCGGTCGTGCCCGGTCGTCGGGGCGTAGGAGGTGTCCACGACGACCTCACGCGGCCTGGCCGGCGAGGAAGACCGTCTCGGTCACGACCTCGAGCGCCGGCGAGGTCAGCGCGAGCCCGGCCTGGAGGTTGAGCACCAGGCGCAGCTCGCTCGCGGTGCCCATGTCGACGACGTCGCGGAAGCTGTTCTCCGAGACGAAGTCGTGGCACCCGAAGCCCCACACGCCGGCGAAGTCGCTGTTGTAGCGACGCTCCTGGTCCTGGCGCAGGACCGAGCCGTTGGGGTAGAGCTCGGGCGTCTCCGCCGAGCCGTACCGCCAGCCGACCTCGCCGTAGCCGGCGGAGGTGAGCGGCACCGGGACGGCCGCCGTGCCGGCGCCGTTCCACAGCTGCCAGTAGATGCGCAGGAGGGACTTGCCGGCGCCCTGGCCGATGACGATGGGCTCGTTGGGGCCGGAGTTGAGCGCGGAGTAGCGGTTCTCGATGATCGCGTGGAACGCGGAGAGGTCGGGGACGACGATGCCGCCGTTCTCGGCCGGGATCGAGAACTTGTGCGTGATGACCTCGAACTTGCCGGTGAGCGTCGCGGTGGCGTCGCCGGTGATCGGGATGAGCTGCGCGAGCGGCGTGAGGTCGAGCGTGAGGGTGAGGTCGCTCGAGGTGGTCTGGAGGAAGATCGCGCCGTACAGGTCGCGCTCGTCCTCGGCGATCGGGATGTGCCAGAGCAGGTCGACGTCCTTGGCGCCGTCCACGACCGCCGTGGTGCCCGAGCCGGTGCCCCACGCCTCGCCGGCGAGGGCCATCGTGCCGTTGGACAGCGAGGCGCCGGCGACCGACTGGACGACCGAGCGGTCGGTGAGGTCCGCGCTCTTCATCAGGTCCCGGACCTTGAGCTTGGCGCCCGAGCAGTCGATGAGCTGGCTCTGACCGTTGGCCGAGAACTTCACGCGGCGCAGCAGGTCGTAGGGCCAGCGGCGCGAGCTCTTCACGGTGCCGGTGCCGTCGTTCGTCGTCAGCGTGCCGACGAAGCGCACCGAGATCGCCGAGATGATGTCGGCCTTGCGCAGCGGCACGACGATCTGGTCCTGGCCGTCGTAGGTGATGCTCTGCTCGAGCAGCGTGTGCCGGCGCGTGAGCTCGAAGAACCGACGCGGGTTCACGCTGTCGGCGGGGATCGCGACGCCCTGCATCGAGCGCATCTGGGCAGTGCTGGTGGCCATCAGCCGTTCCTCCGGGTCCGGTAGTCGTTGAGGGTCTTGAGACCCGGGATCGCGCCGCCGATGCGGTCGGCCGCGAGGTTCATCAGCACGTCAGCGATCAGCGAGACGCCGCCGACCGCGAGCCAGAACATGAGCTGGCGCGGGGGCCGGGGCATGGGTCAGACCCCGACCTTGAGGCCGGGGACCTTGCCCTTCGCGCGGTCGTAGGCGATCGCGACGACCAGGGCGATGCCGGCCGTCAGGAAGATGGACTTGGCGCTCATCGCGCACTCCCTCTCGCAGGTGGCGGAGAGCCGAGTGGGGCCGCGCGAGCCAACGAACACCAGCACGGTGGGGCCGAGCGATGTTCGTTGACCCGCGCGGCCCCACCGGCGGTAACGCCCTCAGAGGTACGCGTGGGCGGCCGGCCCGATCAAGGGGACACGGCAGATTCAGCGGGCTGTATTCCGGGTTCCCCCGGGTGAACCTCGGCGACGGGAGCGGGCCGGGCCGGCCTCGCGAGGGAGGCCCGGGCGGCCCTGAACGCGGCGAAGCCCTCACCGCGCGGCGCCTCGCGCAGCTCGAGCTCGGCGGCCCGCTCGGCGCGCTGGGCCGCGGCCCGCGACCGCGCCGCCGCCAGCGACACCGACGAGGGCGCCGGCCGGACCGCGCCGTCCTCGCCGCGCCACGCCGCCAGCCGGTACGCCAGCCACTTCGCCGGCTGCGCCACGCCCGTCGCGCCGTCGTGCGGCCACAGCGACCCGTCGGGCCGCTGGTCGATCGCACGGCCCAGGTCCCCGGTCGACCAGCCCTCGAGCTGGAAGTCCCGCAGGACGGCCGCCACGGCGGCGTCAGAGGCACGCCGGAGCACCGGGAACCGCACCTGGAGCGCCCGAGCTTGAGCCCTGCGCCGCTCTAGGCGCAGTCGCCGCGTCATGGCCTCCGCCGGCCGGTCGCTGATCACGGCCAGACCAGCCCGGGCCGGCTCGGCCGCGCCAGCGGCCGCAAGGGGCGCGCCGCGAAGCGGCCCCGATGGGGCAGTCGCCCGGCTCTCGCGCGCGCAGGGGATCCCTACCGGGAGCCCTTCGGGCGTGGGGGTCTCAAGTTCGTCCACCGAGTACAGCTGCGCCGGCACGCACAGCACGTACACCGCGGCCTCAGCCTCCCCGGCCGCCCGGCCGGAGGTCTGGTAGGTGGCGCTGCGCCCGGTCGCGACCACGCCCACCAGGCCGGCCTCGCGCAGCCGCACCAGGGCCCGCGCGATCGTCGCCCTCGAGCGCCCCGTGCGCTCGCACAGCCGCTCCCACGTCGGGCGCGTCGTCATCGTCTCCCACGAGGCGCACCAGGCCATCTGGCGGGCGACCTCGAGCACGGTGGCACGAGAGTCGGCCCGCAGGTGCGCGAGCCCCGGAGCGGCCTCCACGGCCCGCAGGAACGCCACCTGCGACGGCGCCCGCGACGACCCGTGGGGCAGCGCGCGGGTGACCGCCACCGGGTGCCGCTCGCGCCGGCGCGAGGGCCGCACGCGCCACCGGGCGCCCGTACGCGGGCACGACGAAGACCCGCCCGAGAGCGGGTCGAGGATGTCCGAGAGTGCGGCGACGGGGCGCGGCGTCACCTATCCCAGCGCGCCAGCGCGCGGGTCAGGAGAGCGAACGCGGCGGCCCCAGCCACGCCCGTCAGCACGGCGATCGCCGCGAGCGGGAAGCGATGCCGCGGTGCGGGCGACGGCGTAGGCCAGGTGGCGGCCCAGTCCTCGTCCTCACGGGCCAGGAACCCGACCGCCGGGTCGTAGTCGATCGCCGCGATGAGCCGCGAAGCCACCATGCGGGCGCCGTACGCGTTCAGGTAGACGACAGCGTTGGGCGGCTCGCCGGGCTGGTAGACGCCCAGGCGGACCTCGCCCGGCTCCTCGAGGTTCACGGCGACGTCGAGCACGTTGCCGTCGCGCCCTCCGTCCTTCCACGGCAGGAGGCTCACGAAGGTGCTCACGCGATCACCAGCCAGGCGAACAGGAAGCCGGCGACGAGCCCCGAGAGGCCCAGGGCCAACCACGCCACAGCCCGCGCGCGGCACGCTCGAGCGGCGCCCGCGCGGCGGTCCAGGACGCGCTCGAGGCCCGTCACGACGTCACCTGAACGAGCCAGGACGCACCGACGAGCACCGCGGGCAGCGCTGCGCCGGCGGCCGTCCAGAACAGGACGCGCACCACCCGGCGCGTGACCAGGTAGCGGCGGCTCATGAGGTCACCAGCTGGGGGATGCCGTCCGCGTCGCGCCTGAGGAACGAGGTGGCGCGCAGCCCGTGGGTGATGGGGTCGGACGCCGCGGCGTCGCCGTCGACCATCAGGCCGACCATGATCCGCTCGACGAACCCCAGCGGGGGCAGGTCGCCGCTCATGCCGGCTGGTCCACGTCGAACAGCGGCGTAGCGAAGTGCTCGAGCGCCTGGTCCTGCCGGCGGGCCTGGCGGCCGGCGCAGTGCAAGCACTCGTGCTTGACCAGCGTCGTGTTGTTGCCCAGCGTCCGGTTGGGCGGCATCCGGTGCTCGAGGTAGGTGTCCCCCGGCCGGATCGTCATCCCGCACGGCCCGTCGCACAGGTGCGACTTCCGCGCCACCCGCTCCGTCGTGATCGCGCGGCTCATCGCGCGTCCCGCACGTACTGCGCCGCGGTCCGGAGGCCCAGGGCCTCGCCCCGCAGCTCCGGCGTGTACGCCGACCCGGGCACCAAGCGGTCGGCCGCGGTGGCCGTGTTCCGTGCCATCCGCTCGAGATCGTCGGCGATCCGAGCAAGGCGGGCGTCCGGCGCTGGCGGCCGGTCGACTCCGTACCGCGCGTGCGCACGCGCCGCCCGCACCAGGCGCCTGACCAACGGCTGGAGGCCGTAGACGTCGATGTAGTGGCTCTCGAGCCGGATGCCCCCAAACCACAACACGAGCTGCGTGTACTTCCCGGCTCCGTGGCCCGGGTCCTCGGTCGTCAGCCGGTACCCGGGAGGCAAGCCGCGCCAGCGTCGGCGGCGTGGACGAGTCGCCAGGTCGTAGGACGCGACCATGGCGAGAGCACGAGCCGTGTCGGCGTTCAAGGGCAGGGGTGTCGATGCCACGGCTAGGCCTCCCGATCGGTGGGGTCGACCGGGGCGCGACGCTCCCGGCGAGGTGTGGGGAGCGCGTCGAACCAGCCCTGCACGCGGCCGGCGGCGTACCCCGCGCGGCCGCCGGCGATCGCGCCGAGCGCGGCGGCGAGGACGGCGATCGCCACCACCCACCCGGCGCTCATCGCGGCCGCCGGGCATGGCGAGGGGAGCCAGCCGACCCCGGGCCCGAGGGCCAGGCCCACCCTCGGGGCCGGCTGGCAGTCTTGGCGTGGCGCCACACAGCGTCGATCGCGACGACCATGGCGACACCGATCAGCCCGCCGACGATCACCGAGGCCGAGAGCAGCACGACGGCCCTCATGACGACGCCTCGGGCGTCTCGGGCTCGTCGACGTCGACGAGCAGCGCGGGCGGGTCGAGCAGCTGGCCGACGGTGAGCCCGAGGAACCGGGCGAGGAGCCCGACGTCCTTGAGCGTCAGATGGCGGCGGCCGCGCAGCTTGTCGGAGAACGCCTGCGGCGTGATCCCCAGCGCCTCAGCGGCCGCCGTCTGGCTGAGCCGCCGCTCCCGGAGAGCAGCGCGAACGATGTCCGCCGTCTGGCGATCGAGATCGGTCACGGGCCATAGCGTCTACGCGATTGGCGAAGTCGCCACGGAGACACGCCGAGAAGTCACCCATCCTGTCCCTGTAGCGGCTACGCGATTCGCGATATCGTCACGGGTATGAGCACAGTGACTCCGCTTCCGCTTGCGCAGCACGATCGCCTCAACGACGTCGTGACGACGAACCTTCTCGCCGAGCTCGCGCGTCGTCGCGTGACTCAGCGCGCCGCCGCGCGCGCGTTGGGCATCTCGGAGCAGGCGTTCTCCGATCGCGTGCGGGGGCGAACCCGGACCACGCTGGACGACCTGCAGGCGTACTCACTGCTGCTGGGGATCAACCCCGCTGCCCTGCTGGTGCGCCCGGAGGGACTCGAACCCCCAACCTTCTGTTGTGGAGCCTGGGACCGGATCCGTGCGTGGTTCGGCCGGCGCCGCCAGGCCGCCGCTCTCCCCGCCGGGGTGATCGACCTGGAGGCCGCGCGTGCCGAGCGGCGCGCCGGTCGCCGCGATGCCACCGAGGGGGTGTCGGCATGAACCTGGGCCCCTACGCCACGGTCAGCGAGGCCGATGCCGAGGCCCGCGCCCTCGCCAGCGACGTAGACCGGAGCCGGCGACGTGCCGGGCGCTTCGCGGAGCCGGCGAGCACGGTGGCCGCCGCCCGCGCGATCTTCGAGACCGCGCTGGACGACATCGAGCTGGGCGACTACGACCGCAGGGTCGTCGAGCACCTGGTGTTCACCATAGACCAGCCCACGTTGGTGGTGCTCGGCGGGATCATCGAGCGCGCGAAGGCGATGGACCCGCGATGACCGCGCTCGAGCAGCCGCCGACGCTGCGCCGGGTCGAGCTGCAAGACGTGCTCGACTCGATCGGGGCGCGGCCGGTGCCGTACTGCGAGGTTCAGCGCGGCGCGGTCGACCTGTACTGGGCGATGGTTGACCGGGCCCCTCAGTTCACGCCCGAAGAGGTCTGGCAGGCCGTCGCGGCCCGCGCCCGGCACGAGGCCCACCGCGCGCAGGTCGCCGTCGCGCTCGGCCACGAGCACGACGCCGTGACGTTCGCGCGGACGGCGCACGTCCTGCGGACCATCGCCCGGTACTCCGAGCTCCAGACGACCCCGCCGGAGGGCGCTGCCCCATGATCGCGCTCCTGATCGCCGCGGCGCTGGTCGCCGGCGTGCCCGACGACCCGTCCTGCTCCCTGCCCGGGGACACCTCGTGCGGCGCCAGCAGCGCGCCCGCGGAGGTAGTCTCCGACCCGACGTCGCCGGGGCCCGGCCAACCCCCTGGGCCGGCCCCGGCGACCCCCTCCGACGAGCCGCCCGCGGCGGAGCCGTCGCCGGCGATCGCCACGTGCGAGGCGATCGACCCGACCGGGCCCACCGCGGCCCCGGACCCGAGCACCCCGCGGGCGCCTGAGCTCGCCTCCACCGGGCCGGGTGACGTGTCGTGGCGGCTCGTGGGTGCGTCCGCGGTGTTCGTGGCCGTGGGCTTGGTGCTCGAGCTCGTCGCCGGACGTCTGCGCCGGCCGCGGGCGCGGCACCGGCGCTAGTCCGGACAAGTCGTCCTATGACCGTTCCTCTGGCGCGCGCCCGTGCCGATCGCAAGATCATGACTACCGACCTAGGCGCCTGGGGCGCCGACCTTGCCGCGTGGGGCCTCGCGATGGAGCGGGCCAACCTCTCCCCCGACACCATCCGGATCCGGCTCTACGACGTGCGCCGGCTCGCCCGCTGGGCCGCGTGGCGCGACCCGTGGTCCCTGACCGCCGAGGAGCTGTGCGACTACCTCCTGGGCCACCAGTGGGCCCGGGAGACGGCCCGCGGGTGCCGCTCGAGCCTGCGCGCGTTCTGGCGCTGGGGCGTCGGCACGGGCCGCACCGAGGTCGACGCGGCCGCCGGCCTGCCGAACATCGCCCCCGAGCGGCCGCGGCCGCGGCCCGCGAGCCCGTCCGGCGTGGTGACGGCGCTGCGCGAGGCCGACGCCCGGCTCTTGCTCATGATCCGGCTGGCGAACGAGCTGGGACTGCGCCGCGCGGAGGTTGCGCAGGTGCACACCCGCGACCTGTTCGAGGACCTCGACGGGGTGAGCCTGCGCGTGCACGGCAAGGGCCGGCGCGAGCGCGACGTGCCGCTACCCGCCGACCTCGCCCGGCTCATCCGGCGCCTGCCGTCCGGGTACCTGTTCCCCGGCGCAGTCGACGGCCACCTGTCGGCCCGGTGGGTCGGCAAGCTCGTGGCCCGCGCGCTGCCGGGCGAGGACACGATGCACGGCCTGCGCCACCTGGCCGCGACCGAGCTCTACCGGCAGTCCGGCGGGGACCTGCGGCTCGTCCAAGAGCTGCTCGGCCACGCGAGCCCCGCCACGACCGAGCGCTACGTGCTCATCGGTCGCGACCGGCTCCGCGCGGCCGTCGCCGAGCGGTCCGAGCGGTGGGGGAACGCCGGCTAAACCTCGTCGACGAGCGTCGGGTCGACGCCGTCCAGCAGCAGCAGCGACGAGATGCGCACCGGGCTCAGCTTCGCCGCCTTCGCGACCGCCCGCTGGCTCATGCCGGCATTGACGGCGGCGACGACGAGCTGGTTGCGCAGCTCCATGGCCGCCTCGTAGGCCGCCCTCGTGTCGGAGACCTCACGGGCGGCGGCCTCGAGGCGGTCGTTCATGTCGGTGAGCACGGGCTGCGTGGCCATGACCTGCACCTTCGTCGGGTCGTACACCCGAGGGAACGCCACACTTCACCGTGGTGAACGCGCCTTCCCCCTGGTGATTTCTGGCGCTGTTCACTTCCGTGAACGCCCGGCCCCGGGGCCAGATTAGCCCCCGTGAGCACCCCCAAGAGGTCCGTCCGGGTGCGCGGCACGTGTCGCGCAGGTCACGTGACGGAGGCCCGCTCAGACCCCGGTCGACTGACCTGGGAGGGGCCGTGCTCGACCGCCGGCTGCGAGCTGCGCGTCAAGGCGCGCCGCGTCCCGGCCGACGTACCGCCGGCGCCGCCGGCCCCACCCGCGGCGCCGTCGGACGACGACGCCGACCCCTACCGCGTGCGAGAGGTGACCTCCTATGGCCCGTCGAAGCGTGCCCAGCGTCGAGGATCTGCGACCGGCGGGCGACCCGCTGACGTTCGCCCAGCCAGCCCCGCTCGAGGAGGCGACGACCGACCCGCAGAGCCCGAGCCCCGACCCGGAGGCGAGCCCGAGCCCCTGGCCGAGCCCGGAGCCGGAGCCGGCGGCGTGGGCTTCGGACCCCGGGTGGAGCGACGCCGGCGACGCGCTCGCGGAGACGTCGCCCGCCCCGACTTCCTCCGGGGCATCCTCGGGTGAGGGCCGCGGCGCCCTCGGCCGCGAGCTGCTGGGCCCGAAGAAGATCGGCGAGCTCGCGCGCGGCGCGGTCATCGCCGGCGGGGACGCGCTGCACGAGCTCCTCGCGCGCGACGAGGCCGCGGCCGCCGTCGAGCTGTGGAAGGCCGACGAGGAGGACGCCGCGGCGATCGGCGACCCGCTCGGGCGGATCGCGGCCCGGCACAACCCGCTCGGCGAGGTGATGGGCGACAACGACACCGCCGACGGCATCGAGGCGATGGTGGGCCTGGGGGTCTACCTCGTGAAGCAGTTCAGCCGCTGGAGGGCCGCGCGCAGCCTGCGCCGCGCCGCCGTGCTCGCGGCCGAGAGCGCCGCAGCCCCCGAGGAGGCGCCGGCCGTCCCGGACGAGCCGGCGCCCGTGCCGGCCGGCCCGATGGGGCGCTGGCCGGGCGAGGGCGCCGACCCGCGGCCGCTGGTCGGATGAGCAGCTCCCGGGCCGCCAGGCGGCGAGCCGCGGCGCGCCGGCGTGCACTTCCCCTCACGCCCGTGCCGCGGTTCGCCGGCCCGTTCGCGCTCTTCCCGCACTGGGCGCCGACGGCGACGCGCGCCGAGCTCGACGTCGCTCGAGCGCGCGTCGCGCGGTCCGACGAGGTTCGCGCGCGCAAGGCCGGCCGCGAGTGGGCGGCGGCGCACGAGCCCGGCGCGGTCCGCGTCAAGACGAGCGGGCGCATGCGGCTGGTGGCGCGTCGTGGCTGAGCGCACGCCGCTGCCAGCGCCGGCGGACGAGGACGTCGAGGAGGCCGGCGAGCACCTGCCCGTGATCGACCCGTCGAAGCCGGTCATCATCTCGTCGTGGGGCCGCAAGGGTGCCGGCAAGTCGACGTTCAACCGCCGGCTGTTCGCGTCGTGGCCCTACGACAAGCTGTGCATCGACGTGAACGGCGACGCCGACCCTGGGCCGATCACCCGCAAGCTCTCCAAGGACGACATCACCTCGAGGTTCCCCGCGCCCCAGGCCGTCATGCCCGGCGCGCCGGCGCCCGGGCCGCAGTCCCTCTACTGGCGCGCCGACCCGGGGTCGGCGACGTACGAGGACGACCTGGACCGCGCGGTCGGCATGGCCCTGTTCCCCCAGGACCACCCGACCCTCGTGTGGTGCGGGGAGGTGGGCGAGTTCATGCCCTCCGCGCAGCGCACCCGCCCGCACATGCGCCGGCTCCTGATGCAGAACCGCCACTACCGCGCGTCCGTCCTCTTCGACGGCCCGCGGCCGGCGCACGTGAACCCGCTCGTGCTCGCGCAGAGCGACTACGTGGCCATCTACCACCTGCCGAACCCCGACGACCGCGACCGGATCGCCAAGCAGATCGGCTACCCGCCCACCCGGTTCTCGGCCGAGTGCGACGAGACCTTCCGCCGCGGGCCGTACTGGTTCCTGTTCTGGGACGCCAAGGC
Source organism: Chloroflexota bacterium (assembly GCA_003250155.1). Lineage (GTDB taxonomy): Bacteria > Chloroflexota > Limnocylindria > Limnocylindrales > CSP1-4 > UBA5189. The sequence goes on along the minus strand of QKHE01000073.1, from coordinate 3,757 downwards.
CCACCAGCTCTACCGCTGCGCCCCACTGCCCGAGGCGTAGATGGCCACCTGCAGGATCTGTCGAGGTTCCGCTACAGTGATGCCGGCGCAACCGTAGCGCCAGCGCTACAGTCCGGCGATCGCCACACCGTAGCGGAACCTCGACAGTACCTGCAGGAGCGATCGTGGCGCGTGCACGGCTCGAGCTCGTCAAGAAGTGGGGCGGCGGCACGACCCTCCAAGAGACCTGGAGCGGCCGCGGCAGCAAGGGCGAGGCCGCGGAGTCGCTGGCGCTCCTGCGGTCGCTCGCCGGCGAGCGGGCGCAGCTCGAGGCGCGCATTCGCGTGACCGTGCAGACGCTCCGCGGCGCCGGCGCGTCGTGGTCGGTGATCGGCGACGCCCTGGGGGTGTCGCGGTCGGCGGCTCAGAAGCGGTTCGGCGCGGACGAGCTCAGCCGAGCCTGACGCCCCGCCCGGCCCGCTCGTCGCCCCGCTGGGGCCGGTCGGGGCCGGACGGGGCGCGATCAGGCGCCGGGTGCGGTGATGGTGACCTGGAGCGCCTTGAGCGCGTCTGCGGCGCCCTGACGGGCGGCCGCGGTGATCGCTGCCGGGTCGAGGCCCTGGCCGGCCGCGAGGGCCTCGACGGCCTTGGTGAGGGCGCCGAGCTGCGCGAGCAGCTGCGTGACCCCGTCCCTTGCGCTCTCGGCCGCGAACCGTGCCTGGCCGGCGTCCCAGCGCGCGCCGGTCAGCAGAGCCGACGCCGGTGCCGCCGGCATCGCGTCGGCCGGGTCGTCGACGATGACACCCCACACGTCCTGCGGTGCACCCATCTCGTCGTCTCCTCCGTACTCGTCGTGGTTGGTCTCGTACTCGAGGTGCCAGGGCTCGCCCGGGACCCGGTCGGGCATCCACCCGTAGGCCTGGCCGTGCTGGCGGACCCACTCGCGCGGGCCGCCGGCGGGGAGGTCGAGCGCCAGGCCGCGGGTGTGCTTGGAGCGCTCGGGGGTGTCGGCCTTCGCGGGCCAGCCGGGCTGACCCTGGTGGGCGTAGAGAGCCGCCTGGCGGGCCATCGTGCGGCCGGCGTCGGTGATCCCTGCGGGGCACCCGGCGGCGCGCATGCGCAGGTAGGACGCTGCGGCGTCCTCGGCGAGCCAGAACCCGCCGCCGATGGGCATCTGTGTCGTCATCGGCCGTCTCCTAGTTCGCGATCCACGCCGCGGAGAACGAGAGCTGGTCGCCAGCGAGGATCGTGGGCGCCCCCTCGGCGAGCATGAGGCGCCCGAGCACGCCGTCGTTCAGCACCCGCGCGAAGCCGACCCCACCGCGGGTCTCGTTGCGCGCGACGCCGTGTGCGATGCCGAAGCCACCGAAGGGCTTGGGTGGGCTGTCGGCCACGGGGATCGACGCGAACGCGACGAACATGGTCGGTGGGGCGTTGAAGGTGAACAGGAGCGTGGCGATGACGTGGCCTCCGATGCGGACCACCGAGCCGGTCACGGCGCTGATCGGCGAGAAGGGCGTGAGCGAGACGGGCACGCCGGCGCTCACCTTGCCGGAGACGGTCAGCTCTGTGGCGAAGGTAGGTCCGTTCAGGGCGATCTCGCCGGCGGTCACGACGGCCTGTGAGGAGCCCGATCCGTCCCGGCTGGCCCCGTGCAGGGTCAGGCTCGCGTCGGTGTGTCCGTTGAGCCGGGGGCTGGTGATCTGCGTGGCCGGCAGGTCGGCGGGACCACCGCCGTAGAGGAGGGCCGATCGCACGGTGCCGGGGGCGCTCTCCTGGGCGTCGCCGACGTAGAGGTGAACGTCGCTCGCCCAGCCGGGCTCGAGCGCCACGCGCGGGCCGCTCGCGGCGGTCTGCACGGTCGCGCCGGTGATGACCTTGCCGTCGATCGCGTCGGCGGCGATCTGGGTCCCCTCGAGCTGCCCGGTGATCTGGTCGGCGCGCAGCGAGGTGATCGGGTTGCGGAAGCCCATCAGCCCCTCCGGAGCACGCGGACCTGCGCGGTCATCACGCCGGTCGCCTCGTCGCTGGCGCCCGACCACACCACGACGAGCGCGGAGCCGGGCTCGATCTGCAAGCCGACGGGCCAGTCGGCGACGTCGAAGTTGCCGGCGGACGAGCCGTCGAGGAGGTTCAGCGGGTCCTCGCGGGTCGTGTACCAGCGGACGCTCGTCGGGGCACTCGAGGTGCACGCGACCACAGCGTGATCGACGAGCCACAGGACGTCGCCGGGCAGCGGGTCGAGCTCGAGCACGGCGCGCCCGCCGGTGGCGGGGTCGGTGCGCGCGCGGACGGTGAGGTAGTCCGCCAGCTGCCAGCCCGAGGCGGACCCGGCGATCTGGCGGGGAAGGACGATGCCGCCGGCCACGTCACACCCCCGGGAGCGCGCGCATGTACCAGGGGCGGCCGCGGCCGCGCGCCTCGTACGCCTGCCAGAGCAGCCACGAGCCGCCGGTGACGCCGAGTACTCCGAGCAGCAGCGCCCACCGCCGGTCGGGGACGAGGACGGTGGGCATCACACGCCCGCCGGCGCGGTGTCGTCGGGGACCTCGGGGAGCCCGCCGGCCACGCCGCGCCAGAAGGACCCGGCGGCCGAGACGACGGTGGACGCGAGGGCGCCGGCGGCGGCGATCGCCGCGGTGCTGACGGGCTGGCCGCCGACGGCCGCGGCGATCACGCCGGCGAGGGCGGTGGCGACGGCGGAGCCGCCGAGGCCGGTGGCCAGAGTCCGGTACGCGCGGATGAGGGCGGCGCGGTGCAGGGCACGCATGGGGGTCTCCTAGGTGCGGTCGGCGGTAGTGACGATGAGCACGGGGCGCGGGCGCGCCGGCGGGATGGTCAGGCCGGCGGCGGTCAGCGCGTTCTCGAGGTCGGCGCGGCGGTCCTGCTCCCACGCGAGCTGCATCCCGAGGTTCGACACGTCGGTCTGCAGCTTGGTGATGACGGAGACGGTGAGCTTCTCCGCGCGGCGGTCGGACCAGAGCACCTTGACGATCACCACCAGGGCCACGAGGAACAGAGCCGGCCCGGAGGCGGCGTTGAGCAGGGCGGTGACGTCCATCAGTCCACGGCTCCCAGCCAGAACACGCCCTGGAGCGCGCCGGTGCCGGCGACGTCCACGCGCAGCGCGTCGCCGAAGCTCACGCCGCCAGGGCCGAGCCACAGGGCCGCGCCGGCGCCGCCCTCGGGCACGTCGATGACGGCGACGGGCTCGCCGGCGCCGGCCTCGCGGGCGTCGGTGAGCGTGACGTGCACGGGTCCGCCGGTGGCGGTCAGCGACCAGCCGACGAGCCGGCCGGCGCCCGAGGACAGCAGCGCCCGGCCGCCGGAGGCGCCGGGGGCCGGCGCGGGGCGGGCGCCGCGGAGCCGGTTGGACCGGGTCGTCTGGGTGAGCGCGGCGCGCAGCTCGGCGTGCTGGAGCTCGAGGGCGCGCTGGAGGTTGCCCAGGGTCTCGATGAGCTTCTCGGTGACGTTCACAGCACCTCTCCAACGGCCTTGGTGATCTGGGGGACGACGAGCTTCTGGACGCCGAGCGTGACGAGCCCGAGGCCGAAGAGCACGAACACGATCTGGATGCCGACGTTGCGCAGGTCGGTGCCGATCGCGGACAGGCCCAGGGGGTCGGAGAGGAGGTCGCGCGCGTTGCTCACGACGTTCCCGACGGTCTGGGTGACGCCGCCGCTCGAGGCGGTGCCGCCGAACAGCCAGTGCCAGGGCTCGTTCGCCAACGGTCGGGTCCAGCCGTACTTCGCGCCGTTGGCCAGGAGCCACGTCTGGG
>QKHE01000059.1 GCA_003250155.1 Chloroflexota bacterium | reverse complement strand
ATCATGTCCCGGGCACGCTCGAGGATCTCGAGTCCGAGCTCTGCTTCCCCCACTAGCGCCTCAATGTGAGCAGCCTCTGCCACGATCTCGAGTACTTGTCCTGGTTGTGCCGTACGTCGAGCGGTGGCGATCTCCGAGCGCGCGGCCTCTATGTCGCCCAGATATGCAAGTGCGCTGGCGCGAGCCAACCGAGCCGAAATGAGTTCGACTCCTGCGGAGGTGGTCTCGAGTAGGGCGATTGCCTCCTCAGCGCGCTCCAGGGCACGGCTGTGGTCGCCCGCAGCGGTGAAGAGAATCGCCTGGTTCAGGAGGTTGACTCCTAGGTAGTGGTGTTCGCCGCGCTTCCGGGAGGCTGTTGCGAGCCGCACCAGCTCTTCGAACGCCACGTCGATCGACCCATCGAGCGAGGTCTCGAGAGCAGTTCGAAACGCGCGACCGATGGCGGCGAGACGCGAACCGGACCGTTCGAGGAGTTGCCCGGCGTTGAGGGCGCCGACAACGTCTCCCGCGAGGCTGCGGGCCGTCACGAGGTTCAGGAGCACAGCAGTCGACGAGGGATCGGCGGCGATGGCTTGCTCTGCGAGCGCGACCCCCGCGCTTGCGTCAGCGCGCTGCTGGGCCAACCTGGATCGAATCACCAAGCCGGGGGCGCCCGCGAGTTCGCCGCCAGGGAGTCCTTCTGCGAGGGCCTGCGCGGCGGCGTAGGCGCCCGTGGCGAGGATCGATTCGACGGCGTTCGTCAGCACACGTTCGGCGCTGTCGGGATCAGCGGCGGCGAGGTAGTGGCGGGCGGCGGTCTGCCAGTCGATGGCTTCCGCGGCGATGGCGATGCGCTGGTGGATCGCCCCGACCTGGGCCGCACCGATCGACCGTTCGAGGCGCGCCTGGAGGAAGTCGCGGACGAGCGGGTGCGCTCGGGCCACGTGCCGGGTGTTGGGACCACCCTTGCCGAGCAGGCCCAGCCGCTCGCCGTCTTCGATCCAGCGCGCCGCCTGCGCCTCGGAGACGTCGGCCGCCACGGTGCCGAGGGTCAGGTCGACCGTTTCGAGCAGCGACGTCCGCATCAGAAACGACTGCAGGTCCGCCTCGAGATCGCCGACCACTTCCTCGGCGAGGTAGTCGTAGAGATGGCCTTCGGCTCCGCTGAGTGACGAGATGAAGTGGCGAATCTGGGTCGGGTCACGATCGTGGATCGCGGCACGGACAAGCTGCAGCGACGCCGCCCAACCCTCTGTCCGTCGCGTCAGCTCGGCCACGAGCCCGGGCTCGAGGCGCATCTCGTAGGTCTCCCGGAACAGGCGCTCCGTTTCGGCCGCATCGAACCGCAGGTCGTCCGTCCCGAGCTCGGCGACCTCGCCGAGCGCGCGCAGCCGGGCCAGGCGCAGCGGCGGCGTGCGTCGGCTGGCGAACACCAGGGCCAGGCGCTCCGGGCCACGCGTCAGGAGCTCGCGAACGACGTACCGGACGTCCGGTGAATCGTCGACCAGGTGGAAGTCGTCGAAGACCAGCGCCGTCGCGTCGCCCGTCAGCTGTCCCAGCTCCCGCAGGAACGTGTCGACGACAACGTCGCGCGGCGGCGCCGCCGTTGCCGTTTCACGGATCAGGGAGTCGGTCGCCTCGCCGAATCCGGGGACGTGGAGTCGGATCGCGGCGACGAGGTAGGCGAGGAATCCGACCCAATCCCGATCGCCTCGGTCGAGGCGGAACCAGAGCACACGCACGCGACTACGGCGCGTGAAGTCCGCGAGCAGCGTCGTCTTGCCGTAACCCGCCTCGGCCACGACCAGGACCGCCCGGCGGTGGATCTTGACCGCGAGCCACTCCAGCAGTCGATCCCGCGCCAGCGTGTCATCACGGAGCGGCGGGGCCTGGACCTTGGTGATCTGGACCGGATACTCGGACATGTCGCCGAGGGGGCCTCCGGTGGCTGCGTGGCTGGGCGTGGCCGACGCCGAACCGGCGGGGACGAGCACGATGTGGGGGACGCGTGGTGGCTCGGGTGGGGCTGACGGCTCGGGCGGCGGGAACGATAGGGACGGCGCGCGACGCGTGTCAACGACGCGCGCGTCGACGGCGAGGGCTGCCCGACGGTGCTGCGGCATGGCCGGCATCTTGCGGCCATCCGCTCACCGGACGGTTACCCCTTGGTGGATTGGCTGTGGATAGCCCTCAGCCCTCGTATTCGAAGCCCATCTTGAGCTCGACCTGGTACTCGACGATCTCGCCATCCTCGACCCTGGCCGTCGACTTCACGACCTCGATCGTCTGGATGTTTCGAACGGTCCGCGACGCAGTCGCGACGGCCTGCCGGGCGGCGTCGCTCCAGGACCGCGGGCTCGTGCCGACCATCTCTCGAATGATGATCACGCCCATCGCAGCCTCCTCCGACTCGGTGTCCCGAGGAGTGTAGGTCGGGCGACGGTGGTGACCCTGCGGGGGCGCCGCGCTCAGCCCTGGACGGGCGCGGCCGCCGGCTCGATCAGGCCCGCGCGGACCTTGTCGAAGCAGCTGCTGCAGTACACCGGGCGGTCGGGCCGTGGCGCGAACGGCACCATCGCCTGGTTGCCGCAGGCGTTGCAGATCGCGGCGTGGTACTCACGCGGCCCGCCGTTGCGGGCGCGCTTCGCGATGGCGCGACAGTTCGGGCAGCGCTGCGGTGTGTTGGCGAGGCCCTTTTCGGCGAAGAACCGCTGCTCGCCGGACGAGAAGATGAAATCCTCGCCGCAATCGCGGCAGGTCAGGGTCCGATCCTCGTACACGCCGTCCATCCTCCGATCGAGGGCCGCGTCAGCTGGCTCCGTTCCCCTCTGGCCGTGGCGCCTGGATCGGTGGGTTCGTGGGGGCGAACCCTTGGGCTCGGCTCCAGGGCACGGTCCGAAGCTCGTGCCCGGAGGATACGCACGCGAGTCAAGGGTTGGCCTGATCGCACCAGCCGTCGGGCTACTCGGCCGCTTCGGGCCGGAGCGCCTCCTCGGGCTCGCGTGCCAGCTCCTCCTCGGGCTCGGGTGCCAGGTCCTCGGCGATCTCGTCGGCGAGCTTGGACGCGATCGCTTCGATCTCGGCGTCGGTGAGGCCTTCGAGTGGCGGGACATCGAATGCCGCGATCCGCTTCTGCCGTTCTGCCATGGCCCGACCCTCGTCAGCTTGCCTCTGCGTAGCGCTGGCCGGCGTAGGACTGGAACCGCGTCTGGCTCTTTCGGAACCACAGCTGGATCTCGCCGGTGGGTCCGTTGCGATGCTTGGCCAGCTTCACGTTGACGACCTCGCCGTCGCCGGCCTCCTCCTCGCCGGCCTTCTCCTTCTCTCGCCACAGGAAGACCACGAGGTCGGCATCCTGTTCGATGGCGCCCGACTCCCGGAGGTCGGACAGGCGGGGCTCCTTCGATTCGCGCATCTCGGGCTGGCGCGACAGCTGCGACAGCGCGATGACCGGCACGTTCAGCTCGCGCGCCAGGGCCTTGAGGCCGCGCGAGATCTCCGAGACCTCCTGGACACGGTTGGCGTCGCGACTCGTCGTCGTTGCCTGCATCAGCTGCAGGTAGTCGACGATCACGAGATCCAGCCCCGATTCCGCCTGGAGCCGGCGGGCCTTGGTCCGGAGCTCCATCGTGCTGATGTTGGGCGTGTCGTCGATGTACAGGGCCGCCTCGGAGAGGTCGTTCATCGCGGGCGCGATGCGAGCGAAGTCCAGCTCCTCGAGGAAGCCCGATCGGAGGCGCTTCGAGTCGATGTTGGCGACGCTCGAGAGCAGCCGCAGGACGAGCTGCTCCTTGCTCATCTCGAGGCTGAACACGCCGACGGTGCGGCCCTCGCGGACGGCCGCATGCTCGGCGATGTTGAGCGCGAAGCTCGTCTTGCCGACGCTCGGGCGGGCGGCGACGACGACCAGGTCGCTCTTCTGGAAGCCGGTCGTCAGCTGGTCGAGATCGAGGAAGCCCGACGCGATGCCGCTCAGCTCGCCCCGATGGGCGTGCAGGTAATCGAGGCGGTCGTAGGCCGAGTGGAGCAGCTCCTTGAGCTGGCTGAAGCCGACGGTGATCCGGCGATTGGAGACCTGGAACAGCTCGGATTCGGCGCGGTCGATCGCCTCCTGGATCTCCGACGGGTCCTCGTAGCCGATGCCGGCGATCTTGCCCGCCGCCCCGATGAGGTTCCGCAGGACCGCCTTGCGCTCGACGATCCGGGCGTACTGGACGGCGTGGACGGCCGTCGGCGTCTGGTTCGACAGCGTCGACAGGTAGGCCCGGCCGCCGATCGAGTCGAGGTCCTCACCCCGTTCCAGCGTCTCGGCGACGGTCACCAGGTCGATCGGCTCGCGCCGCTCGAACAGATCGAGCATCGCCTTGTACACGAGGGAGTGCGCCTGTCGGTAGAAGTCCTCGGGGCGCAAGAACTCGGCGATCTCGATGATCGCCTCGCGGTCGATCAGGATCGCGCCGAGGACGGACTGCTCCGCCTCGAGACTGTGGGGCGGCAGGCGGTCGATCATGCGTTCGAATGGTCCCCTTCGGGCGTGACAGCTCCGTTGTCACGGCATAGGGTCGACGCTCGAGCGCGATCGCCCAACCCGGTTTTCAACGAACCTCGTCCACAACCTGGCGACGGCCGGGTCGAGGCTGTGCAGAACCGCGCAACGGTCGTGGATGGCCAGCTCGCGGGCGGCGCCGCGACCGGAACGGCACTGGCGCGAGTTCGGATGGGTTGGAGGTCGGCTCGGCCGGGCGCTGCGTCGGCGTCTCGGTGGGTGCAGCGTCAGCGGCGAACGGCGACCAGCTCGCCCTTCCCGATCGGCACGACCAGCCCGACGAGACCGGGGTGGGACAGCGCCCGGTCCCGAAAGCCAGCCAGCGCGTCGGGATGCGTGGTCAGGTTGTCCGCGACGAGCAGACCGGCCGGTCGCAGCGCCCGAACCGCCGGCTCGAGGGCCGCTTCGTACAGCTCTTTCTCGGCGTCGAGGAACACGAGATCGGCGCCGCCATCGAACTCGCCCAGGCCGGCGACGCCGTCGTCGTGCCGCAGCTCGACGACCTCGGCAAGCCCCGCGGCCTCGAACGTCGCGCGGGCGCGCTCCACCTTGGCCGCATCGTCGTCGAAGGTGACCAGCCGGCCGTCGCACGCCCGAGCCGCAAGCGCCAGCCACAGCCCCGAATAGCCGCCGCTCGTCCCGATCTCGACGATCGTTCGGGCGCGAATCGCGAGCGCCAGGGTGAGCAGGAACTCGCCGGTCTCCGGCGTGATCGCTCGGAGGCGTCGGGAATGCGGCGTGCCGTCGGAGCGATCCTCGGCATCGCGCGCCTCCAGCTGCGCCATGACGCCGCGTACGCGCTCGGGGACGAGGTTCACGCGGCGATGGTAGGGGACCCGGTCCGGGCCACGGCGACCCCCGAAGCCAGAGGTCCGTTGATCCGATCCAGGCGGCCCGTCAGTCCAGGCGGCGGATGACGCCGATCAGCTTCCCCTGGATGCGAACGTCGTCGTAGAACTGCGGGGCGTAGTTCTGGTTGGCGGGCTGCAGGCGGATCCGATCCTTCTCCTTGAAGAAGCGCTTCAGCGTGACCGCGTTCTCCTCCACCTGGGCGACGACGATGTCGCCGTTGCGCGCCGTCGTCTGCGGCCGGATCAGGACGAAGTCGCCGTCGGCGATGTGCTCCTCGATCATCGAGTCGCCGCGCACGCGCAGGACGTAGGCGTCGCCGCTGGGCGCGAGCATGTCCGGAACGGGGAGCGTCTCCGAGGCGTCCTGGTAGGCCTCGATCGGGCCGCCGGCGGCGATCTCGCCGACGATCGGCAGGACGTGGGCCTCCGACGTGACGGCCTGCGGGACGAGCTCGTTCGTGAGGCCGAGCTGGATCGCGGCGGTCGGCGTCAGCCGCAGCGCGCGCGACTGGGCGGCCCCGCGCTCGAGATAGCCCTCCCGCTCGAGCATCTGGAGATGGTGGTGCACCGCGGACGTGGAGCTGAGCCCGACCGCGACGGCGATCTCGCGCACCGATGGCGGATAGCCGCGGGCGCGGAGCGTGGCCGCGATGTGGTTCAGGATCTTCAGCTTCCGTTCGGCGTCATGCCTGGTCAATGCGCGACTCCTTTGAGCGGCTGTGCGCATCATACCGAACGGGTGTTCGATGTCAACTTTCGGGCGGTCCCGCCTGGGCGCCACGGACCGATCGGTCGCTGCACACTCGCTGCTAGACTGCCGGTCCCGACGATCGCGCGCCCCCATCGCGGGCGTGGTCGACGTTGCACCCCGGGAGGCAGGAGGACCGATGGCTCGCGGCGAGCGGGCGGACCGAACCAGGGAGCGGAAGCGCGGCCGCGGCGCGGGACTTCGACGGCTTATCGCGGTCGGGGTATTCCTGCCGTTCGCCGGTCGTGCGCCGCTGTACGCGCGGCTGCTGTGGTCGCTCGTCGCCGACCCGCGGATCCCACCGGCGCGAAAGGCGCTGCTGGGCGTCGGGCTGGGCTATGTCGCCCTGGGCCGGGACATCGTGCCGGACCGGGTGCCGCTGCTCGGCCAGTTCGATGACCTTGTCGTCGTGGCGCTCGCGACCCAGCTGTTCCTCGACGGCCTCGACGAGGTGATCCTGAACGAGAAGCTCGAGGAGGCCGGCATCGCCCGGGCGGCGTATGACGACGACGTGGCGCGGCTGCGGCGGCTGGTCCCGGGACCGCTGCGGCGGGCCGTGGTGCGGCTGCCGGACGCCCTGGCGGCGGCCGGCGACGCGGTCGCTCGAACGGGGTTCGGCCCGCGGCTGCGGGCCTGGATCGGATAGCAGCACGAACCGCGAGGAGGAAGTGATCGCGTGAAGGTGATCCTGACGCAGGATGTTTCGAAGCTCGGGAAATCGGGCGAGATGAAGGCTGTCGCCGACGGCTACGCCACGAACTACCTCATCCCGAACAAGCTCGCCGTCCCTGCGGCCGGTGGCGCGTATCGCGCCTGGCAGCACGACATCGCGTCGCGCGAGGAGAAGCGGAACCGCGAGCGCGGCGAGGCCGAGGTGACGGCCAACCGGATCTCGTCGACCACGCTCACGATGGGCGTCAAGGTCGGCGAGGGCGGCAAGCTGTACGGCTCGATCACGGGCAAGGAGATCGCCGAGGCGCTGGGGCGGCGTGGCATCGACGTCGACCGCCACAAGATCGAGCTCGACGAGCCGCTCAAGTCGCTCGGCACCTACAAGGTCGCGATCAAGGTCTACCAGGGCATGACGCCCGAGGTGACGGTCGTCGTCGAGCCGAAGGGCTAGCCCGGCCGCCCCGGTGACCGACCCGGGGGCGGCGCGTTCGATCCCTCTCCGGACCGACGACGACGGTCTCGGTCGCGCTGACGCTCCACCGTCCGCTGTTCGATGGGCTGGTCCCGATGACGCCGACGCCCGCGCCGGACCGCAGCCCGAGCGGCACGACCCCAGACGTCCTCACCGCCGACGCCGTCGAGTTCGAGGTGGGTGGCGTGCGGTCTCGTGACGCGGCGTCCTTCGAGGATCTCGCGGAGTACGCGAACGTGACGGCGCCGGACCTGGCGAGCTACGGGATGCTCGGCTTCGACTGGATGCGGCGACACCGCGCGATCCTCGACTACGCGAACCGGCGCCTGTCCTTCGAGCCGTAAGGTCAATCAAGGTGGCACGGCCGGGCGGACAATCGCGGGCGTGAACCCGCGAGTCGCGCCGCCACCGCCGGGACCGCGCACGATCCTCCACGTCGACCTCGACGCGTTCTTCGCCGCGATCGAGCAGCGCGACCACCCGGAGCTGCGCGGCAAGCCGGTCGCCGTCGGCCTGGGCGGGGCCAACGACCGCGGCGTGGTCAGCGCCGCGTCATACGAGGCTCGGGTCTTCGGCATCCATTCGGCGATGCCGATCCGCACGGCCCGCCGGCTCTGCCCGGACTGCATCTTCGTCCCGGTCGACGGTGCGAAGTACCAGCGCGTCAGCCGCGAGGTGATGTCGATCCTGCGACGGTTCACGCCGCTCGTCCAACCGATCTCGATCGACGAGGCGTTTCTCGACGTGACGGGTTCGCGGGCGCTGTTCGGGGACGGCGAGGCCATCGCGCGCCGCATCAAGGACACGATCCAGGCCGAGCTGTCGCTGACCGCATCGGTGGGCGTCGCCGGCACGAAGCTCGTGGCCAAGATCGCCAGCGACCTCCGCAAGCCGGATGGCCTCGTCGTCGTGGCGCCCGGCGACGAGGCGGCGTTCCTTGCGCCGCTGCCGATCTCGCGCCTGTGGGGCGTCGGACCCTCGACGGAGGCCGTGCTCCGCGACTTCGGAATCGCGACGATCGGCGACCTGCAGGCCGCGGACCGTGCCGGCCTGGTGCGGCGACTCGGCAAGCACGGCGGCACGCTGGTCGCCCGGGCGCACGGCCTGGATCCCGACCCGGTCGACGATCCGGACGCGGCGAAGTCGATCGGCCACGAGCACACCTTCGACGTCGACACGTCCGACCCGGAGGTCCTCGAGCGCACCCTGCTCGCGATGTCCGAGGGCGTGTCGGGGCGGCTGCGGCACGCCGGGCTGCGGGCTCGGACGATCACGGTCAAGGTTCGTGACTCGGGTTTTCGAACGGTGACCCGGCAGCGGGCCCTGGCCGAGCCGGCCGACATGACCGAGCCGATCTGGCGCGTCGCGGTGGAGCTGGCACGACCCGAGATGCGGGGCAAGCGCATTCGCCTGCTCGGCGTGACGGCATCCGGCTTCGGCGAGCGCGAGCAGCTCGGCCTGTTCGAGGGCATCGAGGACCGCCGGCGCCTCGCGGTCAGGGCGGCGGACGCGGTCCGGGCGCGGTTCGGCCGGACGGCGATCACCCGTGCGCGGCTGCTCCGAACCGGCCTGCCGGCGCCGTTCGAGCGGGACCTTGGCACGCCGGTCGAACGGCGTGGCGAGCACGCCCAGGACCGGGAGCCCCAGTCTTCTCAGCGACGCGGCGAGCCTCGCGAAGGCGACCCGGAGGAGCGTGACAGCCAAGCTGACACAGGGCCCTGGGAGGATGCCTTCGACGACGAGCCGGGCTCTTGACATCGAACAGGTGTTCGGACTAGGCTCTCGTCGAAATCGAACAGGCGTTCACGGCACCAGTGCCCGGTGACCGGAGCTCGCGTAGCGCCCCCGGAAGGAGCCGCGAAGATGGCGATGGTCCGAGTCGAGCCGGTCGAGGTCTCGGTTCGCGCCGACTGGTTTGATGGTCGGCCGCGGGAAGTGGTCGTGGCAGGTCAGCGCCTGCCGGTATTGGAGCTGCTGGGGGTGCGGGACGAGACGGCGGCCTTCCCGGTCGTTGCCGGTCCGCGCACCCTGTTCGACGTGGACACGCAGGTCGCCCGGCTGCGACTCGCGTTCCGCCACCGCTCGCGGCGATGGACGCTCGAGGGCATGGAGTCGCATCTGGCCGCCTGATGCGGGCCGCGCTGCCCAGGCCCGGGCAGCGGCGACCCATCCGGCAGGTTGATTCCGAGCCGGTCGGACTGTGCGGACGAGCGCGCCGGTACCGCGCTCGTCCGGGGTCCGACCGCCATAATCGGGGTCGTGCAGCCGGAATCCTCGCTGCGCGACCTCACGGTCGCGGAGTTCGTTCGCCGCCTGTCATCTGCCGAGCCGGTTCCCGGTGGCGGCAGCGCATCGGCCCTCGCGGCCGCGATCGCGGCATCGCTGGTGTCGATGGTCGCAGCGCTTTCCGAGGGGCGCCCCAAGTACGCCGCCCATGCCGAGCTCCACGCCCGGGCCGGCACCGCGGCTCGGGGCCTCGCCGACCGCCTCCTCGAGCTCGGCGACGAGGACGCCGCGGCCTACGCGGACTACATCACCGCGCTGCGCCTCCCGCGCGAGACCGACGAGGAGCGAGCGGTCCGAACGGGCAGGATGCAGGCCGCGGCGCGACGAGCCGCCGAGGCGCCGTTGCACTGCGTCGAGGTCTGTGTCGACGTGGTCGTGCTCGCCGAGGCGCTCGCCGGGCGGAGCAACGTCAACGCCTCGTCCGACCTCAACGTCGCGGCCCTCCTCGCCGAGGCCGGCGGCCGGGGAGCGGCAGCGAACGTCCTCATCAACCTGCCGTCGGTCGGCGACGAAGCGTGGGCGTCGACGATGCACGAAACGGTCGATGAGCTGCTCACGAACCTCGGCCGGATCGCCGCCCAGGCTCGCGAGGTCGTTCAGAGCGGGACGGCCCGCGAACCGATCAAGGCGTCGGACATGCCGGTGCCGGGGTGACGGAGGGCGCTACGGAGGCCGCGACGGAGGCGAGGCGGCTCGAAGGCGCACCGTTCGCCACCGATATCCGGGCGCGGGTCGCCGCCGAGGTGGCGGCGTTCACCGAGGAGCAGGGCCGGCCGCCAGGTCTGGCGGTCGTGATCTGCGGCCGGAGCGCGCCCTCGATGGTCTACCTCGAGCGGATCCTGAAGGGCTGTGCAGCCGTCGGCGTCCGCGGCGAGATGGTCGACGTGGAAGGCGATGACGCCGTCCGGATGGAGGCCGGCCTGACCACGGCCCTGCGCCGCCTCAACGCCGACCCGACCGTCAACGGGATCATCGTCCAGATGCCGCTGCCGAAGGGCGTTCGGCTCCGGACGGTGATCGACGCGATCGACCCGCTCAAGGACATCGACGGCATCCACCCGCTGAACGCTGGCCTGTTGCGGCTCGGGTTCGAGGGCTTCGTGCCCGCGACGGCGCACGCGGCGCTCGAGATGATCCATCGCTCGGGCGTCGAGGTCCGCGGCGCGGACGCGGTCGTCATCGGCCGGTCGGCGGTCGTCGGCATGCCGCTCGCCTTCCTGCTCACGAGGGAGGACGCGACGGTCACCGTCTGCCACTCCAAGACCCGCGCGCTGGCCGACAAGGTCCGGCGCGCCGACATCGTCGTCGTGGCCGCCGGACAGCCCGGCCTGGTCACGGGCGAGATGCTCAAGCCCGGCGCCGTCGTCATCGACGTCGGGATCAACGTGCTCGAGGGCCGAATCGTCGGCGACGTCGACTTCGAGTCCGCCCGCGGCGTCGCCGGCGCGATCACGCCGGTGCCGGGCGGCGTGGGACCGCTGACGAACGCCCTGCTGCTCAGCCATCTCGTGCGAGCGGCCCAGCGCCAGGCGAGCGAGGCGCGGGAGGTTGCCGAGACATGACCACCGCGAAGCCGGCGTCCGCGCCGAAAGCCGCACCGCGAGCTGCACCGGAGGCGAACGCGCCGGCGCCCGGGACGACCAACCTGTCCGACCTCGAGATCGCACGGAGCGTCACGCCGCGTCCGATCCAGGAGGTGGCGCGCGAGCTCGGATTGCGCGACGACGAGGTCGAGCAGTACGGATCGTGGAAGGCGAAGGTCACGCTGGAGGCCATCGAGCGTCTCGAGGCGGACCGGCCGCGCGGCAAGTACGTCCTCGTGACCGCCATCAGCCCGACGCCGCTCGGCGAGGGCAAGAGCACGACCACGGTCGGCCTCGCGCAGGGCCTCAACCGGATCGGCCACAAGGCGGCGGTCTGCATCCGCCAGCCGAGCCTCGGACCGGTCTTCGGGATCAAGGGCGGCGCGGCGGGCGGCGGCTGGAGCCAGGTCATCCCGATGGAGGACTTCAACCTCCACCTCACCGGTGACGTCCACGCGATCGGCGCGGCCCACAACCTCGCGGCCGCGTTCATCGACAACCACGTCCACCATGGCAACGCGCTCGGCATCGACCCGCTCAACGTGCTGTGGCCGCGTGTCGTCGACATCAGCGACCGGGCGCTGCGCAAGATCGTCATCGGCCTCGGGGGCAAGGAGAACGGCTACCCGCGCGAGACCGAGTTCGTCATCACCGTCGCGTCCGAGGTCATGGCCGTGCTCGCGCTCGCGACCGATCTCGCCGACCTGCGCGTCCGGCTCGGCCGGATCGTCCTCGCGACGACGCGCGACGGCCAGCCGGTGA
Source organism: Chloroflexota bacterium (assembly GCA_003250155.1). Taxonomy (GTDB): domain Bacteria; phylum Chloroflexota; class Limnocylindria; order Limnocylindrales; family CSP1-4; genus UBA5189. Next base: position 39,297 of record QKHE01000059.1, on the reverse strand, counting down.
CGGCCGACGATCTGAAGGTCGCCGGGTCGATGACGGCGCTACTCAAGGACGCGATCAAGCCGAACCTGCTGCAGACGCTCGAGGGCGGCCCGGCGTTCGTCCACTGCGGGCCGTTCGCGAACATCGCCCACGGCAACAACTCGATCCTCGCCGACCGGATCGCGCTCGTGACGAGCGAGATCGTCTGCACCGAGGCCGGCTTCGGCGCCGACATGGGCGCCGAGAAGTTCTTCGACATCAAGTGCCGGGCCTCGGGGCTGCGGCCGGATGCGGCGGTGGTCGTCGCGACGATCCGCGCCCTCAAGATGCACGGCGGCGTCGGCAAGATCGTCGCCGGCAAGCCGCTCGATCCGGCGCTCCTCGCCGAGAACCCCGAGGCGGTTCGCGCGGGAGCGGCGAACCTGGCCAAGCAGATCGAGAACGTCCGGCTGTTCAACGTCCCGGTCGTCGTCGCGATCAACGCCTTCCCGACCGACACGCCGGCCGAGGTCAAGGCGGTCCAGGAGGTCTCGCTCGCCGCCGGCGCCCGGGCGGCCGTCGTCGCCAACCACTGGGCGGATGGCGGAGCCGGCGCCGAGGCGCTCGCCGATGCGGTCTGGGCGGCCGCCGAGGAAGGAGCGCCGGAGTTCCGGCTGCTCTACCCGGACGACGCCTCGCTGACCTCGAAGATCGAGGCGATCGCGACCAGGGTCTACGGCGCGGACGGTGTCGACCTGTCGCCTGCCGCCGCGAAGCGGCTGGCCCAGTACGAGTCGCTGGGCTTCGGGCGGCTGCCGATCTGCATGGCCAAGAGCCAGTATTCGCTCAGCCACGATGCCTCGCTCAAGGGCCGGCCGACCGGCTGGCGGCTGCCGATCCGCGAGGTCAGGCTTTCCGCAGGGGCCGGGTTCGTCACGCCGCTCGCGGGCGAGATGCGGACGATGCCGGGCCTGCCGTCCCGTCCGGGCGGCGAGAACATCGACGTGGACGCCGAGGGCGAGATCGTCGGGCTGTTCTAGAGCCCGCCGTTGGCGATGAGGAAGGCCGCGGCGATCGCCAGGCCGAGCAGGATGCCGAGGATTCCGGCTCCCCACGACCGGGTGTCGATCGGCCCGAGCGTCGCCTCGTCGCCGGCGTGGCCGTGGTCGTCATGACCGTGGTCAGCGCCGTGGTCGTCGGCCGAGCCGTGTGGCCCGGCCATGGCGTCGCTGTCGTGCGGACCAGGGTGCTCGGTCATGCTCGTCCTCCCGGATCGCCGCGCTGGTGTGTGATACCGATCGTACGTCGGACGCCGCCGATCACGAGTCTGTCCGCTTCGCGGCGCCTCGCCAGCCCGGCATCCCCAGCCGCCACCAGATGAACAGCGCCACGGCGAGGACGACGAGGACGGCAATGAGGAGGTCGTACGGCTCCAGGGTGTGCCGGATCTCGACCCAGTTGGCGCCGAGCTGCTCGCCCGCCCAGACGAGCAGCATCGACCACGGCAGCGCGCCGGCGGTCGAGTACAGGATGAACTTGCCGAGGTGCATGCGGGCGACCCCGGCGGGAAACGAGATGAATGTCCGGACGATCGGCATGAGGCGGCTGAAGAACGCCGTCGCCGGGCCGTACTTCTCGAAGAACCGGTCGGCCAGCTCCAGCTCGTGATGCCGGATCAGCAGGTACTTGCCGTAGCGCTCGAGGAACGGCCGCCCGCCCCACGCCCCGATGCCGTACGCGATCAGCGAGCCGATCGTGTTGCCGAGCGTCGCGACGATGACCACGATCCAGTACGACCAGGCTGAGCCCGTCAGCGGCTCGAGCTGGCTCGGGTCGGAGACGAGGAACCCGGCATACGGCAGGATCAGCTCCGATGGCAGCGGGATCATCGCCGACTCGATCGCCATCGCGAGGGTGACGCCGAGGTAGCCGGTCGCGCCGTACAGCGCGTTCAGGAACGGGATGACGATCTGGTCGATGAAGGCGAGCACGCGGCCTCGTCAGTCAGGGCACGGTCAGGGAACGTGCGCGAGGATAGCCCACTATCCTGACCCTCGTGAGCGGCGGATCGGTGGTCGTGAGCGGGGCCGACCTGACCGTCGCCGACGTTGAGGCCGTGGCCCGCTGGGGCGCCCCGGTCGTCCTCGACCCGGCGGCGCGCGTGCGGATGGACCGCTCCCGCGCGGTCGTCGAGGAGCTCGTCGCGGCGGACGCGGTGGTGTACGGCGTCACGACCGGCGTCGGCGCGCTGGCCGACCGCTCGATCGGCCGCGACGACGCCGAGCGGCTCCAGGTCAACCTCCTGATGAGCCATGCCGCGGGCGTCGGTGAGCCGCTGCCGCGCGACGTCGTCCGGGCGATGCTGCTGCTCCGGGCCAACACGCTGGCGCTTGGCTACTCGGGTGCCCGGCCCCTCGTCGCCGAGCGGCTGCTCGAGCTGCTCAACCGCCAGCTCCACCCGGTGGTCCCGGCGCAGGGCTCGGTCGGCGCATCGGGCGACCTGGCGCCGCTGGCCCATCTCGCGCTGCCCCTCATCGGCCGCGGCCAGGTCGAGTTGGGCGGGCACCACATGCCGGCGCTCGTCGCCCTGCGCGAGCTCGATCTCGAGCCGCTGACCCTCGAGGCGAAGGAGGGTCTGGCGCTGCTCAACGGGACCCAGCTGATGTCGGCGATCGGGGCCCTGCTGCTGGCCGACGCGGACCGTCTCGTCGCGACCGCCAGCGTCGCCGCGGCGATGAGCGTCGAGGCGATGCTCGGCACCGACGTCGCCTTTGCCGAGGCGTATCAGCGGGCACGGCCGCACCCGGGCCAGCTCGAGATCGCCGCCGAGCTCCGGCACCTGCTCCGCCAGTCGAACGTCCAGGACTCGCACCACGGGCATCGCCACAAGGTCCAGGACCCGTACTCGCTGCGCTGCGTCCCGCAGGTCCACGGCGCCGTCCTCGACGCGCTCGACCACCTCCGCCGGGTGCTCGCGATCGAGATGAACGCCGCGACCGACAACCCGCTGATCTTCCCGAACGGCGGGGCGGTGGCGCCCGACACGGAGGCGACCGGCGGCGGGCGCGTGATCTCGGGCGGCAACTTCCACGGCGAGCCGGTGGCGCTGGGCCTGGACTTCGCGAAGCTCGCCCTGGCCGAGCTGGGCTCGATCAGCGAGCGGCGCGTCGCGCTGCTCCTGGACCCGCGCCTGAACGGCGGGCTGACGCCGTTCCTGGGATCGGAATCGGGGCTCGAGAGCGGGCTGATGCTCCTGCAGTACACCGCCGCGGCGCTGGTGTCCGAGAACAAGGTCCTGGCCCACCCCGCGTCCGTCGATTCGATCCCCACGAGCGCCAACCAGGAGGACCACGTCTCGATGGGCCCGATCGCCGGGCGCGGCGCGCAGCGGATCCTGGAGCACGTGGAGCGGATCATCGCGATCGAGCTGATCTGTGCCGCCCGGGCCCTCGAGCTGCGCCTCGAGTCGCTCGCCGACGCCAGGCCCGGCGTCGGCGTGGAGGCGGCCCTCGCCACGGTTCGTGAGATCGTGAAGCCGTGGGACGGCGATCGCGAGCCGGGTCCGGATCTCGAGGCGGCCACGAAGCTCGTGCGAAGCGGCTCGCTGGCGGCGCTCACGCGACCAGGTGCCGCCGGGTGAGTCCGGAGATCCGCGTCCTCGACGTGGTGGATCGGGAGGGGTTCGGGCGGATCCCGCCATGTGCCGACCCCGGCTTCGACCATCGAACCTGCGACTACTGGGAGGACGAGCACCGGGGATCGAAGGCCGCCCGGCTGGCGTGGCTCGAACCGGCCGCCCCGGCGGCCCCGACCGGCCCGGCCCCGGCCGACAACCCGTTCGCGCCGCAGCGCGGCCCGGCATACAACCCGTTCGACCCCCGGGCGGCGGCGGGCGGTGGGAGTCCGAGCGCCGCCGGCCTGTTCGGCGACGGCGACGATGAGCCCGTCGAGAATCCGTTCGCGCCGCGTCGTGAGCGCGGGCCGGCGGTCGGGGCCGGCGCGCCGCGCAAGCTGCAATTGCTGGGCCGCGGCCTGGCCGTCTTCGGCTCGTACGCCAAGGTCCTCGAGGTCGACGGCGAGCCGGTCGCGTACTGCCAGTTCGGTCCGCTGTCGGCCTATCCCCGCGCCCAGCGGGTCCGCGAGCTCTATCCCCAGCTGCCCACCTCCCCGGCGCCGGCGATCATCACCTGCATCGCGACGACCTCGGCCGTGCGCGGCGCAGGCCTGGCGAAGCGGCTCGTGCTCGACGTCGTCGAGGACCTCGGGCGGCGCGGCTTCAGCGCCATCGAGGCGTATCCCGAGCCCGACGCCCGGCCCGATGCGACGAGCGCGGCCAACCCGGCCTTCTGGACGGACTGTGGCTTCGAGCTGGTGGTCGACGATGCGCGCTATCCGGTCGTGCGGCGGGAGCTCTGATGGCCCGGACGGTGGGTCCCGGGCGCCTCGGCGTGCTGCTCGCCGCGGCGCTGGTCCTCGGGGGTTGCGGCGACACGAACGGCCCCACCGACCGACCGGCGTCGAATGACCCGACGGCCGGCCCGACGGGCAGCGAGACGATCGCCCCGCCGGAGAGCTTCGGTCCGCCGCCGAGCCCGACGCCCGACGACGGGACGACCCCCCTGACGATCGATGCGAGCCTCCTCGAGCTGCTCCCGGAGCAGGTCAGCGGGGTTGATGTCGTCGAGTCGCTCGACGAGGCAGCGCTGGCCCTCTCGAACGCCGACCTGCAGCGAGTCGGCGCGACGATCGATGCCGCGGTGGCCGTCGACACCGGAAGCGGGAACCTCGTCTTCGCGCTCGTCGTGGCGCTCCGGCCGGGCGCGCTGAGCGACGCCGGCTTCCGGGACTGGCGCGACTCGTACGACGAGGGCGCCTGCGCCGACGCCGGCCTCGTCATCGGTCACGCGGAGGCCGAGATCGACGGCCGGACGGTCTACATCGGCACCTGCGAGGGCGGCATCCGGACCTACCACGTGCTGGTCCAGGGCGATGGCATCCTGATCTCCTCGTGGTCGCTCGGCGACGGGCGCTTCGGCGAGGAGCTCGTGTCGAACCTGCGAATCGAGGGCTGAGGCATGGATCCACTGCCCGGCGCGCGGTCGGTCCGGGCTCCCCGTGGCTCGGAGCTCAGTTGCCGCGGCTGGGGCCAGGAAGCGGCGCTGCGGATGCTGATGAACAACCTCGACCCGGAGGTCGCCGAGAACCCCGACGCGCTCGTGGTGTACGGCGGGACGGGCCGGGCGGCGCGGTCGTGGGAGGCGTTCGACGCGATCGTGCGCGAGCTGCGACGTCTCGCCGACGACGAGACGCTGCTGGTCCAGAGCGGCAAGCCGGTCGGGGTGCTGCGAACCCATGAGTGGGCGCCGCGCGTCCTCATCGCCAACTCCAACCTCGTCGGGAGGTGGGCGACGTGGGAGCACTTTCGCGAGCTCGAGCGCGACGGGCTGATGATGTACGGCCAGATGACCGCGGGCTCGTGGATCTACATCGGCACGCAGGGCATCCTCCAGGGCACCTTCGAGACGTTCGCCGAGTTGGCCCGGCAGCACTTCGGCGGGACGCTGCGCGGGCGGGTCACGCTGACGGCCGGCCTGGGCGGCATGGGCGGCGCCCAGCCGCTGGCGGTCACGATGAACGAGGGCGTCTGCCTGGTGATCGAGGTCGATCCGGCCCGGGCCCGACGGCGCCACGAGATCGGCTACGTCGACGCCCTGACCGAGGATCCGGCCGAGGCGCTCGCGACCGCGCGGGGCTGGGCCGACGCGGGCGAGGCGCGCTCGATCGCCCTCATCGGCAACGCTGCCGAGATCGAGCCGGCCTGGGCGAAGGCCGGCGAGCGGTTCGACGTCGTCACCGACCAGACCTCGGCCCACGATGCGCTGGCCGGCTACGTGCCGTCGGAGATCGCGCTCGGCGACGCGCTGTTGCTCCGCGCCAGCCAGCCGGACGAGTACGTCCGCCGCTCGATGCGTTCGATGGCCGACCACGTCCGGGCGATGCTGGCGTTCCAGCGCGCCGGCGCCGTCGTCTTCGACTACGGCAACAACCTGCGCGCGCAGGCCAGGGAGGCTGGGGTCGACGACGCGTTCGACTATCCGGGCTTCGTGCCGGCCTTCATCCGGCCGCAGTTCTGCGAGGGCCGCGGCCCGTTCCGCTGGGCCGCGCTGTCCGGCGATCCGAACGACATCATCCGGACCGACCAGGCGATCCTGGAGCTGTTTCCCGACGACCCGTCACTGCGCCGCTGGATCGAGATGGCCGAGGCGAAGGTGCCGTTCCAGGGGCTGCCGGCACGGATCTGCTGGCTCGGCTACGGCGAGCGCTCGAAGGCCGGCCTGGCGTTCAACGAGCTCGTCCGCTCGGGCGAGGTCGGCGCGCCCATCGTGATCGGGCGCGACCACCTCGACTCGGGCTCCGTCGCGTCACCGAATCGCGAGACCGAGGCGATGCGAGACGGGAGCGACGCCGTGGCCGACTGGCCGCTCCTCAACGCCCTGGTCAACACGGCCGCGGGCGCCACGTGGGTCTCGATCCATCACGGTGGTGGGGTCGGAATCGGGTATTCGCAGCATGCCGGCATGGTGGTCGTCGCGGACGGCACGGACCTCGCCGCGCAGAAGCTGGAACGGGTGCTCACGACCGACCCGGCGATGGGCGTCCTCCGGCACGCGGATGCCGGCTACGAGCGGGCGATCGAGGTGGCAGGGGAGCGCGGGGTCCGGATCCCGATGCTGCAGGATCAGGCCGCCGGCGACTGAGCGAGCTCGGGCTCGGCCGAGCGCCGAACCACCGGGGCCAGGCCCAGGTCACGGATCCTCGGCGAGAGCAGCGACAGGAGCACCACGACGGCGAGTCCGGTTCCAGAGACGATCAGCATCCCGTCGAGGCTGACCGTGACGGCCGCACCGGCGACCAGCTGCGAGACCGGCACCATGCCCATCGAGCCGAGCATCATCAGGCTCATCACCCGACCCATGAGCTCCGACGGAATGCGGGCCTGGATCCACGTGATGCCCAGCAGGTTGCCGTAGCCGAGGGCCCCGCCGCTCACCGCCGTCATGGCGGCGGCCACGATCGTCGTGCTGGCGAGGGGCAGGACGGCCAGGCCGAGGCCGGCGATGCCGATGGTGACCATCACCACCGGCCCAAGGAGCCGCGCCGGTGGTGCGGGCAGCAGCGCCGCGATCGCGAGGCCGATGAGCGATCCGCCCCCGAAGGCCGACATGATGATGCCGAACGCGGCGGGGCCCTCCGGCAGGCGGGTGTAGGCGATCACCGGCAGGCCCACCTCGGACGGGCCGACGATGAGCAGGTTGGCCGTCAGGCTCACCAGGATCACCAATCGCAGCGTCGGCATCCCCCACACGAATCGAACGCCCTCGCCGATCTCGTCGAGGATCGAGCGGTCCGCCGCCGAGCGGACGGCGCCGCGGTGCCGGATCAGCCACAGCGTGACCATCGAGACGAGGAACGTCGCGCCGTCGAGGAGCAGGGCGATCGCGATCCCGGCCTGGCTGGCATCCGTGCCCGACGACGACAGGGCGGCGACGATGCCGCCGGCGAGCGCCGGTCCGATCAGGACAGCTGCCTGCGCTGTGCCCTGCACGATGCCGTTGGCGCGCTGGAGCTGGTGCTGCTCCACGAGCTGGGGCACGATCGAGGTGTTGGCCGGGAAGAAGAACGCGTCGGCGACGCCGAAGACGAGCGCGAAGGCATACAGCATCCACAGCTCGGCGGCGCCCTCGAGCACGACGATGCCGAGGACCGTGACCGCCACGAGGCGGACCGCGTTCGAGGCCAGCATCACGCGCCGCGGCGAAACGCGGTCCACCCAGGCGCCGCCGACGACCATCAGCAGCGCTCGCGGGATGGCCATCACGGCCAGCACGCCACCGAGCGCCAGCGCGCTGCCGGTCAGGACGAGCGCCAGCCACGGCAATGCGATGAGGGCGAACTGGTCGCCAATCGTGGAGATCGCTTCACCGAGCCACAGCAGCCGGAAGTCACGGTTCGCGAGCGGCGACGGGGGTGGCGAACCCGGTTGGGCGTCCGATGCTTGGAGGGACATTTCGAGTCGTTGCCTCTGGTTCAGGACAGTGTGGCGCACACTATGGCAAACGCTGTTTCGAAATGTCAAGTCCGCTATCTATTAAGTGAAACGTAGACGGCGAATCAACTCTGACCGGCCAGCGGCGCCAGCCCCGCCGGCTCGCGCTCCGGATCTCGAACGCCCGGCACGAACAGCAGCACGAACATCAGCACGGCCCCGATGAGCGACGCGCCGACCATCGTGGCCTCCGGCCCGAACAGGTCCGCCGCCGGACCGGTCAGGGCGAACGAGATCGGCACGAGCCCAGTCGACATCAGCCAGTCGAGGCTCGAGACACGGCCGAGGAGCTGGCGCGGGACGCGCTGCTGGAGCATCGTCGTCCAGATGACCTGGCCAAGCTCGAACAGCGCGTGGGTGACGAGGCTCGAGATCAGCGCCTGCCAGAGGTCGGTCATCAGCCCGATCACGGCCATCGCCGCGACACCACCCGACCAGGCCGCGAACATCACCGTCATCCTGCGTCGCGGCAGGCCCAGCTGCCCGATCGCGAGGGCCATCGCGATCGACCCGACGCCACCGGCCGCGAAGATCGCGCCGAGCGATTCGGGCCCCTGCCCGAGCCGGTTCTTGACCAGGAACGGTACCAGGACCTCGAGCGGTCCCAGGAACACCAGCAGGCTGAGCATCGCCGCCACGAGCGTTGCCCAGATCCAGGGCTGGCCGCGCACGAAGCGCAGCCCCTCGCCGACCTCGGCGAACGTCGTCCGGGGGCTGAGCCGGCCGGTGGGCCTCGCCTTCGGGCGGGTCCCGATGGCGGCGATGGCGAGGGCCGAACCGACGAAGGAGACCGCGTCGATGCCGAACGCGAGGCCCGGCCCGAACGCTGCGACGGCGACACCGGCGAGGGCCGGCCCGACCAGTCGGAACGTCAGCGGCCGGTACATCCCGGCGAGGGCATTGGCCGCCGGCAGGCGCTCCGCCGGCAGCAGGTCCGGGATGATCGCCGTGGACGCCGGGTTGAAGAATGCGTCCCCGACCCCGACCAGGGCGATCAGCGCCGCCACATGCCACAGCTCGATCACGCCCGTCCACGACAGGACGGCCATCGCTCCGATCGCGGCCGCGCGCAGCACGTCCGCGCCGATCATCAGCCGGCGCCGGTCATAGCGATCGGACATCGCCCCGCCGACGAGCAGCAGCACGACCATCGGCAGCGTCCAGGCCAGGCCGATCATCGAGAGCGCGGTGGGGACGTTGCTGATGTCGTAGACCTGCCACGCCAGCGCGACGTAGAAGAAGCCGTCGCCGAGCAGCGAGACCACGGCCCCGAAGACGAGGAGCCGGAAGTCGCGGGCCTCGAGCGGGCGAAGGATCGGCGCGGCCCGAAGGCGCTGGATGAGGCTCACGACCGGCAACGGTGACACGAACGACGACCACTCGCCGGGCTCGCCGGCATGTCACGATGGCGGCGTGCTGGTCGAGTCGGTCCCGAACTACTCCGAGGGGCGGCGAATCGAGGTCGTCGACGACCTCGCGGGTGCCGTCACGGCGACGTCCGGCGCCTACCTGCTCGACCGGACCAGCGACGCGTCCCACAACCGCTCGGTGCTGACGCTCGCGGGCGAGGCGGCGGCGGTCGAGGCGGCGCTGGAGGCGACGATCGCGGTCGCGATCCGCGACATCGACATGGAGCGCCACGCCGGCGAGCATCCGCGCATCGGGGCCGTCGACGTGATCCCGTTCGTGCCGCTCGGCGACACGGCGTTGGACGACTGCGTGGGACTCGCCCGGGCCTTCGGCGCGCGGGTCGCTCGGCGCTTCGAGCTGCCGGTGTACCTGTACGCGCGGGCGGCGTCGCGGCCGGAGCGCGTGAAGCTTGCCGACGTACGGCGCGGCGGCTACGAAGGCCTGCGCGACGCATTGGCCGCGGACGACGTGGAGCGCCGGCCGGACTTCGGGCCGTCGCGAGCCCACCCGCGGGCCGGCGCGGTGGCCGTCGGGGCGCGGCCGTTCCTGATCGCCTGGAACATCAACCTCGAGACGGCCGACGTCGAGGTCGCGAAGCGGATCGCCCGAGGTGTCCGGGAGTCGGGCGGCGGGCTGCCGGCCGTCCAGGGCAACGGCTTCATGATCGAGGAGCTCGGCTGTGCCCAGGTCTCGATGAACCTGCTCGACTTCGCGACGACGCCGATGTGGCAGGTCTGGGAGGCGGTCGGCCGCCTGGCAGCCGAGGCCGGGGTGGTCGTCCGGGAGTCGGAGCTGATCGGCCTCGCGCCCCAAGCCGCGTTCGACGACGTCGCGGATCACGCCGGCGTGCCGCGCGGCGAGCCGGATGGACGCCGGTTCGATGCGGCGGCCACGTACCTCCGGCTTCGTGATCCCGACCCGCTGATGGTTCTCGAGCGGCGGCTCGAGGCGGTCCAAGCGGCGGAACGGCAGCGCTGATCGTGGGACTCAGGGTCATCCAGGGCGGTCGCGCGCCAGAAGGGCCGAGCGGGCTGCTCATCGAGGGCGCGGCCGAGGTCGTCACGATGGCCGGCGGGCCGCGAAGCGGGACGGCGCTGAACGATCCGTCGGCCCTCGTCGCGCCAGCCGACGATTTCCGCGATCCGGAGGCGCCGGCGGTCGCCTGCTGGGACGGCCGCGTGCTCGCCGTCGGGCCGCGCCACGAGCTCCTGCCCGCGCTCGAGGCGAGCGGCTATCCGCTCGAGCGCTTTGCCCGGCTTGATGCCGCGGGCGGAACCGTCACGCCGGGACTCGTCGACCCGCACACTCACCTGCTGTTCGGCGGCTCCCGCGAAGAGGAGCTGGTGCTGCGGCAGCGCGGCGCCGGCTATCTCGAGATCCTCGCCGCCGGCGGCGGGATCCTGTCGACCGTCGAGGCGACCCGTGCCGCCTCGCCCGACGAGCTGCTCGAACATGGCCGGCGCTGGCTCGCCGAGATGCTCGCCCACGGCACGACGACCGTCGAGGCGAAGTCAGGCTACGGGCTGGACCTGGCGACCGAGCTGCGGCTCCTCGAGATCGCCCACCAGCTCGGCGAGGAGGGACCGATCGACGTCCTGCCGACGTGGCTCGGCGCCCACGCCGTGCCACCCGAGTTCCGGGCGCGTCCGGACGGCACCGAGGCGTACGTCCGGCATCTGCTCGAGGAGCAGCTGCCGGGGGTTGCGGCCCAGGGTCGGGCGCGCTTCGCCGACGTCTTCTGCGAAGCGGGGGTCTTCAGCGCCGAGCAATCGCGACGGATCCTCGAAGAGGCCGCGCGCCTCGGTCTCCAGCCTCGACTCCACGCCGACGAGCTCGCACCGAGCGGCGGCGCCGAGCTGGCAGCCGAGCTCGGGGCACTGTCCGCCGACCATCTCGCGACGCCGTCGCCCGAGGGCGTCGAGGCGCTGGCCCGCGCCGCGGCGGACGACCACCCCGTTGTCGCGGTCCTGTTGCCGGCCACGACCTGGTTCCTGATGCACGACCATTACGCCCCGGCGCGGACGCTGATCGATGGGGGCGTGCCGGTGGCGCTGGCGACGGACTTCAACCCGGGCACCTCGCCCACGGCGAGCCTGCCGCTCGTGATGACCGTGGCCTGCCTGATGCTGAAGCTCACGCCGTCCGAGGCGCTCGCGGCCTGCACGGTCAATGCCGCGGCCGCCCTCGGGCTCGCGGAGGAGATCGGCTCACTCGAGACCGGCCGCGCCGCCGATCTCGTCGTGTGGGGCGTTCCGACGCACCGCCAGATCCCGTACTGGCCGGGCGCGTCGCTCGTTCGAACGGTGGTGAAGGGCGGCCGGGTCGTCCTCGGCTAGGTCCCGCCGCCGTCGCTACGTCCTGCCGCGCGCCTCGAGGAGGACGGTCGTCGTCTCGGCCGGCAGCGTCGAGATCGAGACCGTCAGCTTCGGCTGGGCCTCCGGCTCATCGCCCATCTCGTGGAAGAACTTCTGGAGGGCGTCGTGGCAGTCGCGCTCGTCGGGGCAGACCGGCATCGCCACGACGATCTTCGGGTCGAGCTGGGCCACGAGCTCCGCGGCCTTCGTCGCCGACAGGGCGCCACCGATCGGGACGCAGGCGATGTCGACCGAGCCGATGTCGCCGAGCTTCTCCTCGGTCAGCAGGTGGCCGACGTCGCCGAGGTGAATCGTGTGGACGCCGTCGAGCTCGACCACGAACGCCGTCCCGCGTCCCCGCGTCGCGCCCTTCTCGTCGTCACGGTAGGTCCGAACGCCGGTCACGAGGACGTCGCGGATCTCGTACTCGCCGGGCCCGTCGAGCGCGAACGCCGCGTCGAGGCTCGTCGGCAGGACTGTCTTGCCGTCCCGCGTCCGGCGTCCCTTCGCCCGGGGCAGCGGCCGGTCGTCGGGGTGGCTGTACGTCGCGACGTCGGCCGTGATGCCGCGTCCGGTGGGGCCGACGATCGAGGGGTACGCATCGGCGACGACGACGGCGTCGCGGCCCCGCAGCCGCACGCACGTCTGGCCGTACCAGGTCAGCTCCATTGCGGTTCCATCGCGCGCGTTTCCATCGGGCAGATTCTGGCACACGCAGGGGGTCCGCCTCCCGTCGTGCGCAGCGTCCTCGGTGGCAGCCACGCCGCCTCGTCACTGGCAGCGACATGCGGCCAAACGACGAGGGAACTCGCGGCGGGAGTGGCTCGCCTCGACCGCCGGGAAAAAGTAGACCGGAGGCGCCTGCCCAATCGGCGCCCCCGGTCGGAGGGAGGGAGGATGGAACCTCGAAGGGTTCGGTCCGAAGAGGAGACTAGGAGGGTGGGGTTCAGACGGGTCGGGCGATCCGGTTAAGAAACGCCAACTCGTCCGCGCGTGCACCCAGAACGCCGATCACGCGGGTAGATTCGGCGCTCGATGGCTCCTCGAATCCCTCCGCGACTGCGGCCACGATCGCCGTCACAGCCGCCTCCCCGGCCGGCGCCCGGACTCGCGATCGTCGCTATGGCGCTGGTGCTCGCGGCATGCGGCGCGGTTCCCACGGCCTCCCCCGGGATCACGCCATCGCCGCGGCCGAGCGCGACGCTCGGCCCGACAGCGAGCGCGCCAGCCGCGACGGGCACGCCGCATCCCGCCACGGAGCCCAAGCTGGCCGAGATCCGGGCCGCGGTCGAGGGTATCCGGGGCCTCCGGCCGGAGGGCGACGTGGCGCCCGTGATCATCGACGAGGCAACGCTTCGGACCAATCTCGAGGCCGAGTTCGACGCCGAGAACTCCCCGGAGGCGATCGCGATCGCCGAGGACATGTACCGCGCGCTCGGGCTGCTGGCGCCCGGCGTCTCCCTGCGCGACGCAAACCTCGACCTGCTGACTGGCCAGGTCGCCGGCTACTACTCGCCGGAGCGCGACGAGCTGTTCGTCGTCAGCCGCTCGGGTGGTGTCGGACCCGTCGAGTGGGCGACGTATGCCCACGAGTACACCCACCAGCTCCAGGACCAGCATTTCGACCTCGGCTCGCTTGGCCTCGACGTGAGCGACGAGGGCGATCGGGTCTTGGCGACGGCCTCGCTCGTCGAGGGCGACGCGACGGCCGTGCAGTCGGCGTGGATGCAGACGGCGCTGACGCCCGAGGAGCTCGGCGAGATCTTCCAGGCGTCACTCGATCCGGCGGGGTTGGACGCGCTCCGCCGTGCGCCCGCGATCCTGCGCGAGACCTCGCTGTTCCCGTATCGCGAGGGGCTCGCGTTCGTGAGCGCGCTGCTCGCCAGCGGAGGATTCGCGGCGGTCGACGCCGCCTACGCCGACCCGCCGACTTCGACCGAGCAGCTGATGCATCCAGAGAAGTACGCGGCCGCGGAAGCGCCGATCGTGGTCGCCGTGCCAGGCGGGCTCGCCGATGCCCTCGGCAACGGCTGGACGGAGGCGGGCCGCGACACGCTCGGCGAGGCGATCCTCGGGATCTGGCTCCGCGAGGGGGGCCTTGATGCGACGGCCGCGCGAGCCGCGGCGGCCGGCTGGGGCGGCGATCGGGCGGTCATGCTGCGCGGGCCGGACGGCGCGCTGGCCCTCGCGCTCGTGACCGAGTGGGATTCGAGCGCGGCTGCCGGCGAGTTCGCGACCGCCGCGGCGACCGCGATCGACGGCCTCGGGCTCGAGGCGCGGATCATTCGGGACGCGATCCGAGTGCTGATCGCCGTCGGCCCCGCGGCGCTGGGGGATGCCCTCGCCGGGTAGCGGCGCTACATCGCCTCCGGCGCGGAGATGCCGAGCAGGCCGAGCGCGCTGGCCAGGGTGATCCGGGTCGCGTCGACCAGCGCCAGCCGCCGCGCGCTGCGCTCCGGCGATCCGGCGTCGATGACACGAGCGTCGCGGTAGTAGGCATGGAACGCCGTCGCGAGCTCGGTGGCGTACGTCGTCACGCCCTGGGTCTCCTGGGCCGCCGCAGCGTCCTCGACGACCTCGGGGAAGCGGGCCACGATCCTCGCCAGAATGGCGTCCGGCGCCTCCGCCAGGAGCCCACCGACGGACGCTGCCGGCTGGAGCCCGGCCTCGGCCGCCTTGCGCAGGATCGAGGCGATTCGCGCGTGCGCGTACTGGACGTAGTAGACGGGGTTCTCGCTCGACTGGCGCCGGGCCAGCTCGATGTCGACGTCCATGTTGACGTTCGCGCCGCGGCTGGCGAAGTACCACCGCGCTGCGTCGACGCCGAGCTGCTCGAGCAGGTCGTCGAGCGTGATGAACGTGCCCGCCCGCTTCGACATCGAGACCTCGACCCCATCGCGCACGAAATGGACCCAGCCGGTCAGGATCATCTCGACGCGGGCCTTGTCGAAGCCCATCGCCGCGGCGGCGTTGCGCACCCGAGCGACGGTCCCGTGGTGGTCCGCGCCCCAGATGTAGATCAGGTGGTCGAAGCCGCGGCTGAACTTCTGGATGACATAGCCGATGTCGAACGCGAAGTACGTTCGCTCACCGTTCGAACGGATGACGACCCGGTCCTTGTCGTCGCCGAACGCGGTCGAGCGGAACCACGTCGCGCCGTCCTGCTCGTACAGGTGCCCGCCGTCGCGGAGGCGCTCGATCGCCTGGTCGACCCAGCCCTCGGTCGCGAGGCTGCCCTCGGTCGTCCAGGCATCGAAGCGGACGCCGAGGTGGGCCAGGGAGGCTTCGATCCCCTCGCGGATCCGCGCCGAGGCCCAATGCCCGACGGCCCACGCCCGGGCATCGGGGTCCGATTCGCCCGGCCGCGGCGCGATCAGCTCCTGCGGCAGCTCGGTCGCGAGCGCGATCACGTAGTCGCCGTGATAGCCGTCCTCGGGGATCGGACGGCCCTCGCGCTGCGCCAGGACGGAGGCCCCCAGGTTTCGAACCTGGGCGCTCGAGTCGTTGAAGTAGTACTCGCGCGTGACCCGCTGTCCACCGGCTTCGAGCACTCGGGCGAGAAGGTCACCGACGAACGCCCCGCGGGCGTTGCCGACGGTCAGCGGCCCGGTCGGGTTGGCTGATACGAACTCGACGTTGACGTGTCGGCCGGTGGATTCGGCCGGCCCGGCCAGCCGCCCCCAGTGGTCCGGTTCGCGGCGGGCCGCGTCGACGACCGCTGCCAGGGCCGGATCGGCGAGGCGGATGTTGACGAACCCGGGCGCGACCGCTTCAGCGCTGTCGACGACGCCGGCTGCGTCCTGCAACCGCGCCGCGATCGCGCTCGCGATGGCCAGCGGCGGCATGCGCAGCGGGCGGGCCAGCTGCAGGGCGACGTTCGTGGCGTAGTCGCCATGCTCGGGCTTGCCGGACCGCTGAACCTCGATCGGCCGCGGCTCGTCGAGCGGCCCGATGTCCCCGGCCGCGACCGCCTCTCCGAGAGCCCGCTCGATCGCGTCGCGGATCGCCCCGCGGAGGGTTGCCGGTGGCGCGGCGGGGGTGGAGTCGAGCATCCGCGACATGGTATCGAGCGACGTCGGTCGCGCTGCCGGATCCGCCGCCCGCCGCGCCGCGGCCCATTGGGACGAACGGACCAGGACCCTCGACCGGAAGTTGTGACGGGACGCACCGCTATTGCGTCCGGTGCGGTGCGGTGGTGAGTACATAGGTACGAATCCGTGCCCTCCATGAGTACTAGACGGGCTAGTACCCGTCAGGCAAACTACGGGTCCGCTCGATCGGGAACAGGGGCCCGACGAAGCAGCGGAGGCGGCGGGAGCTGTCTGGCACGGGAACGTGCAGCGGTCACGGTCTCGAACAGGAGGGACAACGCACCATGGAGTCTCTGAAGAAACTTTCGGCGCTGGTCGCCGCGGGCGCGCTCGCATTCGCGCTCACCGGCACGGCGACGGCGGATCCCGTCTGGGCGACCGTCACCGGCCACATGGCCAGCACCAGCGAGAACAACGCAGCCGAGTGGTGGGAGTCGTCCGGCTACGACAACTGCTTCAAGTGGAATGCCGGTCAGGGTGATCTCGGTGTCGACCAGGCGACGTACGTCCTCGGCGCGAGCTACGCGCTGGTCGTCGTCAAGGCCGGCTCGAGCGCGGGCGACGACCCGAACTCGCTGACCCTCTTCGCGAACGCCAGCGCGGGCGAGACCGTGTGGGCCGACTCGAACGGTTCGAACGCCTTCGACGAGGGCGACAAGAACATCAGCCACATGATCTTCTGCGACGAGCAGGAGACCACGACCACGACGACCGAAGAGACGACCACGACGACGACGACCGAAGAGACGACCACGACGACGACGACCGAAGAGACGACCACGACCACGACCTTCACCCAGGAGACGAGCGGCGAGACCGATACCCCGACGCTTCCTCCGACGACGATGGTCGGTGATGGGCCGTCCGGCCCGTCCCAGGGCTCGTGGCTCCTGGTCGCGGCGCTCGGCGCCTTCCTTGCCGGCGCGGTCATCCTGACCCCGTCGCGGGCCAAGAACCGGCGCTAACCGTCGTCCCGCCAGGGACCTGACCGATCGAAGAGGGCCCGGGTGACCGGGCCCTCTTCGTGTTTCCGGCGCGCGACCGCCGGCCCGCTTGACCGGGATCGACGCCGCCGCGCAGTGGCATGCTTCCGATGATGTTGAGCGCACCACGGCGGTGGTGGTCGAGCCTCTCCGGGCAAGGGCAGCGGAGCGTCCTCGTGGCCGCGCTCCTGCTCTTCGCGTACGGCTTCGTCCAGCAGCGGCCGGCCTGGAATGAGTACAGCCGCTACGACCTCGTGCGCGCGATCACGGAGGAGCGCACGACCCGGATCGACAGCTTCCACGAGAACACCGGCGACAAGGCGTTCTACGACGGCCACTGGTATTCGGACAAGGCGCCGGGCAGCGCGCTGATCGGGGTCCCGGTCTACGCCGCAGCCAGCTTGAGCAGCGGGCTCGTGGGCCGCGGCACGCCTTCGCAAGACGAGGCGGTGCAGGCCCTGGCCTTCGTCGAGAGCGGGATTGCGACGGCACTCCTGGTCGTGCTGTTGATCTCGTTCCTGCGGCCGCATGTCGGCGACGCATGGGCGATCGGAGTCGGGCTCGCGTACGGCCTCGGATCGATGGCCTTCCCGTTCGCGACGATGTTCTTCGGGCACGCGGCCTCGACCGCCGCGCTGTTCGCGGCGTTCTATCTGCTGTACCGCCAGCGGACCACGCCGGGACGCTGGCTGCCGGTCGGAGCCGGTTTCCTCGCCGGTTGGGCGGTCCTGATCGAGATCCCGGTTGTCCTCGGCGTTGCGCTGCTGTTCGCCTACGCGCTTCCGCTCGGGCGCCGGGCCGCCATCGGCTTCGTGGCCGGCGGGCTCCCCTTGGCCGCCGTCCTGATGGCCTATGACTGGCTGACGTTCGGAAACCCGTTCAGCATCGGCTACCAGTACACCGTCGCCTTCGCCGAGCAGAACGCGCAGGGCCTCGTCTCGATCGTCTGGCCGTCGCTGTCGACGACCTGGGAACTGCTCCTCGGTCCGCGAGGGCTGGTCCGACTCGCGCCGTGGTTCGCGCTCGTGCCGCTCGGCCTCGTCGCGCTTCGGCGGCGCGAGCTGCGAGCGGAGGTCCTGCTCGCCGCGGCGATGTGTGCTGCCTTCCTGACCTACAACAGCGGCGCCCTCAACCCGCTCGGCGGTTGGACCCCCGGGCCGCGCTACCTGATGCCAGCGCTGCCCTTCGCGGCGCTGCTCGTCGCGCTGATTCCGCGGGCGGCCCGGACGGTTGCCATCCCGCTCATGCTCGTGGGCGCCGGGGTGTTCGTGGTCGCCACGATCACGATGCCGAACGCCCCGGAGCGGGTCGTCGATCCGCTGTTCGACCTGTGGCTGCCGCGGCTCACCTCGGGGGGCGTCGCCGAGACGGGGGCCTGGATCCGCTGGGGCCTCGCCGGCGTCGCGGTCCTGGTGGTCCTGCTGCTTGGCCTTGGCTTCGGCCTGCTGGCCGTCGGCCTGTCGCTCCGGCGACCGACCCTCGCGACCGGGATCGTCGCCCGCGGGTCGCTCGCCCTCGCCATCGTCACGCTGGCGCTGTCGTTCCCCTTCCCGCCGCTCGCTCCCGTGGCGCTCGGCTGGGGCGGCGCACCCGGCTCGCCCGAGGTCGAGGTCGTCGAGCTCGGCCACATGCCGATCCGCGGCGCCAGTCGCGGCGTGGAGCTGTGGGCCCGGATCGAGAACCGCGGCGGCTCGGTCGGGCCGGTCCGCCTGCAGTTCAGCCTCCACCGCGAGAGTGGCGAGGGCGTGTGGTCGGCGTGGTATGGCGACGCGACGGTCGAGGCCGGCTCACGCCGGACGATCTGGATGTCGTGGCTGCCCGACGAACCACCCGGCGGCCGGTACCGCTACTCGTTCGCGATCTCGGACGCGGCGACGGGAGCCCCGTACGCCAATGCGCTCGCGGCGGACGTCATCGACCTCGGGCCGTGAGCGCGACGCACGACAGCCGCATCCCGCTGCGCCCGCCGGCTCAGGGCACCTGGCGGAACGGGAAGTAGGCCACGAAGCCGAGGACGTAGGCCGCCAGGAAGCCCCATCGGACCGGGCGCGGGAGACCGCCGCGGAGGAGCAGCAGGGCGATGGCGATCGCAATCGCCGGAACGAGCGGCAGCGCGTAGTACAGGTACATGATCCGCGGCGTGAATGCCGCGAGGGCGAGGTATGGGAGGTAGTTCGCGGTCGCCCAGGCCACGGCCCACAAGGCAAGCTGGTTCCGCGTTCGCCACGCGTACCAGGCCGCGAACAGCCCGGCGAGCGGGATCGCGGCGGCCAGCAGCGGGTTGAGGGCGCCGCGGAAGTCGACGCGCGGGATCTTGGCGACGATCTCCTCGCCGGCACGGACCGTGACGTCGACCCGCAGGTACTGGATCTGGCACTCGTTGAACAGCCACTGCCAGGGACGGCTGTCCGCCTCGGGGCAGAAGCCGGTGGTGATCGGGGCGCGGAGGTTCGCGCCGTAGTCGACCATCCGGGCGATGTGATCGAACGGCGAGGCGAAGGACGTGTACCGCGCATCGAGCACCGTCAGGCCGCCCAGGGCGACGGCCATCGTGACGACGCCGAAGACGACAGGACCCGCCAGCTCTCGCAGGCGCACGCGACGGGCACGCCACCAGGCCGGGCCGTCGGTCAGGAGCAGGTACAGGATCACGGCCCCGATGCCGTACAGCGCGGTGAGCTTCACGAGCAGGGCGATGCCCATCGCCAGGCCTGCCAGGAGCCAGCGTCGCTCCAGCGCCAGCCATGAACCCACCAGCATCGGCGCCAGGACGAGCATGTCGAGCGTCCCGATCCGGCCGTGGACCATCGTCAGGTTGTCGAGCGACACGAGCGTCACGACCAGCACCGCGAGCCAGACAGACTTGTCCGTTGCCCGGACGATCCGGTACACGGCCAGCAGCGCGACCATCGCCGCGATCACGCTCGGCAGCCGCCAGCCGAGGCCGTTGTCACCGAAGACGGCCATCGAGGCGGCCATCGCCAGCTTGCCGAGCGGCGGGTGCTCGGTGTTCGGGTCGAGGCCGACCGGGCTGGCCGCGTAGTGGGTCCCGGCCGGCAGGCCCAGGATGACCCGCGCGGCATTGACGTAGTACGCCTCGTCGAAGATCAGCGTCCGGGCGGGCAGGTTCAGCCACAGGACCCGGAGGATCAGCGCGGTGAGCAGGACGAGGGCGATCGCGCGCGCCGGATCACGAAGGTTCTCGGCGGCGACGGCGACGACGCGGCCGAGCCGCGACGCGGCCAGCCGGCCGGCGAGACGGCGATCAGGTGTCTCGGGCTGCACCTGGCCCGGAGATACCTCCTCGGCGCCCGTCAAGGGTGATGCCTGATCGGCGGGCGGCTGATCGAAGGGCTCGGCGCCTGTCTCCACTCCTCCTCCCGCGGCGGTTGCCACGAAGGGTATGGGATGGCGTCAGCTGCGATCCGGTCGGTTGCTGGGGGTGGGCTTGTTCGGCCCGCCCTTCTTCTCCTTGATCTTGTCGACCGCCCGATGGCTGGCCCCCGCCGCGTTCAGGATCGCGTCGGCGGCCTGGGCCGGGACGTGCTCGGCCAGCACGGACAGGACGACGAGGTTCGTCGACAGCGCGGCTTCGAGGCGGGCGAGCTGGTCAGCGTCGTCGCCGACGTCGGCAAGCGCTGCCTCGACCTCGGCCCGGTAGGCGGCCAGCGCCTGCGAGACGGCCGCGCCATTGCCGGACGCGGCAGCCGCCTCGGCTTCCTCCAGCCGTGCCTCGAGGCGCGCCAGGTGCGCCGCGGCGCGATCATCGGCCGCTGCCGGGAGGGTCAGCTGCTCGATCCACAGGCGCGTGCCGTAGAACGGGCTGGCCGGTCCGGCGGTGACGACGGTCGCGGCGGCGCCCAGGATGAGCGATGCGGCGAGACCGGCGACGAGCAGCCGCCGTCCGAGGCGGGCGCGCCACGACTCGGCCGGTCCGCGAGCGGTGGTCCGGGCATCGAATCGCTCGAAGAGGATGGTTCGGATGCGAGGCAGCGCGCCGAGCCGCGGCTCCAGCCGTCGGACGGCGTATTCCTTCAGCAGCGCCTCGACGTCGCCGGCCGGTGCCGGCATGTTGGCTCGGAACGAGCGGTCCATCACCGGGCACCCCGCACCGCGGGGACGCTCGGGTCGCCGAGCGCCCGCCGGTCGTCGGCCTCATCGTCGTCCAGGGCGATCCCGAGCGACCGGCGGAGCGATGCGATCGCGCGGAACTGGAGACCACGAATCGTGCCCTCCTGGCGCCCCATCGCGTGAGCGGCCTCGCGGGCGGAAAGACCCGCGAAGAACCGCAGCTCGATCACCTCTCGTTGATCCTCCGTGAGCTCGGTCAGCGCCCTGGCGACGGCGTCGAGGTCATCTCGCAGCACGGCGATGGCCTCCGGGCCGGCGTCGTCGAGCGGCCGGTCCTCGGCGGCATCCAGGGCCACCTGTTCTCGATGCGTCCTTGCGTGGTCGATGACCGCGTTCCTGGCCAGCTTGAAGAGCCAGCCCCCGAACGGGACGCCCCGGGCCTCGTAGCGAGGCAGGGCCTCCAGGGCCTTGACGAAGATCAGCTGCGTCAGGTCCTCCGCGTCGCTCGGGCGGCCGACGCGGCTGGCGACGAAGCGATAGATCGGCCGGGCGTACAGATCAAAGATGCGACCGAACGCGAAGGCGTCTCCGTCCCTCGCTTCGACCACGAGCCGTTCGAGCGTTTCGTCGTCCATTCCAAGAACGAGGATCGAGGCTCGGCGTTAGGTTGGCAAGCGGAACGGATGGCGGCCGGAGGTACCACGTCCGAACGCCAGGGCCTCGAATCCGGCGGCCGCCACGTGCCGGTAGGCCACGTCGAGGCGATACGCGAACCACTCCGGCCGGTGCGCGTCGGAACCCGTCACGACGCGCTCGCCGCCGAGCTCGCGGAAGCGGGCGACCGCCGCGGCCGTTGGGTAGGTCTCGCCGCCCGGGTAGCGAAGGCCGCTCGTGTTGACCTCGAGCGCCGCGCCCGACTCGGCGATGGCCCGCAGCGCGTCGTCCTGCAGCTCCGGTCGAGCGGCCAGTTCCGCGGTCGTGACGTGCGGATGGAGGTAGCGTCGAACGACGTCAAGGTGCCCGATCGTGTCGAACAGGCCGCAGCGGGCAGCCGCGACGACCTCGTCGTAATACGGCGCGAGGATCTCGTCGAGGGCTCGACCGGCGACCCACGCCGCGGCACGTTGCGGCGTGTACGGGGATTCCGGCCAATCGTGGACCGAGCCGATCGTGTAGTCGTAGTGATAGCGCCGCAGGTGGTCTCGGAGGTCGTCCTCCCAGCGCCGGTTGTAGGTCAGCTCCGCGCCGAAGTGGATCGTCAGGCCGTGGGCGGCCCAGCGCGCGGCGGCGTCCCGCACGACCCGCTCGCGGTCCTCGAAGCGCGTGTACTCGTAGGCCGGATCCCGGGGGTCGAAGTCGACGTGGTCGGTGATCGCGATCTCCGGGATGCCGCGCTCGAGCGCGGCGGCCGCGTAGATGTCGATCGGGACCGAGCTGTCGGGCGACTGGTCGGTGTGGAGGTGGGCATCGAGGGGCAGGTCCCGTGCCTGGAGGTCGCCGGCGGTCACCCGGCGACGAGGCCCAGCTCGCGGCCGACCTTGGCGAACGCCTCGAGCGCGCGATCGAGATGGTCGTCGGTCAGCGCCGCGGTCACGATCGTCCGCAGGCGGGCCTGGTCGAGCGCGACGGTCGGGTACACGACCGAGGTTGCGAAGACGCCCTCCTCGAACAGCCGGTTCGAGAACCGGATCGCCGCCTCCGACTCGCCGACGATGACCGGCGTGATCGGCGTCTCGGATCGCCCGGTGTCGAAGCCGAGGCGCGTCAGCTCGGCCTTGAAGCGGTTCGTCGACGCCCACAGCCGCCTGATCAGCTGGGGCTCCTCCTCCATGACCCGGATCGCCGCCCGACAGGCCGCCGCGACGGCCGGCGGATGCGACGTCGAGAACAGGAACGGCCGGGCGCGCTGGATGAGCAGCTCGCGCAGGGCCTGCGACCCGGCGACGTAGCCGCCGAGCACGCCGACCGCCTTGGACAGCGTGCCGACCTGGATCGCGACACGGCCGTGGAGCCCGAAGTGGTCGACCGAGCCGCGGCCGTTCCGGCCCAGGACGCCCGAGGCGTGCGCGTCGTCGACGAAGACGGCCGCGCCGAACGCTTCGGCGGCCTCGACGATGCCCGGCAACGGGGCGATGTCGCCGTCCATCGAGAACACGCCGTCAGTCACGACGAGGATCGAGCGGTACGGGCCGGAGCCGTCAGGACGACCCCGCTCGGACGCCTCGCGCAGGACCTCGCGCAGGGCGTCGACGTCCTTGTGCGGGAAGACCTTGCGCGGTGCCTTCGAGAGGCGCATGCCGTCGATGATCGAGGCGTGATTCAGCGCGTCGGAGACGATCAGGTCGGCCTCGCCGGTGATCGTCGGGATGACGCCGGTGTTGGCCGTGAAGCCGGACTGGAACGTCAGGGTCGCCTCGACGCCCTTGAACTCCGCGAGCTCGGCCTCGAGCGCCTCGTGGAGGGTCATCGTCCCGGCGATCGTCCGCACGGCGCCGGAGCCGACCCCGAACTCGCGGACCGCGTCGAGCGCGGCCTGGCGCAGGCGCGGGTGATGGGTCAGGCCGAGGTAATCGTTGGAGGAAAGCGAGATGACCTCGCGCCCATCGAGCGTGACGCTGGGTCCCTGCTCCGAGCTCATGACCCGCAGCGGCCGGTAGAGGTGCTTCGCCTTGAGGTCGCTGATCTCGTCGGCGATGAACGCCAGCGGGTCACGATGCCCGGTCGTCGTCATGACTGACTCCAATCCATGATCACCTTCCCGGAATCGCCGGAGCGGGCGGCGGCGAAGGCGGCCTCGAACTCGGTGTACGCGAAGCGGTGGGTGATGACCGGCTTGATGTCGATGCCGGCGCTCACCAGGACCGCCATCTGGTACCAGGTCTCGTACATCTGGCGGCCGTAGATCCCGCGCAGCGTCAGCTGGTTGAAGACGATCGTGTTGACGTCCAGGCTGATCTCGCCGGTCGGGATGCCGAGGACCGCGATGCGCCCACCGTGGGCCATGTTGTCGATCGCCGCTCGCAGGGCGGTCGCGACGCCGGACATCTCGAGCGCGATGTCGAAGCCCTCGACCATGCCGAGCTCGCGCTGGGCGTCCGACAGGTCGCGTGTCGTCGGGTCGACGACGAGCGTCGCGCCCATCCGCTCGGCCAGGCGCCGTCGAAACGCGTTCGGTTCGCTGACCGCCACGTATCTCGCGCCGGCGTGGCGGACGACCGCGATCGCCATCAGGCCGATCGGGCCGGCGCCGGAGATCAGGACGTCCTCGCCGTGGACATCGAACGCCAGGGCCGTGTGGACGGCATTGCCGAACGGGTCGAAGATCGCCGCGACCTCCTCGTCGATCCCGGGCCAGTGGTGCCAGATGTTCGTCATCGGCAGGGCGACGTACTCGGCGAAGGCGCCGTCGCGGCCGACGCCGAGTCCAACGGTGTCGGCGCACAGGTGGCGCTGGCCGGCGAGGCAGTGGCGGCAGCTTCCGCACACGACGTGGCCCTCGCCGCTCACGAGGTCACCCGGGCCGAAGCCGGTCACGTTCGAGCCGACCTCGACGATGTGGCCCACGAACTCGTGGCCGACCACGAGCGGCGGCCGGATGGTCCTGGCGGCCCACGGGTCCCACGACTCGATGTGGAGGTCGGTGCCGCAGATGCCGGTCTTGTGAACCCGGATCAGGACGTCGTTGATCCCGATCTCGGGATCCGGCACGGTCACGAGGCGGAGCCCGGGGCCCGCCTCGGTCTTCACGAGTGCCTGCATCACGCCTCCAGCCGGCGGCTCGGCCGTCTCACGCGTCGTCGCGAACGGTGGTCCAGTCGACGATGGGATTGTCCACCGATCCGATGCCCTCGACCTCGCAGCGGGCGCGGTCACCGGGCTCGAGGAAGACCGGCGGATCGCGGAAGACGCCCACCCCCGCGGGTGTGCCCGTGATGAGGATATCGCCGGCCTCGAGGGTGATGGCTCCGCTGACGATCTCGACCAGTTCCGGGATCCGCCAGATCATGTCCGCCGTCGTGCCGTCCTGCATCTGGACGGGCCGGCCCGCGTCGGGACCGGCGCCTGGGATCCGCCAGCTGCGAAGCCGCAGGCCGTTTGGATCCGGGATCTCGTCGAGCGTCGCGAAGACCGGGCCGACGGGCAGGAATGTGTCCGAGCCCTTCGCCCGCAGCCACTGGCCATCGCCGCGCTGGCCCGGCTCCAGGGCGGCCTTGTTGCCCTGCCAGTCGCGGGCGGTGACGTCGTTCACGACGAGATAGCCGGCGACGTGGTCCATCGCCGCGCCAGCCGCGACGCGACGCGCCCGGCGGCCGATGACGACGCCGAGTTCGACCTCCAGGTCGAGCGCCCGGGTGCCCTCCGGCCGCACGATCGGCTCGCCATCGCCGATCACCGCGTTGCCGAACTTCGCGAACAGCGTCGGCCGAGCCGGCAGTTCGAGGTGCTGCTCGGTGATGTGGTCGCGGTAGTTCAGGCCGACGCAGACGACCTTGCCCGGGAACTCGATCGCCGGCAGCGGGTCGAGCTCTCCGCGGGGGCGGCTCGGCGGAGATCCCGAGGCAGCGGTGGCGCGGGCCGCAGCGAGGAGGTCGTCCAGTCGATCCTCGGCCAGCGCCGCGTCGATGCCGCCGTCCCAGCCGCCGAGCGGCGTCACTCGATCGGCGGCGTCCAGCAGGCCGACGGCGGGACCGGTCCGGTCGAGATAGGCGAACAGCCGCATCCCGTCAGACCGTCGCGATCAGCTCGGCGAGGCGCCCGGGGACTCGGCGGCTGGGCTCTCGCTCGCGCCGCCGGATGGGCTGGCCGTCGGCTCCGGCGTACCGGTCGGCCCGGGCGTCGGCGTCGGGCCCGGGGTCGGGGTCGGCGCTGCGCACAGGGGTTCGGGATTCGTCTGGTCCGCGTATCGCGCGTGGAACGCCAGGATCGCGTCGCGATCGAACGACTCGAGCGGCATCACGATATTCCAGGCCAGGACGGCATACGGCCAGGCCATCTCGTCGAAGCGGGCCACGATCGGGCTCAGCTGCCGCGGCGGCCACTTGCAGATCGGGCTTTCCGGCCAGTCCTGGAAGATGGCCTTCAGCTCGGTCTGCCCGGCATCGGTGCAGCCGTCGCCCGGGCAGCGGTACAGGATCACGATGCCGCCGTGCTCGAGGTTGTGGATCCAGCCCTGGGGCAGCGCTTCCTCATTCGGGCCGTAGACCGCCGTCCGGATCGGGCCGGCGTTCGTGCCGATGTAGTGCCGCCCGCTGGCCGGCGGGCAGAAGAGGAACGTGACGGACGAGCCGGTCGGGACGTGGGTTCGGCCCATGTCGGCCTCGACGAACGCGGCGATCGACGGCAGTGGCGACCCGTCGGGACTCGCCGTGCCGGCCGCCGCGCCCGGACCGGGCGTCGGCTCGAACAGGCTCTCGCACGCGTAGGCCGGCGAGGTGAGGTTCAGGTACACGGTCCCGGCCAGCACGGCGAGGACCACGACACCGCCGCCCCACAGGAGGCGGAGCCGGTTCCGCTCCAGGAACGACGCCTGGCGCGGCAGGGTCCCGCGGCGCGGGCGGCGCGCGGCGCGCGGGGCCTGACGGGGTTGGGGCGTGGTCACGGCGGCCTCGTCGATGGAGTGGCTGGGTCGAAGCGAGAGGGTAGCGTCCCGTGCGCGGAAGCGCCCTAGTCCTGGTCCAGCCAGCTGCGCACGGCGCGGGTGCGCAGGCCGTTGAACAGCAGGAAAGCGAGGATCGCCACGAACAGCAGCGCGACCGGCGAGCCGGTCAGCGCGGCGAGCGGCATGGCCGGCAGCGTCAACGTTGCCAGCCCGATGGCCAGCCCGCGCGCGGCCCGCTTTCGCTGCAGGACGAGCGTGACGGTGAAGATCGTGTACGCCAGCAGGGCCATCCAGACGACGCCGATCAGGCTGACCGGCGCGAGCGTCGCCTGGTCGATGACGGACGGCAGCGTGAGTCCGATCGCGGCCAAGATCAGGAAGGCGTAGGCGAGGAAGACGGCGATGCCCCACGGCATGCCGCGAAGCGACGCGAGCACGCTCCCATTGTGCGGCCCCGTTGGCGCCTCCGTCGGAGCCTCTTGACGCCCGCCGGGTCGCTCGCTACTGTGCGGCTAAACCGGTTTTCTAAACCGGTTTGCCCCGTGGGCGCCGGCCTCAGCGGCGACCCTGTGGAGGACGGCGGCGGGAGGGGACCCGCCGCGCGAGGAGTGCATGGAACGCCGGGCATCTCGTCCGCGCATCGCCGACGTCGCACGCGTGGCGGGCGTCTCCAAGACGGCCGTGTCGTTTGCGTTCAACAGCCCGGAACGGCTGTCCCTCGAGACGGCCGACCGGATTCGCGAGGTCGCCGAGAGCCTCGGCTACCGGCCGCACCCGGTCGCCCGGATGCTGACTCAGCGGCGCACGATGGCGCTCGGCGTGCTGACCCCGCAGGCCCTGTCGGTGATCTTCTCGAACCCGTTCTTCGCGCTGTTCAACGAAGGGATCGCGCGGGCTGCCGAGGAGCACGGCTACGAGCTGCATTTCATCTCACCGATCCACGGCTCGCTCGTGACGGCCATCGGTCGCGCCACCGTCGACGGTGTCGTCGCGATCGGCGTCTCGGCCGAGCATCCCGAGGTCGGCCAGGTCCGGGGCGCCGGTCTGCCGCTCGTGCTGGTGGACTCGGAGGACCCGCCCGAGCTCGGCTCGGTGGTCGTCGACGACGAGGGCGGCGCTCGCGCGGCGGCCGCGCACCTGATCGAGCTCGGCCATCGCGACATCCTCGTGCTGGCGGTGGAGGCGCCGCAGGCCGTCGGCGACGCGTCCGCGGACGCGCCGCTCGGGCCGCGCGCCGAGGCCGCGGTGACCGTTCGTCGCCTTCGCGGCTACGAGCAGGCCTTCGAATCCGCCGGCCTCGCCCTCGACCCCGCGTGGGTCGTCGCCGGCCGGGCCTCGATCGACGGCGGCGCCGCGGCGTTCCAGCGGGCGTGGGCGATGGACCTGCGCCCGACGGCCGTCCTGGCGATGGGTGACGCGATGGCCCTCGGGGCGATTCGCGCCGCTCGCGACCTCGGCCTTCGCGTTCCGAATGATCTCAGCGTCGTCGGCTTCGACGACATCGACCTGGCGTCCCATGTGGACCCCGCCCTGACGACGGTGCACCAGCCGATCCGCCAGAAGGGGTTCGAGGCAGTCCGCCTGCTCCTCGCGGAGGTGGAGCAACCGGCAAGCCCGGTCCAGCACCTTCGCCTGGAGACGAGGCTCATCGTTCGCGGCTCGACAGCGCCGCCACATGGACGAGGGGAGGTGCCCGGGACCCAGCAGTGAGGGTCGATCGGGGCAGCGCCGGACCTTTGGGCCGCCACGCCCCTGCAACCCGCTCTTGGGTGCCGGAACGCCGTCACCCGGGCCGGCTCCGCCGGCCGTTGTCAAGGATGTCGTCGCCGACGGCGGCGACGGCAGGGAACAAGGAGGAGACAAGACACGACATGAGCAAGACGCAACGGCTTGCGGCTCTCGTCGCCGGCGCCGTCATGGTGTTCGGCGCGTGCACGCCCGCGGCCACCACGACACCGACCGGGACGCCGGCTGCGACGGATCAGATGACCGAGCCGCCCGCCAGCGGCACCGGCCCGGAGACACTGAGCGGCCACATCACCCTGTGGCACTCCTACGGCTCGTCCGGCGGCGGCGCCGAGTCCGCCGAGGTCACGGCCCTCAACCAGATCCTGGACGGGATCCGCGCCGCCAACCCCGATCTCACCATCGACGCGATCAACGTCCCGTTCTCCGACATCTTCACGAACTTCGAGACCGAGTCGGGCACCGGTGGCGGGCCTGACATGTTCATCGCCCCGAACGACAGCCTCGGCAACGAGGCTCGCGGTGGCTACCTGCTCGACCTGACCGGTCAGATCGACGACGTCCTCGCAGCGTCGAGCGAGGTCTCGGTCGGCGGCTCCAAGGTCGATGGCGTCGTGTACATGGTCCCCGAGTCGCTCAAGGCCGTGGCGATGTACTACGACTCCGCGAACGTCCCGACTCCGCCGACGACGACCGACGAGCTGCTCACGTTCGTCCAGGGCGGCGGCAAGGCCGGCGTGCTCACCCGGGCCTACTTCGGCTGGGGCTGGTACAGCGCCTTCGGCGGCAAGATCTTCAACGACGACAGCAGCTGCGCCGCGGACGACAACTCCGGCGTGGCCGACGCGCTGGCCTATGTCGGCTCGCTCAACGATGCCGGGGCCGTCGTCGATTCGAACTACGCCAACATCAACGACCCGTTCATCGCCGGCAATCTGGACCTGATCTTCAACGGCAACTGGGCGCTGGGCGACTATCGCACCGCGCGCGCCGGCCTGGCCGTTGCGCCGTTCGTCTCCGGGCCCGGTGGCCCGGGCCGGACGATGACCGGCGTCGACGGCTGGTACATCAACGCCGCCATCTCGGCGGAGCAGCAGACGCTCGCGGTCGCGGTCGCCAAGCTGCTCGTCAGCGCCGGATCGCAGCAGATCATGGTTGACGTCGCGGGGCACGTCCCTGCGAACAGCAGCGTGACGTCGAGTGACGCGCTGGTCGCGTCGTTCACCGACGCGATCTACGCCGGCGATCCGCGCCCGCAGTCCGCGGCCTTCGGCCAGTACTGGGGCCCCTTCGACCAGGCGTGGGACACGGTCGTCCCGGACGACGACACGGCGGCCGGCGGTGACCCGACCACGGCCGTCGCCACCGCCTGCAGCACGATGGAAGCGGCGATCGCCGCGCAGTAGTCGCACCGCGACGCTGAATCGGGAGCGGGCCGCTGCGGCGGTCCGCTCCCGCAAGATCCGCGCTTGTACACTCGGGGCGCCCGGCGCCGTCGGGTGAGGAGACGGGGAATCGATGGCAGCGATCACCGCCCGCTTCAGCGGCCGCCGATCCGGTGGCGCCGGCCAGCAGCGAACGCAGCGCTCGGCCTACCTCTACCTCGTGCCGGCCTTCGCGGTGATGGGCCTGATCACGATCTACCCACTGCTGTACCAGGTCTGGATGAGCTTCACGAACACGGAGCTCCAGCACCTGAACCAGCGACTGGGCCTCGTTCCAGACTTTGTCGGCCTGGACAACTACGAGCGGATTCTCTCGAGCGCGCTGGCAATCCCGAACTTCGACTTCCTGCGGCTCATCATCTACAACCTCTGGTGGGCGCTCTCGAACGTCGCGATCCACCTCGTCATCGGCGTCGGCATCGCGGTCCTGCTGAACTCCAAGGGCCTGTGGTTCCGGCGCTTCTACCGGGCCCTGTACATCCTCCCGGTGGTCATCCCGCCGATCATCGTGGCGACGGTCTGGGCCAACATGTTCGACAAGAACGCCGGCGCCGTGAACCTGTTGCTGGCCACCGGCGGCAAGTGGCTCGGCCTCCCGCCGGAGACCTTCCAGATCGACTGGCTGCGCCAGATCGCGCCGCCGCTGCCGTGGCTGCTGCCGAACGTCGAGGGCGGGCCGGACCTGGCCCTGCCGCTGGCGTTCTACGCGATGCTCGTGACGAACACATGGCTCGGCTGGCCGCTCAACTCGGTCGTTGCGACCGGGGCGCTGCAGAGCATCCCCCACGAGCTGTACGAGGCCGCCGAGATCGACGGCGCGAGCAACTGGCAGAAATTCCGGAACGTGACGCTCGCGTACCTCAGACCGGCGATGGTGCCGTACGCGATCTACGGCTTCGTCATCACCTTCAACCTGTTCCACCTGGCGTTCTTCATGAGCGGCGGCGGACCGAACGGCAGGACCGAGATGCTCGTGACGCAGGCCTACACGCTGGTGAACAACCTCCACTTCTACGGCATCGGCGCCGCCTTCTCGGTGATCATGTTCTTCATCCTCCTGGCGATCACCCTCGTCACCAACCGGATGGCGAAGGCGACCCAGACGTACAGCCTGTGAGACCCCGACGATGACCGCCGTCGCCGAGGAGCGTTCCTTCATCGCCAAGCGGCTGTCCGGGCTCTCGCTGCGCAGCTCGCGCCGCGGCCCCGGGCTGCTGCGCCAGGCGGCGCTGCAGGCGCTGTGCGTGTTCGTGCTGTTCACGGTGCTATTCCCGATCGTGTGGGTCTTCAGCGTCTCGCTGAACCCGCTCAACCTGTCGCGCCCGCAGGGCCTCGACATCATTCCGCCCGGGGCAACCTTCGATGCCTACTTCAAGGTCCTCGAGAGCCCGACCGCCAATCCGATCTCGTTCGTCGAGTTGACGGCCAACAGCCTCAAGGTCGCGCTCAGCACCTCGATCGTGTCGGTCCTGATCGGTGTCTTCGCGGCCTACGCCTTCTCGCGCCTTCGGTTCCGGGGCCGCGAAGTCCTGATGCTCATGATCCTGGCGGTCCTGATGCTGCCAGCCGTCGCCACCCTCGCCCCGCTGTTCGTGCTGCTCAACTCCATCCGGGTTGAGCTGCCGCTGCTCGGCGAGTTCAACCTTCGCCAGTCCCTCCTCGGCCTCGGCCTGGCGATCGTCTCGGGTCTGCTGCCGTTCGCGATCTGGAACCTGAAGGGCTATCTCGACACGATCCCCCGCGACCTCGAGGAGGCCGCCTGGGTCGACGGCGCCGGGCTGCACCAGACGTTCCTGCGGATCATCCTGCCGCTCTCGGTGCCGGCTCTCGCGGTGACGGGCTTCCTCGGCTTCATCGCCGGCTGGACTGAGTTCTACTTCACCTCGACGTTCCTCAGCGGCTCGGTCCCGAACCACACGCTGGCGCTGGCGCTGTACTCGATGACCGGCCAGTTCGCGCAGACCCCGTGGGCCCAGTTCTCGGCGTTCGCGATCCTCTTCGCGCTGCCGCCCGCGATCGTCTACTTCCTGGCCCAGCGCTGGATCACGTCGGGCCTGGCCATCGGAGCCGTGAAGGGCTGACGCCGATCAGGGGCTGAGGTCGATCACCAGGGTCGCCCGCGGCGGGAGCTCCGCGAGCGGCACGTAGCCGTCGAACCCACCGCCGGCCGTGATCGTCGGGCTGCCGATCGCCGCTGCGCTCGATGACGGGTACAGCAGGGACGCAGCCGGGCGCCCGCACAACGAGCCGCTCTCGAGCGACAGCTCGGCGTCGCCGACCGGCTCGGACGACAGGTTCTGGACGACGAGGAGGCGCTCGTCGCCGATCGCGCGGACGCTCGCCGCGACCTGGCCCGCGCTCGAGCGGACGCGCTCGAAACTGCCGATCGACAGCGCCGGATGCGCATTCCGGAGATCCGCGACGCTGCGGTACGTCGCCAGCAGCGAGCCTGCCGCGGCGTCCTGCGCCTCGACGCTGATGGCCGCGACCCCGTCCTCGAATGGCTCCCACGGCGTCGCGTCGCTGAACCCAAAACCGGGACCCGCCGACGTCCACGGGAACGGCGTCCGGATCCGCTCGTCGGGCTTCGCGCCGGTGAGGCCGAGCTCCTCGCCGTAGTACAGGAACGGCAGGCCCGGCCCGGTGAGCAGCGACTCGGCCGCCTGGCGGGCGGCCGCGAGGTCACCGCGGAGCTGGGTCATCGCCCGCGGTTGGTCGTGGTTCGACAGGAAGGTCGCGGCGAGGCCGGGCGCGTAGCGGGTCGCCACCTCCTCCTCCGACGACAGCAGGGTGCTCGCGCCGTTGTAGACGCCGCTGAGGATCGCCGGCCCGACGAGGAAATCGAAGGCCATGTCCAGCGAGCCGTCGGTGACGTACGAGGCGGACACGCCGCGAGCGTCCCACACCTCGCCCAGGACCAGCGCCGCCGGGTTGGCGGCATGGACCGACTCGGTGAAGGCCGCCAGCCAGTCCCTCGTCGCCTGGGTGTTGACCTGGTGCTCCGCGTCATCCTCGATCAGGTGCTTGGCCGCATCGATGCGGAAGCCATCGACGCCGCGCGCCAGCCAGGTCGCCGCCGCCTCCTCGAGCGCGGCCGTGACATCGGGATTCCTCAGGTTGAGGTCCGGCATGCCCTCCCAGAAGGCGCCGTAGTAGGAGTCGCCGGCCGCGGTTTGATGCCACGGGTCCGGGCCGGCGACCGCCGGCCAGTGCGGGTCGGCGTCCGACCAGACATACCAATCGCGGTGCTCGCCGCCGGCGAGGGCGTCCTGGAACCACGGGTGATCGATCGAGGAGTGGTTCGGAACGAAGTCGACGACGACCGCGATGTCGCGCTGGTGGGCGGCCTCGACGAGCGCCTCGAAATCCGCCTCGCTGCCGTAGTCCGCCTCGACGGCCGTGTAGTCGGTGACGTCATAGCCGTGGTACGACGCTGCCTCGGCGATCGGCATGAGCCAGATCCCGCCGACCCCGAGCTCGTCGAGGTAGTCGAGGTGGGCCGCGAGGCCGGCCAGGTCGCCGACGCCATCGCCATCGGAGTCGGCGAAGGAGCGCACGAAGACCTCGTAGAAGATGCGCTCGCCCCACCGCCCCTGCTTCGTCGACGGCTCGAGCGAGACGCACGCCGGGCCGGCAGCTTCGGTGGTCGCCGGCGTCGGCGTCGCCGGCGGCGGCGTCGCGACCGGAGGCGTGGCCGTGGCGTTGCAGCCAAGGACGAGGACGGCTGAGATCGCGAGTCGCGCGACCGGACCCGGCGAGCGAACGGGCGCCCGTCGTGCGAGGATCGTCATCGCAGCCAGTATGGCATCGGGACCGGACGGCTCCGGCCCCGACGATTCGCGCCGCGGGGGCGCACGGACGCACGCACGGAGGCCGCATGCCGGAGACGCCCGCCTGGGTCCGAGACGCCGTCTTCTACCAGATCTTCCCCGACCGCTTTGCGTCCAGCGAGCGGGTGGCCAAGCCGGGACCGCTCGAGCCGTGGGATGCGCCGCCAACGCTGTACGGGTTCAAGGGCGGGGACCTGCGCGGCGTGGCAGAGCACCTCGACCACATCACGTCCCTGGGCGTCAACGCGATCTACCTGACGCCGGTCTTCGAGTCCGCCTCGAACCACCGCTATCACACCTATGACTACCTGGCCGTCGACCCGCTGCTGGGTGGCGGCGAGGCCCTGCGGGAGCTCCTCGAGCGGGCCCACGAGCGCGACATCCGGGTCATCCTCGACGGCGTCTTCAACCACACCGGCCGCGGCTTCTGGCCGTTCCACCACGTCCTGGAGACGGGGGCCGGCTCGCCGTACCGGCACTGGTTCCACCTCGACCAGGACGCCCTGGATCGCGGCCTGCCGATCGATGCCTACCCGGCGGCCCACCAGCGCCTCGGCGTGGCCAGCGATCAGCCGCATCCGGGCGAGGTCGAAGGCCCCGAGGGTGACTCGGTCGCCAGGCTCGGCTTCCAGGGCTGGTGGGGCATGCCGGCCCTGCCGAAGCTGAACGTCGGCGACGCGGCGGTGCGCGAGTACCTGATGAGCGTGGCGGAGCACTGGCTGCGCTTCGGCGTCGATGGCTGGCGGCTCGACGTGCCGGCCGAGATCGACGACCGGTCCTTCTGGGCCGAGTTCCGCGATCGCTGCCGGGCGGTGAACCCCGAGGCCTACCTCGTCGGCGAGATCTGGTACCTCGCCCCGGACTGGCTCGAGGGTGACCGCTTCGACGGGCTCATGAACTACCCGCTGGCCAAGGCGATCCTGGGGTTCGTGGGCGGCGAGGCCATGAACTGGCGGCTCATCCGGAAGCACCACGAGTACGGCCAGATCCAGACGCTCGATGGGGCGGGCTTCGGCGCGGCGCTCGGGGAGATCCTCGGCGCCTACGCGCCCGAGACGAACGCTGCCCAGCTGAACCTCCTGGCCAGCCACGACACGCCGCGGGTCCTGTCGATGCTCGGCGGCGATCGCGTCGCGCTGGAGCTGGCGACGCTGCTCCAGGCGTCGCTGCCCGGCGCCCCGTGCGTGTACTACGGCGACGAGGTCGGCATGACCGGCGGCCACGACCCGGACAACCGGCGGGCGTTCCCGTGGGACGAGGCGCGTTGGGACCACGGCCTCCTGTCCGCCACCCGGGAGCTCTTTGCGCTCCGCCGCCGCGAGCCGGCGCTGCGGAGCGACGGCCTCGCCGTCGGCGCCGCGGAGGGCCGGGGCATCGCCCTGCTCCGCGGCGACCTCGCCGGCGACGGCGGCCAGGCCGGCGGGACGCTGGTCGTGGCGCTCAATGCCGGCACGACGACGGGCCGGCTCGTGCTGGACCCGGGTGCGGTCCCGCCCGACCGCGATGCGCTCGAGATCGTGCACGTCGCCGGCGCCGGATCAGACGCCGCGAGCGCCGGGTCACCCGCCGCCGGCGCGACGGTCGTGGACGGCCGGCTGGAGCTGACGGTACCGGCCCGGACCGGGTTCGTGGCGCGGGTTCGCTGAGGGCCTCCGAAGCGGGGATCGGCGGTCGTCAACCCTATACTCGCCGCCGTGTGCGCCCTGCCGCTCGATCTCCCCGAGCCCGCCGTGCCGGCCTTTCTGGCGGCCTTCGACCGCGCCGGCAAGCTCGTCCGCGGCCTCGAGGCGCTCGGCCCGGTGGGCGGCCGCGACGTCGTGGTCGTCGACGGCGGCGACGGGCCCGTCACCCGCGCCCTCGTCGCATTCGGCGCCCGCTTGACGGACGCACCGCTGAGCGCGCCGCTCCGGCTTCCGGTCGCCGAGGGCTCGAGCGACGCCGTCGTCGGGCTGTGGTCGGCATTCCGCGGCGTCGATCCGGCCGACGCCGCCGAGGTCGATCGGGCGCTGCGGCCGGAGGGCCGCCTGCTCGTCGTGCATGACTACGGCCGCGACGACCTGGCCGGCCTTCGCGGCGAACGCCCCGAGTACGGCGAGTGGAGCCAGCGGTCGGGCCCGTTCCTGTCGGGTGGCTTCAAGGTCCGGGTCGTGCACTGCTGGCTGGAGTTCGAGTCGCTGGCCGAAACGGCCGCTTTCCTGGGGGACGCCTACGGTGTCGCGGGCGCGCGCCTCGCCGAGGGCCTGACCCGCCCGAGGCTGTCCTACAACGTCGCGATCTATCACCGGTCACGGTCGTGACACCGCCGCCTGCGAGCGCCTCGCGTCGCCGTCGTCTGCGCCTCGGACGTGTTCCGATCACGCCTGTCAGCGTCCTGATTGCCGTCCTGATCGTGGGCGCACCGCTGCTGATGCTGTACGCCATCGCAGCGGTGAAGGACGAGGGCCAGGTCACCCTGCTCGAGGCCGGATCGGGGGCCATGACGGTCGGCTTCGCCCTGTGGGCCCTGGTGAGCCTGCGCGCGATGTGGCGCGCCGCATCGGCGGCACAGTCCGGCAGGGCGATGGCCTTCGCGCTCGTCGGCGGGCTGGCCGGGATCGCGGCCATCGGGTCGCTCGCGGCGACCATGATCCTCGTGCTGCTGTGGGGCAGCTGACCCGGGCGGTGGTGCCCCCAAGGGGATTCGAACCCCTGATCTCCACCTTGAAAGGGTGGCGTCCTGGGCCTCTAGACGATGGGGGCGCGCGGGCCGCTGGAGTGTAGCAGGGGGTTGTCGCCGGTCTCGCTTGCTACCATCCGGTCGTGAGCCCGCTCGAGTACCTCGGCGTCCGGATTCCGACGATCGTCAAGGACACCGTCGCCGTCCGCTGCGACGGCTGCCTGGAGGTCATCGACGGGACGCCCTGGCGGATGAACGTGCTCGATGTCGTCGCTGCCGAGACGCCGGTCTCGTGGGCC
Source organism: Chloroflexota bacterium (assembly GCA_003250155.1). Lineage (GTDB taxonomy): Bacteria > Chloroflexota > Limnocylindria > Limnocylindrales > CSP1-4 > UBA5189. Next base: position 2,748 of record QKHE01000059.1, on the reverse strand, counting down.
GCCCGGCCGCCGATCAACCCGGGACCCTTCGAGTTCCACCCGAACCCCGAGCATGTCCGACGCTGGATGCGCGAGCGGGGCTACCTGTTCTGCCGCAAGAGCCAGGTCCGGGAGGTCATGCGACCGATTCCGGTTCCGGGTCCGGAGGGCACGGCGCCGCGCCATGGGTTGTGTGACGGCGTCCACCGCGACGATCACGAGCTCATCCCGGCCTGACCTGATCCCGGCCTGACGCAGCCGCCAACGGCGGGCGGCCAAACGGCCTGCCGAGAACGGGCCGGACGGCGGTTTGACGGTCGACTGCGGCGCTCGTATTCTGCCGCGCGACGTCGTTCCCGGCCGCTACCTAGGTTTACCTAGAATTCGGCCGCGCGGACCGGAACGCAGTGGAGGACCGACCAGCCATGGCTCAGTCGGCGCTGACTGATGGGCGCAGCCGCGGCACGTGGCTGTCGCTCGGGCCGGCGAGCTCGATGCTGGGCGTCGACCCGGACACGCTCCGACGCTGGGCCGACAACGGCCGCATCCGGTCCTTCGCCACGCCCGGCGGACACCGTCGCTTCGAGCGACGAGACCTCGAGCAGTTCGTCCAGCGAGGGCGACCACGGCGTCGATCGCTGGCCGAGCTCGGCGCGACGCCCGAGCGCTTGGTCCGTGCCTATGCGCGGGCCTACCGAACGCCTGCCGAGCCGCGTTCGCGACTCGGTGCCGCCATGGGCGATGCGGACCGAGAGGTGTTCCGCGACGAGGGCCGCCGCCTCGTCACCGCGCTGCTCGGCTATCTCGATGCCGCCGGCCCGGCCACGCGCGCCCGTTTCGAGCGCCAGGCGGCGGTGGTCGTGGCCGCCACCGGCGATCGACTTGCCGCCGCCGGCACCCCGGTCAGCGACGCGGTGGCGACGTTCATCGCCGCCCGTCGCCCGTTCCTCGATTCCCTCGCCGCCCTCGGGCGGCGTGGCGTCCTCGACGCCGCCGCGGTGACCGCCGTCTATGACGACGCGGTCGCCCTCCTCGATCGGCTCCTGCTCATCCTCGTCAGCAGCTTCAGCGCCCGGAGGTGACCCTCGTGGATCTCAACGTCGTCCTGCCACTCGGCTCCTCGCTCTTGTCGTTCGTGTTCTTCATCTTCCTGATCGATCAATGGCGGGAGCGCCGGCGGCCGTATCAGCTCGTCTGGGCGCTGGGGATGCTGTGGTATGCCCTCTCCGCGGGCACCGAGTTCCTCGGTGGGGCGATCGGCTGGAGCGAGCCGCTGTACCGCAGCTGGTACCTGATCGGCGCGATCTGGGTCGCCGCCTGGCTCGGCCTGGGCACGATCCTGCTCCTGGCGAAGACGCGCTTCGGGCTGGCGCTCGTGCCGGCATTCCTGCTGCTGGCACTCATCTCGCTGGGCGGCGCGCGAGCGTATCCGGACACCGGCATCGCCTCGCCGATCTACGCGGTGATCTCGTTGCTGCTGGCCCTGGTGGTCGCCGTCCTGTCGTTCCGCCGAGACGAGCGCTGGGCCCTGGTCGTGGCCGTCGCCGTGGTCGCCGGGACGATCGTCTCGGCCGCCATGGCCGCCGTGGTGCCGCTGCCGGCCCCGGGCTGGGTCGTCGATCCCGGCACCGGCATCCCGACGGGCGCCCTCTTCCCCGGCTATCTCCGCCTGCTGACGCCGCTGTTCAACGTCACCGGCGCCGTGGCCCTGAGCTTCGGGGCGCTGTTCTCGGCCTACGTGTTCATGCCGAAGCGGCGCGTCATCCGCTACGACCTCAGCCGCCAGCCGATCGGTTCGTACATCGTGAACGTCGCCCGGGCGGTGATCGGCTTCCCGGTGAATCTCGTGGCCTCGCTGCCCGGCGCAATCACGGCCCTCCTCCGCGGCCGCCTCAACAGCCGGGTCCCGGCGACGATCCTGATCGCGATCGGCGGGATCATCCCCGCGATCACCAGCGGCCTGAACCGGTTCGGGATCACCGGCGGGTTCTTCATCGGCGAGTTCCTCGGCGTGGTGCTGCTGTTCACCGGCTTCCTCGTCTCGGTGGAGGTCTTCCGCGAGATCCGCGTGCCGTTCACGCATATCGTGCTGCGCGCACGCCCGATCGAGGGCTGAGCCGCGATGGACGTGCTCCTTCCGGCGCTGACGTCGGCGCTGGCCCTGCTGATGGCGCTCGCGCTGCTGGATCAATGGCGTGAGCGACGACACGCGTTCCAACTCGTGTGGGCGCTGGGTATGGCGTTCTTCGGCATCGCGTCGGGCTGCGAGGCGATCGCCGCCGCGAGCGGCTGGAGCGAGGCCCTCTATCGGACCTGGTATCTCGCCGGCGCCGTGCTCACCGCCGGCTGGCTCGGGCTCGGCACGGCGGTGCTGCTCGGCCGCACGCGATTCGGCTACGCGTACGCCCTGATCGTGATGTTCGGCGGAATCATCGTGGTCCTGACGCAGCGCCGCTCGGGGTTCCCCGATTCGGACACGATCGCCCTGCTGTATCTCATCGTCGCCGGCCTCGTCGCGCTGGCGATCGCGGTCGAGACGTACTTCCAGAACGAGCGCTGGCCGCAGATCGCGACGCTGGCGATGCTCGCCGCCAGCCTCGTCGCGGGCTTCCTCGCGGCAACCGTGCCGCTGGCGTCTCCGGGCTACGCCGTCGATCCGGCGACGAGCCAGCCCGTCGCCGACCTGTTCCCCGGCGCGCTGCGACTGCTGACGCCGCTGACGAACTTCACCGGGGCGATGTCGCTGGCCCTCGGCGCGCTCTTCTCGGC
>QKHE01000102.1 GCA_003250155.1 Chloroflexota bacterium | reverse complement strand
AATGCAGCCCGCGTCGGGTCCGGCCAGGCAGTTCAGCCTGCCGGTCCCGCGAGCGCTCGTCGCGGCGATCGCCCTGGTCGGCGCCGTCGCCGTCGCCGTCGTCGGCTACAACCTCGGCGGCGGCTCGAGCGTCCCCGGGCTTTCGGGCACGCCCGAGCCCGGCGCGACCGGACCGGTCATCGACCAGGCCCAGGTCGCGGCGCTCATGACCCGCCTGGCTACGGACGCCGAGGACGTCGAGGCGCTGCAGAGCCTCGCCAACCTGTACTTCGGCGCCGGGGACTACGCGACGGCCGGCCTGTGGCTCGACAAGCTCCTGGCGGTCGATCCCGACAACGTCTCGGCGCTGCTCGGTAACGGCGCCGTCGCCTACAACGTCGGCGACCTGGCAGCCGCCGAGTCGGCCTGGACTCGAGCCGCCGAGCTCGATCCCAACAACGTCGAGGTGCACTACGACCTCGGCTTCCTGTATCTCGCCCAGGAACCGCCGGATTACGACCTCGTCCGCGCGGAGTGGCAGAAGGTCATCGAGCTGGAGCCCGACGGCACCTTCGCGCAGACGGTCGCGGGCCACCTCGACAGCCTCGCCCCGAGCCCCTCCGGCTCGGCGGCCCCCTCGGCCGCGGCGGAACCGACGCCACAGGCAAGCGCCGAGCCGACGGCGGCGGCCTCCGCGCCCGCCGCTCCGACCGCGAGCGCAGGCGGCTGAGATGGGGCTGCTCGGGATCCCGCTCGCGATGCTCGCCGGCGTCGTGTCGTTCGCCTCGCCGTGCTGCCTGCCGCTGGTCCCGGCATACGTCGGCTACATCGTCGGCGCCGCGCCCGAGGGCACGCCGAACCAGCGCCTCGTGGCGCTTCGCCAGTCGCTCGCGTTCGTGGCCGGCTTCACCCTCGTGTTCATCGCGCTGTGGGCGTCGGTCGGCCTCGTCGGGTACGTCCTGCGCGACCAGGCCTGGCTGCTGCGCCAGGTCGGCGGCGCCGTCCTCGTGTTCATGGGCCTGCACGTCGCGGGCGTCATCAACATCGCGGCGCTGTGGCGTGAGGTCCGCCTGCCGGTGAACCCGCTCGGCGGCACGGCCGAGTTCGGGGCGCCGGCGGCACCGCCGAGCTACGCCCGCTCGACCATGCTCGGGGTCTTCTTCGCCGCGGGCTGGACGCCCTGCGTCGGGCCGATCCTCGGCGGGATCATCGGCCTCGCGTCCGTGAGCGCGACGGTCGTCGAGGGCACCTTCCTGCTCGTCGCCTACTCGGTCGGCCTGGCGATCCCGTTCGTCCTCGTCGCGCTCGGCGCGACGAGCGTGAGCCATCGCCTCGGCTGGCTACGAACGCACAACCGAACGGTGTCGCAGGTGACCGGGGCGATGCTCGTCGTGATCGGCGTGCTGATGATCACCAACGCCTTCACCCGTCTCTCCCAGGTCATTCCCTCGTTCGGCATCTAGGGGCACATCAGATGAGTCAATCGGTTCGGACCGGCACCCTGATCAACGCCCAGGACCCGCTCGACGACGTCGAGAGCGGCGAGCTCGGGCTGCCGGTCACGGACCTCGCCGATCGCTTGTGGCACGTGTTCATCTCGATGCGCACCGGCCTGGCGCTGATCCTGTTCCTGGCCCTGCTCGGGCTCGTCGGCGCGCTCGTGGCCCAGGTTCCGGCCGGGCTCGCCGCGGACCCGGTCAGCTACCGCCAGTGGCTGGAGGGCGTCCGCCCCAAGTACGGCGGCTGGACGAACGTCCTCGATGCCCTCGGCCTGTTCGCCGTCTTCAGCTCGGTCTGGTTCAAGGGGACCGTCGTCCTGCTGTCGACGAGCCTGGTCGCCTGCTCGATCAACCGCACGCCGCTGCTGTGGCGCCAGGCGGTCCATCCGCGGACCGTCGTCAGCCATGGGTTCCTCGAGCACGCACCGCTCGCGGAGCAGATCAACTCCGCCGCGGCGCCGGCCGCGGCGTCGGCCGCGCTCGAGCAGCAGCTTCGAGCCCGCGGCTACCGGACCATCGCCGGCGCGGATGGGCGCGATCTCGCGCTCTACGCGGATCGATTCCGCTGGGCGCCGTTCGGCACCGTCGTCGCGCATCTCAGCCTGATCTTCATCCTTGCCGGAGCCGTGCTCGGCACGACCGGCTTCCGCGTCGAGGACTTCGCGATCACGGTCGGCTCGCGGGTCGCGGTCGGCAACGGCACGAGCCTCGAGGTCGAGGCTGTCTCGTTCAGTGACTCGTATTACGAGGACGGGCGGCCGTCCGACTACGCCAGTCGCCTGGTCGTGTACGACGGCGGGGTCCCGGTCGCCGAGCAGACGATCCGGGTCAACGACCCGCTGCGCTACGGCGACGTCACGTTCTTCCAGTCGTTCTTCGGGCCGGCCGCCGATGTCCGCGTCGTCAACGCCACGGGCGGCGCCGTGTTCGAGGGCGGGGTCCCGCTCATGTGGGGCTCGGCCGACGAGACGAAGTCGATTGGCCGCTTCGGCGTCCCGGACACCAACCTCGTCGTCTACGTCGTCGGCGTGGCCTCGGGTCGCGTCGACCCGACGATCCAGGCCGGCCAGATGCAGTTCGAGGTCTACGAGGGCAATGCCACGACCCCGATCGCCGTCGAGGTCGTCGACCAGGGCCAGCAGGTCGAGATCGCGGGCCTCGGGTTCACGTTCGAGCGGGAGCGCCAGTACACCGGCCTGATCGCTTCCCGCGACCCGGGGGCGCCGCTCGTCTGGCTCGGCACGATCCTGCTGGTCGGGGGCGTCGCGCTGGTGTTCTTCTTCCCGAGCCGGCGCCTGTGGGCCCGCATCCGGCCCGCCTCCGGCGGGTCAGCCATCCAGGTCGCGGCGATCACTCGCCACGACGTGACGTTCGAAGCCGCATTCGGCTCGCTCATCGATGACGTGCGCCGGGGGCTCGACCCCGCCCCGGGCGCCTAGCTACGAGAAGGGACGGTCCGCCATGTTCAAGATGTCGGAGTACAGCTTCGTCGCCGGCCTGCTGGCCGCCGGCCTGGCATTCCTGTGCTACGCGGTGGCGATGATCCTCGCCCGCAGCAGCGGTGCGCAGCGGCAGACGCTGGCGGCCGCCGGCGCCGGCGGCGGCACGGTCACGATGACCGGCTCGCGCGGCGCCGCGCAGCTGGCGACCTACGGCACGCTGATCGCGTGGCTCGCGTTCGCCTTCCTGGCGGCATCGCTGGTCTTCCGGACCATCGCCGTGGGCCATGGGCCGTTCTCGAACATGTACGAGTTCTCGGTCTCGTTCGCCTGGGGCGCGATCGGCGTCTACCTGTACTTCGAGCGGCGCTACCACCTGCGGACGCTCGGCCTGGTGGTCCTGCCGATCGCGATCGCGTTGCTCGTGTACGCGACGACGATCCCGGCAAACGCAGATCCACTCGTGCCGGCTCTGCAGAACAACCTGCTGCTGACGGTCCACGTCGCGACCGCGATCGTGGCCTACGGCTCGTTCAGCGTCGCGTTCGGGGCGGCACTGATGTACCTCATCCAGCCGGAGACCGGTCGGCGCGGCCTGCCGCGGCCGGCGATCCTCGACGAGATCAGCTATCGCGCGGTCGTCATCGGCTTCCCGTTCCTGACGCTGGTCATCGTCCTCGGCGCCCTGTGGGCCGAGGTCGCCTGGGGCCGCTACTGGGGCTGGGATCCCAAGGAGACCGCGTCGCTCGTGACGTGGCTGATCTACGGCGCGTACCTCCATGCGCGCGTCGTCCGCGCCTGGCACGGTCGCCGGGCCGCGTGGCTCCTGGTCGTGGGCTTCGGCGCCACGCTGTTCACCTACTTCGGCAACTACTTCTTCCAGGGTCTGCATTCGTACGCGGGTCTGGACTGATGGGCGCCCAGGCGGCCGCCAGCCTCGGGGACGCGCGCACCGGGCCGCGCATCCAGGGCCGCCTCGCGACGCTGGCGGTGATGGCCGTGACCGCCGTGGCCCTCGTGGGCGCGGCGCTGCTCGTGAACCGGCCCGTTGAGACGGCCGACGGGCTCACTCCCGTCAACCTCGTGGGCTCGCCCACCGGCCCGGCGCCGATCATCGGCCAGCCTGCGCCGCCGCTCGCCGCGACGGCCCTCGACGGCACGGCCGTTGACCTCGCAGCGTTTGCCGGCTCGCCGATCTGGGTCACCTTCGGCGCGAGCTGGTGCCAGCCGTGCCGCGCCGAGAACCCCGACATCCAGGCGGCGTACGTGGCACACCAGGCAGACGGTCTCGTCGTGATCGGGGTGTTCATGGACGAGGACGCCACCGTGGTGTCCGGCTACGCCGAGCGCGTCGGCCTTGAGTACCTCACGGTCCCCGACCCGAACGGTCGCCTGTCGATCGAGTACCGGATCCTCGGCATCCCGTCGCACTTCTTCATCGACCGCACGGGCGTCCTCCGCCAGACGAGGGTCGGAACCCTCGACCGGGCTGGCATGGACGCGGCCTTGGCCGCGCTGATGCAGTAGGGCGGCGACGGTGGGGCAGGACCCGGAGCCCGCGCCTCGGGGAGGTCGCCGCGCAGCTCTCACGGCGCGCCTGTCGCGGATCTTGGCGCGGCTGTCGCAGGTCCGGGCGCGGATCCCTCGCGTCTCGTTCCGGAGCCGCCGGGGACGCCTCATCGCGTTCGTCCTCGTGGCCGGCTTCGGCTTCGCCGTGGCGATCGGCGGCGTCGCCGCCGTCAGCTGGACCGACACGGCCGACTTCTGCGGCCGCTGCCACACGATGGGTCCCGAGCTGCTCGGTCACGAGCTGTCGGCCCATCGCGAGCTCGCCTGCGCGGAGTGCCACGTCGAGCCGGGTCTCGATGGTTGGGTCAAGGCCAAGATCAACGGGACGCGCCAGCTCGTCGAGCTCCTGACGGGCACGTTCCCGACACCCATCCCGCCACCCGACCATGCGGCGCTCCCGGCCACGACCCAGACCTGTCAACGCTGTCATGACGTCGCGCCGCTGGTCGAGGACGGCGGTCCCGTCCGGCTCGTGCTGCGGACGCGCTTCTCGCAGGACGAGGCCAATACCCGCCAGCAGGTCGCGGCCGTGCTGCGGCCGTCCGGCTTCGGGCTGGGCACGCTGACGCGCGGCGTCCACTGGCACATCCAATCGGACGTCGAGTACACGAGCACCGACGTCCGAGCACAGCAGATCGATCTCGTCCGAATCATGGCCGGCGACGGCACCGCGCGGACGTTCATCGCCATCGGCGAGGTCGCCGACTCGATGAACGTGCAGCCAGATGTCGACCGGCTGCGAGCCACCGAGCCGACCCGGCGGATGGACTGCATCGACTGTCACAACCGGGTCGGCCACGACCTGCCAACACCCGACGAGGCGGTCGACAAGGCGATGCAGGACCGTGCGATCGACGCGACCCTGCCGTACATCAAGCGCGAGGCCGTCGCCCGCCTGTCGGCCGACTACGAGACCACGGCGGCAGCCGACGCTGCGATCGACGACCTGCGCGCCTTCTACCGGTCCGAGTATCCGTTGGTCGCTCGGACCCACGCCACGTCGATCAACACCTCCATCGAGGAGATCAAGGGCCTCTACCCGCTCGTCGCGAATCCCGAGCTCGGCGTGACAACGACAACCTATCCCGACAACCTCGGGCACATCGAGTCTCCCGGCTGCCTCCGCTGCCACGACGGCGGCCACTACGAGGTCGTCGACGGAACGCTGACCGACAAGGCCATCCCGTCGTCCTGCTCGACCTGCCACACCTTCCCGCAGATCGGGTCGAACACGTCGGCGATCCTGTTCGGCGAGCGGCCCGACAACCACCTCGACGGCTTGTGGGTGTTCAGCCATCCCGCCGACGTCGACACGACGGACCCGGCCGGCACGACCTGCGGTGCCTGCCATACGCCGACCTACTGCGACAACTGCCATTCGACGAATGCGGTCCAGGTGCCGCACGACGACATGGTCTTCAACCACGCCGACGTGATCCGCCGCGTCGGCGTTCAGGCTTGCGCCTTCTGCCACCAGCCGACGTACTGCGCGCAGTGCCACGCCGACGACGTCCTGCCGCGGCCGGGCTTGGCGCCAGATCCGTGACGCCTATGCCGAAAACATACCGGCTGATGCATGGTTTGCCGTCGCCCGGCTTGCGACCCTACCCGAAAGGGCCCGGGTCCAACGCCTGAGCCACATCGTGAACCGGCCTGACCGAGGGAGCATCGGGTTGGAGCCACCGACGATCGGAAGCATGGAACCGCAACCGGCCCCGGACGCGGCTGCGCGGTCGAGCGGCCGCGAAGCCCCGCCGTCGCCGCCGCGGCGGCGCTTCCTGCGCTTCCTGGTCGGCTTCTCTGCCGCCTCGACGCTGGGCATGATCATCGCCCCGATCGTTGGCTTCCTCATCCCGCCGCGGACCCAGGGCAGCGGTGGTGGGCGGGTCGTGGCCGGCACGCTGGAGGACATCCCCGCCAACACCGGCAAGGTCGTCGCCATGGGCAGCGCGCCGGTGATCGTCGTGAACACCGAGGCCGGGGTCAAGGCGTACTCGGCCGTGTGCACCCATCTCGGCTGCATCGTCGGCTTCGACACGACCGTCCGCCACATCGTCTGCCCGTGCCACGACGGTCATTTCAATCCGGCCAGCGGCGCCGTCCTCTCGGGCCCGCCGCCGGCGCCGTTGCCGCCGATCGCGGTCGCGCTCGAGGACGACGAGATCGTCCTCGTGCCGAGCGGAGGGTGAGCGTGAACGCGCCGGCGGAGACGGTCCGCGGCGGCGTCGCCGGATGGTTCGAGGAGCGCCTCCGGATCTCGGGCCTCCTGGCCGCGCTGCTGCACGTCCGGATCCCGGTCTCGGCCCAGACCTACTACCTCGGCGGGATCTCCCTCTTCCTGTTCGGCGTGCAGCTGATCTCGGGCACGCTGCTGGCGCTGTACTACAAGCCGACCGCCGACGCGGCCTACGAGAGCGTCAAGTACATCACCAGCGTCGTCGACTTCGGCTGGCTGATCCGGAGCGTCCACCACTGGGGCGCGACGCTCATGATCGCGTCGGTCGGCCTCCACATGGGCCGGATCTTCGTCCAGGCCGCGTACAAGTACCCGCGCGAGCTGACCTGGATGTTCGGCGTCCTGCTGTTCGCGGTCACGATCCTCTTCGGCTTCACCGGCTACCTCCTGCCGTGGGACCAGAAGGCCTACTGGGCCACGACCGTCGGCACCGAGATCGCCGGCGGGGTGCCCCTCATCGGCGATGCGCTGCTGAACCTCCTGCGCGGTGGGGCGGACGTCAGCGACGCGACGCTCAACCGTTTCTTCGGGATGCACGTCCTCGTTCTGCCGCTGCTGCTCGCCGGTCTCGTGGTCGTCCACCTGACGATCGTCCATCAGCTCGGCCTTGCCAGCCCCAGGCACCCGGAGCCGCGGCCCGTGCGGCGGGGCGGCCCGGCCCAGCCGGTCGATGAGCCGCTGAAGCCGTTCTTCCCGCACTACATCCTCGATGAGCTCATCGCCTGGTTCGTCGTGCTGGCGGCGCTCGTCGTCCTCGCCTCGGTGCTCCCGGCGGGCCTCGAGGACGAGGCCGATCCGCTGATCACGCCGCAGCACGTCAAGCCGGAGTGGTACTTCCTGTCCGTCTACCAGCTGCTCAAGATCGTGCCGCGGACGATCGGCATCGTCGCCCCGATGATCGCCGTCGCGATCCTGCTTCTCCTGCCCTTCCTCGACCGGAACCCGGCGGTCGCCAAGCGACGCCGCCCGCTCGCCCTGTCGGCGGCCGTGCTGGCGGTCATCGGCCTCGTCGCGTTGACCGTCTGGGGAGCGCAGAGTTGATGACCTCGCGTCGGCGGCGGCTCGGTACCGGACGCCTGCAACTCCTGCGCCTCGCGGTGGTCGTCGGCGGCCTGGTCGCGCTGGCGGCCGTCGGCGTCGGCGGGGCCGTCGCCCAGGACGGCGGCTCGAGCCCCAGCCCGACCGCTTCGGCGCCGGTCGGCCCGACGGCGTCCGGCGCGACCGGCGACACGAACACCTGCCGGACCTGCCACTCGGCCATCGACAACGTCCAGCACGAGATCACGGAAGCCTGGGGGGCGAGCGTCCACGCGCAGGCCGGCATCAACTGCGCCGACTGCCACGGTGGCGACCCGACCTCTGACCAGGTGACGGTCTCGATGTCGGTGGCGGCCGGGTTCCGAGGCACCCCCGGCCGGACGGAATCCGTCGCCACGTGCGGCGATTGCCACTCGGATGTCACGCGAATGCGGCAGTACCAGATCCCGACCGACCAGTACGCCAAGTACCGGGCGAGCGTGCATGGCGAGCAGCTCTTCGGGGCCGGTGACGCGCGGGTCGCGATCTGCATCGACTGTCACGGCAGCCACGACATCAAGAAGGCATCGGACCCGACCGCGAGGGTCTACCCGCTCAACGTCCCGAGCCTGTGCGCGTCGTGCCACTCGGACACCGCGTACATGGAGCCGTACGGCATCCCGACCAATCAGCTGGCCATCTACTCGGAAAGCGTGCACGGGAAGCTGCTCCTGGACGAGTCGGACCTTCGGGCGCCGACATGCGTCTCGTGCCACGGCTCGCATGATGCCAAGCCGCCGTCGAGCGCCGAGGTCGTCGGCGTCTGCGGCCGCTGCCACACCGCGACCCAGGCGCTCTACGAGCAGAGCCGCCACGCCGAGCTCGAGATCGGGCCGAAGTGCTGGACCTGCCACGGCAACCACGACGTCGTCCAGCCGGACGAATCACGCTTCTTCCACCCGAAGCCGCCGAGCATCGACTGCACGACCTGCCACAACCCGGTGGACCGCAGCCTCGTCCTGTCGGCCGACCGGTTCACGAACGACGACGACCGCCGCTGCGACACCTGCCACCACCCGGATTCGTTGCTCTACGCCCAGGCGGAGGGCATCCACGACGCGCTGGCCACGGCGGCGGGTGCCTACGACGCGGCGGAGGCGAAGATCCGCGAGGCGGCCGGCGTCGGCATGATCGTGTCCGACGCGGACGTCGAGCTCGCCGGCGCGAAGACGAGCCTGATCCGGGCGCGCGCCGCGGTTCACACGACGAAGCTGACCGACGTCGCCGCGCTGGCCGACGAGGCCGAGTCCAAGGCCGGCGCTGCCCAGGCGATCGCCGAGGAGAAGCTCGATGACGCGCTGCGCCGGCGCGCTGCGATGGTCATCGTCCTGGCGCTGATCGTGGTCAACGTCTTCGCCCTGATCCTCATCCGGCGCCGGCTCGATCACTCGTATGCCGGCGCTTCGAACGGCAAGCCGCGAGCGAACGTCCTGTCCTAGCGCGGTCGGGCGTCACCCGGCGGCTCGCCCAGCTCGAACACTTCCTCGATCGTCCGGCCGAAGGCCCGTGCAATCCGGAAGGCGAGCGCGAGCGACGGGACGTAGCGTCCCTGCTCCAGCATGATGATCGTCTGGCGCGTGCAGCCCACCTCCTCGGCCAGCTGCTGCTGGGTCATCTCGCCGGCCTCGAACCGCAGCTGCCGGATGCGGTTGGCGATCGCGGCCTTGGGCACGGTCTCGGTCACCCGCGCCGGTAGCCGATCAGGATGCCTGCGTTCGAGACGACCATGCTCACGAGCAGGCACGACCAGAAGATCAGGATGAGATACTCGCCCGGGATGCCGGCCGCTCCCCGGTAGCCTTCCTGCAGGGCGATGGTCCAGATCGCGAGCACGATCAGGATCGCGGCGGACTGTCCCGCCGGCGCCCGAGCGAGGATCGCGCGATCACGCTCGTCCACCCGCCGATCGCCGCGTGCCGCCCACATCCCGGCCAGCATCGTCGGGGCGACCAGCGCGACGAGGGCGCCGAGCGCGAAGGCGGTGACGGCCAGCCGGGTCGCGTCATCGTCCGCGTACGTCGTCGGCCCGGCCTGCACCACGATGACCGCGGCCGTCGTCGTCAAGGCGACGCCCAGGACGAGCGCCCAGCCCGCCAGACGCTGCAGTGCCGTCGTCGGAAGCTCCTCGCCCGGAGCGAGCTCGATCGGCGGAAGGACGGCTCGGGTCCGATAGGCCGCGGCGCCGATGACCACGGCGACAAGCCCGAGGGCAAGGACGATCCAGAAGATCACGGCCATCTGCGGCCTCCTTTGCGATGGCCGTAAAGTAAACTAAATCTTACTTAATGTCAAGTATGGCGTACTTAGCACCTCCGCCGCCGACTCGAGAATCTGGCTCGCCGAGAAGTGATGCGGGCCGCCGTTGGATAATGGGGGTCCACGCTGGATGGAGATGCCCATGGCCCGCAGCGCCCTCGAGCGCTATGGCGGCTTCCCCTTTCTGAGCCGCCTGGTGATGGCGTTCTACGACAAGGTCCTCGACTCGGACGACCTGGCACCGTACTTCGAGGACATCGACATGCGACGCCTGATCGATCATCAGACGAAGTTCGTGGCGTTCCTGATGGGCGGCCCGGCAAGCTACACGAACGATCACCTGGCCCACGTCCATGCGCGGCTGAAGATCAACCGGGCCGACTTCGACGTGATGGTCGAGACGATGCGCGAGACGCTCGCCGACTTCGAGGTCGCGCCGGCCGACATCTCGGGCATCGTCCACGAGCTTCAGGTGCGGGCGCCGTGGGTCATCTCCGCCTCCGACTCCAAGGATGAGCCCGTTCCGGCCTGATGGACCTCGATCGCTTCAACCGACTCCTCCTGGAGTCCGCCGGCGTGGGCTTCGCCCTGGCCGATCCGGAGAGCCTCGCGATCCGGTTCTCCAACCCCCGATTCGCGGAGTGGTTCCCGGACAGCCGGGAACCCGTCGCGAGGTTGGACGCGCTGCTCGAAGGTCTCGACGTGGATCGGATGCGTGCGCGCCTGGACGCCGACCAGGGCTACCGCACTGAGCTCCAGCTGAAGGTCAATCGCCGCCAGATCACGCTCGATATCGACATCAAGCGCCACAGCGGTGACGACGCCGACCTGCTCGTCGTGGAGTGCCAGAACATCACCAAGCTCAAAGAGCTCGAGTACATGGTCGAGTCGTACTCGAAGATGGTCGAGCGCCAGAACCGCGACCTGCGGAAGGAGAAGGAGCGGGTCGAGAAGCTGCTGTTGAACATCATGCCGCGCACGATCTACGAGGAGTGGAAGGAGTTCGGGGTCACGGCGCCGCAGCGCTTCGACAGCGCCGCCGTCCTGATGCTCGACTTCGTGTCCTCGACGGAGATGGACATCGCTTCCGACCCACCGGCCCTCGTCGCAGAGCTGAACGACATCTTCACGTCGTTCGACCGTATCGTCGAGCAGTTCGGTGGCGAGCGCCTCAAGACGATCGGTGACGCGTACATGGCCGTCTGCGGCGTCCCGGAGCCGGGCGCGGATGACGCGCGCAACATCGCCCGGATCGCACTCCGGATCGTCCGCTACCTGGAACGACGGAATGCCGCGCAGACGACCCAGTGGATCTGCCGCGTCGGGATCAACGCCGGCCCGGTGGTGGGCTCCATCATCGGCGTCCAGAAGTACGTCTATGACATCTTCGGACCGGGTGTCGGTCTCGCGGCGCGAATGGAGGCGTTGTCCGGGCCGATGGAGATCACAATGCCCCAGGATCTCTACGAGCGCATCCGCGATGACGTCATCGTCTCCGAGCGCGGGGCGATCGAGATCAAGGGCTTCGGCAGCAAGCAGGTCTACACCCTGGAAGGCATGACCGACCTCGACGACCGGCATCTCCACTGACCGAGGTGCGAGAGGCCGACGTCGCGACATGCTCCCGGCCATGACCCGGCCGATCATCGTCAGCGATATGGACGGCACCCTCTCGACGGCCGAGACATGGCGCGGGGTGCACGCCTGGATCCTGGCCAATCATCCGTCGGCGGCCGCGCGGCGGTTCGTGACGGTCCGGCTGCCGATGGTCGCGGTCGTCCGGCTCGGCCTGCGCGACCGCGAACGGTTCCGCGCGCGCTGGCAGCAGGATCAGGCGCGGCTGCTGCGCGGGGTGCCGGCGGACCAGCTCGACGCCATGGGCGAGTGGATCGTCGATTCGCTCCTCTGGCCGTCGCGCCGCGAGGCCGCGGTCAAGGCCCTGGCGGCGGCCGTCCGCGACGCACGCGCCGCCGATCCGCGAACCGAGGTGATCCTCGCGACCGGGGCGTACGAGCCGATCGGCCGGGCGTTCGCGCGGCGCGTCGGCGCCGACGTCGCGCTGGGCACGCCGCTCGAGCTCCGAGACGGGGTGGCGACCGGCGGGCTCGCCAAACCGGTCCAGAGCGGCGCCGAGAAGGCCGCCGCGGTCAGGACCCTGGCCGCCGGCGGCGAGGTCGTCGCAGCGTTCGGCGACACGAGCGCCGACATCCCGTTTCTCGAGCTCGCCCGGCGGCCGGTCGCGGTCGCCCCGGACGCCGCGTTGCGACGTGTCGCCGAGGGACGTGGCTGGGAGATCCTCGAGCCGGGCTGAAATCGGAGTTCCCGCGGCGGCCGGCGCGCCGGGCCGCGGTCGACGTCAGGTCCAGGCCGCGAACCGTGGCTCCGCGAGGCCGAGCGGGCCGGGCGGGCAGTGGCAGTCCTCCGGCGGCTGCCAGTCCTCGGGTGCGTACTCGCAGGCCTCGTCGAGCGGGAATGTCCGGAGATCGACGTTGATCCCGTCGGTATGACCGGTGAAGCCGAGGAAGATCTCGTCGCCTGCCGTCAGCTTCCCGAACTGGTGCTCCTCGCCGAACGAGCCGTCGGGGCAGGTGCATCCCCCGGGCTTGAGGCAGAACGGGTTGCCGACGACCTCAGCGAGCTTCTGGGTCCCGTTCGAGGGGTCGTACATGAGCCCCAGGGTGGACGAGATGAAGGGCTGGATCACGAAGACGTCCGTGTCGAGCTTGAGGCGCAGGGCGTACGCCGCCTGCGGATCTTCGACGATTGGGTACTGGTCGGATTCCGAGAGCGTCGCGCGCTCGAAGTACGACACCGCGCCGACGGGCTTTCCGGGGCCGTCCATGAGCCACTGGCCGCCCACCCGCTCGTCGTTGACGTAGCTCGGGCCCCACGCGTCGACCGCGGCCTCTCCCGATTCGCCTTCGACCGCGACGAGATAGGCGTCGGCGCTCTTGCCGACCGCCGCGAGCTCCATCTTGTCGAGCCGGCCCCAGACGTCGACGCCGGCCAACTTGAGGTTGGCGAAGAAGCCGATTGCCGAGTATTCGCGCGTGAACAGGCCGATCGTCGGTGACGACATCCAGCCCAGCCAGTAGTAGTTCCCGGGCTTGGAGCCGCCGCCCGCGATCTCCTCCCCCACCCAGGCAGCGGCACCCTCGTTCAGCCAACTCGGCATCTCCAGAACGTCACCGAGCTTCTTGGGCAGCGCGTACTGGAAGCAGTGGAAGACCTCGTGGGCCACGACGGCCTCCTGATCGACGATGTCCGTGAACGCCTGCGTGGCCTTCCCGATCTGGACCTGGCAGCGGGCCATCTTCGGCGTCGACTTGACCCCCTCCTTGCCGGCATCGTCGAGCGGGACGGTGTTCGCATAGATGACCTTGTCCTTGCCGGTCGCGACCAGGTCGCGCAGGACGGCGTCGACAGGGATATCGAGCGGGCGATTGAGCATCCCAGCGAGCTTCTCGACCATCTTGTCCGCCATCGCCTGGAAGCCGACCTGATCGAGCACGGCCGCCGTCAGGGGATTCAGCGCCGCGACCGGGTCGGTCTGGATCGAAATCGGGCCGTCGACGGCGAGATAGCGATGGACGGCCGCCTGCTGGTCGGGCGTGAGCTCGTCCCAATGGTTGAGGATCCAGCGGGTCGGGCCGCTCGCGGAGACGGCGACGGCCGGGTCGCCGGTCGGTGGCTCGACGCCCGGCAGCGGTCCGAACACGACGCTGAACGCGGCGAGCGCGGTCTCGAGCGGGACCGTGCCGTCGCGGTGGATCCCGGCAATCGCGCGACCCCACGCTGTCGCCGGACCATTCGCGCCGCTGCCTGTGGACGCTCCGGGGCCGGCCGATTCCGCCGCCGCACCAGGCGCTCCCGGGACGTACAGGCCGGGCGCCCCGCACGCGGCCAGCACCAGGCTCAGCGCCGTGCCCATCGCGAGGATCGCGGCATGCGGCCGCGTAACCCTTTCCTCCACTTGTCCCTCCGACCCGCGCTCGGGCATCGTGGCCGATCGTATTATTCCCCCTTCCGAAGGGGAAGGGAGCATCGGGTGCGCCAGAGGGTCGTCCTCTTCTGGATGCTGACCTGCGTGATCGCCGCGGTGGCTGGCTGCGCGCCGCGCCGCGCGGCGGTCGAGACGGCGCGGCCGGCGGCGTCAACACCGTCGCCCGGGGCGCTGGAGCCGATCGAGGTCGCCTTCGAGCCCGGGACCCTGCCGCGGAGCGCGGCGTTCGGGCAGGCCGTGTTCACGGTGGTCGGCGGTCTCGTGACCAACATGCACCCCTACACCATCTTCGGCGAGCCGAAGCCCGGGCCGCAGCTGTACGGCGTCCTCGACGTCCGCGCGACGAACGCCGGTGAGAGCCGGATCGACTACGTGTTCGGCACCGAGGCGTTCCGCCTTCGAACCTACAGCGGCGCCGTCCTCGAGACCGTCCACCCGGTCGGAACCTACGACTTCTCCCGCCTCGCGGGCGGCGCGACGGACCTGGAGGACCAGCTCGTCTTCCCGGTCCGCACGGTGGACGAGTTCGACGGGGCGGCCCTGCTCATCGGGGAGCCGCCCGACGCGCCCGCCGTCCTCGAGCTGACCGCCCCGCCGGCGGGCGACGGTGTGCAGTCGGTCACGGCGCGGGAATCGAACGTCCACGTCGGGCCTGTCAGTTGGACACTCATCGACGGTCGGGTCGCCCTCGACCGGCCGGCCGGCCTATGCTGCCCGAAGACCGGCGTCCGGGCCGACGCCGACGAGCGCTTCGTGACGCTGACGCTGCGGGCAACGGTTCAGGGCTCCCAATACGGGCACGGGTCGATCACGACCGACCTGGTGTCGCTCGTGGCCGACGGAACCACCCTCGAGGTGCTGCGCTACGGGGGCCAGGCCAACGTCCAGGAGGGCGAGTCGATCGAGCTCCAGGCGGTCTTCCTCATCGACGCCTCGACGTCGACCCTGCAGCTGCGGTTCACCAACGGCTTGGAGAGCCGGACGATCGACCTCGACGTGGCCGCGCCGTGAGCGCTGCCGCGCG
This sequence comes from Chloroflexota bacterium, assembly GCA_003250155.1. Lineage (GTDB taxonomy): Bacteria > Chloroflexota > Limnocylindria > Limnocylindrales > CSP1-4 > UBA5189. Next base: position 1,087 of record QKHE01000102.1, on the reverse strand, counting down.
GGCGCGGGCGCTGGCCGGACGATTCGGGCTGCCAGCCTGGCTGGTGATCATCGGCGCCGTCGGCACCGGCATTGGGAGCCTGCTGCAGGCCGCCGCCGGCACGCAGAACGTCAACGGTGCCCCGGGGGCGTGGCCCGTCCTCCTGGCTGGCGCGGCGGCCGGCGCGGCGGCGGCCGCGATGATCGGGCCGGGCCGACCGGCGCTTGCCCGCTGGCGGGACGTCTCGATCGGGATCGCACTCGGCGTGGTCGCGGTCGCGTTGCTCGACCTGGTCGAGCTCGGTCGCGGCATCGACGACGCGACGGTGGGTGGGCTCGTGGGGCGGCTCGGCCGGGTTGTCGCGGCAGCGTCGGCCATCGTCCTCCTTGTCGGGCTGCTCGCCCGCCGTCGGGGAGGCGGAGGGCCGTCGTGGCTGGCGGGCCTGCGCGAGACCCCGCGGTACCACGTCGCCCGGCTCGGCGGCCTGGTCGTCATCGTTGGCTGGGCCGTGCTCGTGGCGCAGGGCCAGGGCTTCGCGATCCGCACGGTCGACGCAGTCGGCGTCGTGATCGTCGGCGTGATCCTGGCTGGCCTCGGCGCGCTCGCGAGCGACGAAGGATCGGACCGTCGTGGTCGAGCCACGGCCGGCGTCCTCGCCGCCATCATCGTCGTGATCGGCCTCGACACGGCGATCATCGTTGCGGGTCAGCTGGACCCGATCGTTCGCGACGGGCCCGCGACGTTCGGCGGCTACGCCCTCTACCTGGCCGGGGTCGTCATCGTGGGCGTCGGCGGCATCAACGCGACCATCGGCCTCCGCCGGCCGCGCCGGGCCGCGGCGGCGCCGGCCTGAGCTCGAGGGTCAGGCGAGGGATCGTCAGGCGAGGAATCGTCGCGCCGGCAGGACCAGGCCGATGACCGCGATCACGGCGGCGACGATGTAGTAGACCGCGACGTAGGCCTGGTCGTGCGTGACCATGAGCGCCGAGGTGACCAGAAGAACGGCCGGGAAGAGCCACAGGACATTCCACGCCCAGCGCTCGCCGGCCCGATACTTCGTCGCCGCGATGATCGCGACCAGGAGCGCGAAGCCGACGAACGCCGTGCC
>QKHE01000138.1 GCA_003250155.1 Chloroflexota bacterium | reverse complement strand
CGTGTCGAGATCGGCGTCGGCGAAGACGAGGTTGGGGTTCTTGCCGCCCAGCTCGAGCGAGATGCGCTTCACCTGCGACGCGGCGCCCTCGAGGATCCGGGAGCCGGTCTCGATGCCGCCGGTCAGCGAGATCATGTCGACCCGCGGATCGGCGACGAGGGCCTCGCCGACGATCCCGCCGGGACCGGCGAGGACGTTGACCGCGCCAGGCGGCAGGTCCGCCTCGAGCAGCAGCTGGGCGACGCGCATGAAGGTCAGCGAGGCCATCTGGGCCGGCTTGACGATCGCCGCGTTGCCGGCGGCGAGAATCGCGGCCAGCCGCTGGACCCCCGTCCACAGCGGCCCGTTCCAGGGCAGGATCTCGGCCACGACGCCGAGCGGCTCGATGAGCTCGTGGTGGACGACCGCGGTATCCGGCATCTCGGCCACGCCGCCCCGCGTGGTGCGGGCCCGGCCGCCGAAATAGCGCAGCGAATCGAGGCTGATCGAGAGGTCCGAGTAGTGGACGGCCGAGATCGGCTTGCCGGCATCGATCGTCTCGAGGAACGCCAGCTCGTCGGCGTGGGCCTCGATCAGGTCGGCGATCCGCAGCAGGAACGCCTGGCGGTCCTTGGCCGTCGTTCGGCCCCACGGCCCGCTGTCGAAGGCCTCGCGGGCGGCCGAGACGGCCGCGGCCACGTCGGTCGCGCCGGCCTGCGAGATCTTGGCGACCGGCTCGTTGTCGCGCGGCGAGATTGCCGGGAAGACCGCGCCGTCGGCCGCGGCAAGGAGCCGACCGCCGATGAGGAGCGGGTAGGGATCAGGGCTGACGAGCGACCAGCGGGGATCGGTCGACCAGTCGGTGGTGGGGGTTGTGGTCGTTGGGGCGTCGGTCTGCATCGGGTCCTCCCGTCCGGAGCTGGAGAAGGCAGAGGAGCCGGCCCGCTGGTGGACGGGTCGGCTCCGTCGGCCTCCTCCGACCGGGCTCAGCTCGCGACGAGCTGTCCGGCGGTTTCGAGCGCCTCGTCGACCGAGGCGCCGCCATGGATGATCGCGGCCAGGCCGCGGGTGATGCCGGCGGGATCGGGATCGCGCCAGATGTTGTTGCCGATCGCGACGCCGGCGCAGCCGGCCAGGTTCACGGCGTCGTAGACGTCCTGGTAGAGCTCGCGGACGGAGCCCTTCTTGGCGCCGCCGAGGATGACGACCGGGACCATCGCGTACTCGACGACGGCTCGCATCGACTCCGGATCGCCGGTATAGAAGGTCTTGATCATGTCGGCCCCGGTCTCCGCGGAGATCCGCGCTCCCGCGGCGATCTTGTCGGGCGTGTGCATGTCGGCCGCGGCGAAGCCGCCGGGCACCGACTCGGCGATGTACGGCAGGCCGACCCTGAAGGCGTCGGCCGCGAGGCGCGCGGCCTGCTTGATCGACTCGTCGCCGGTGAACGGGTAGAGCATCGACTTCACCGCGTCGGCGCCGACCGACAGGGCGCGCTCGATGGCGACCTCGAGGTACGGCGGGCTCGTGTCGAACGAGGCGATCGCGGCGGCCGGGCCGATCGCGTCGGCGAAGGCGATGATCGAGCCGATCGGTGACAGGAACGCGTCGGCGCCCGCGGGCACGACGGCCCGGCAGGTGTCGCCGTAGCGGGCGAGACCCTCGACGGGCGCGTCCATGAACGCGGTGTGGTCCATGGCCACGATGAGGATTCGGCCGTCCTCCTTGAGGAGGCGATGCATGCGGCGCTTCATGATGTGCGGTCTCCTTGACTGGCTGGTGGGCTACAGCTCGACGATGACCCGGTACGTGCCGGGCTTGATCGCGTGCTCGAGGGCGGCCGCGATCTCCTGGAGGGGGTACCGGATGTCGATGAGCGGCGAGAGGTCGACGAGGCCGTAGCGGATCAGCCGCGTGGCCGCGTAGAAGTCCCCCTTCTCGCCCGAGATCACGCCGAACGCCCCGGTCTCGCGGTTGTGGGCTTCGTTGGGCGAGATCGTGAAGGCCGGCTCGGGGTGCGCCGCCGCGAACAGCACGAAGCGGCCACGGTCGCTGAGCATCGCCCAGCCCTGCTCGTTGGCCTTCTCGTGCCCGATGGCGGCGATGACCGCCTCGGCGCCGCGGCCCTCGGTCAGCTCCTTGACACGCTCGACCGGGTCGACCTTGCTGGCGTCGATCAGCTCGGTGGCGCCCATCCGCTTGGCCATCGCCAGGCGATTCGGGTCGACCTCGCTGACGATCACGCGGGCGCCGTACTGGCGAGCGGCGACGACGTTCATCAGGCCCATGACGCCGGCGCCGATGACGACGACGTCCTCGGCAGGACGCAGGTTGAGCAGCCGGCTCGCGTGCATCGCGCACGACAGCGGCTCGGACAAGGCACCAACCTCGAACGGTGCGTCGCCGATGCGGTACACGCCGTCGGCCACCTGGATGCGGTACTCCGCGAAGCCGCCGGGACCCCACGCCTCGCCGTATTTCTGGGCGTAGCCGTAATGCTGCTTGCAGTTCCGGTCCTGGCCGGTCAGGCACCAGTGGCAGCGGCCGCAGGCGGCCGAGCCGACCGCGACCCGCTCGCCGACCTGGAGATCGGTGTTCGTGCCCGGGCCGATGGCCGCGACTTCACCGGCGATCTCGTGGCCGCCGACGAACGGGAACTTGTTGGCCTGGGCGCCGGAATAGGAGCGCTGCTCCCAGGTGCAGATCGCGGTCGCCCGGACCCGGACGAGGACCTGGCCGGGGCCGGGCTCCGGCACGGCGATGTCCTGGAGCGAGATGTCGCGGACGCCGGCCATGACGGCCACGCGCATCGTCTTCGTCTCGGCAGGGGCTTCCAACACCGGTGACGTCATCACGCCCTCCACGGGCTCAGCGCCGCCAGATCCCGCCGACCCGCGGCGATCGCGACGCATGCCCTCCGCAGGGGCTCTCGCCCCTGTTCGCAAATCCTTGCAGCAAGGAATAGCAGCTGCTTTCGGCCATCATAGCAGGCCGAATCAGCGCTCCGGGGTGGGCCAAAGGTCACTTCGTCATACTTTGACCATGATGTTGAGGCGATTTCTCACCGGCACCGGCGGTGCGGACGCCGCGGTCGGGGCCGCCGGGGCTGGCACCGCCGGCTCGTCTGAGGCCGACACGCAGACCGTCCGCCGGATCATCTCCGAGCTCGAGGCGCTGCCGCGCGATCGGGCTCGTTTCCTGGCCGCCTTTGCCTACATCCTCACTCGGGCGGCGGCGGCCGACCTGCACATCAGCGACGTCGAGTCGGCCGAGATCGAGCGGCTCGTCGAGGAGCACGGCGCGCTGCCCGAGCCACAGGCGGTCCTCGTCGCGAAGATGGCCAACCAGCAGTCGCTGCTCTATGGCGCCACCGAGGACTACCTGGTGACGCGCCAGTTCCGGGAGCTGTCGACGGCCGAGGAGCGGCTGGCGCTGCTGCGCTGCTGCTACGTCGTCGGCGCGGCCGACGGCACGATCAGCGCCGAGGAGTCGCACACGCTCCAGCAGATCGCGCACGAGCTGGACGTCGAGCGGGACGACGTGAACGAGCTGCGCAACGAGTTCGCGCCGAAGATCGCGGCGATCCAGGCGCTGTACCACCTGCGGGGCGACACGCCCGGCGGCTGACCGGACCGCGTCGGATCTGGCTACGCGGACGGCAGATCGATCGCGGCGTCGAGCTCGTCGTTGGAGGGCTCGACGAGGACACGCGACGGCCGCACCGGGTCGCCGAGCAGGATCGTCGGTGTCACCAGCCGGCCGCCGTTGTGGGCCCGGATGAGGGCGTCGGCGCCGGGATCGAGCTCGTGGTTGCGGTAGCTGAACGGGATGCCGCGGGCGGTCAGGTGAGCCCGCGCCCGCGACGTGTCCTCGCACGTGTCCCTTCCGAGGACGAGGATCGACCGCGCCCCGGCGGATCCGTTGGCGGGTCCGCTGCCGCCGTTCAATTCGGTCGCCCCGATCCGCCCTGCTGACCGCCCTCGCGCAGGAATCGCTCGATCTCGCTGATCAGCTCGTCGCCGGACGGCAGCTTCGACTCGTCGACCAGCGTTTCGAGGCGCTCGACGTAGGCCCGGGTCGTCTCCTCGCGGGCCGCGGCCGCGTCCAGGCGGACGCGCATCAGTCGAGCCTCCTCGTCCAGCCGGCCGGTGTCGAGCTCGATGCCGAGGTGCCGGCCCAGCGCATACAGGAGGTCGATCGAGGCCTGCGGATAGGTGCCCGAGACGTAGTGCGGGATCTGGGCGAAATAGCCGACCGCCGGGATGCCGGCCTTCGAGACCGCGATGTCGAAGACCGAGATCGCTGCCGAGGGCACGCGCAGCATGCCCTCCGGGCCGGCCTTCACATCGCCCCGAAGCTGCCCGCCGCGGGACGTCGTGCCGAGGATCGGCACGGGGCGGGTGTGCGGCACGGCGGCCGGGATCGCGCCGAGGCTGACCCACTCGGCGACGCCGAAGCGGCGCGCCAGCTCGACCATGTCGGTCGACAGCTCGTGCCACCGATAGTCGGGCTCCGGGCCGGTCAGGACCAGCAGGTCGCGGTCGGCGGCCCGCGTGGCTCGCAACGTCAGCTCCGGCCACTCGAGCGACTTCGGCCGCCCGTCGAGGATCTCGAGGGTCGGCCGCCGGGCTCGGTAGTCGAAGACCGCGTCGGCATCGAACGTCGCCACGACGCGGCTGCCGCGAGCCAGGACCTCCGCCGCGGCCGTCGCGGCGCTGCCCGCATCGACCCAGCCATCGAGCGCGACGACGACGGTCGGCGCGTCGACCTCGGGCAGCTGGCGGCGCAGCTTGAACAGGCTCACCCGGCAGGCCACAGCGGCGGCGGCGCGGGATCGACGAGCGGCAGCGTGTCCCAGTCGGCGCGGACCGGCGTGAAGACGTCGAGCAGGACCGCGCCGTCCGGCCCGGCGACGACCTCGTGCGGTCGCTCCGACGTGATCCGCCACGTGGCGCCGGGCCCGAGATCGCGGGTCTCGCCGTCCAGGGTGAAGTGGATCGAGCCGCTGATGCACAGCCCCAGCTGCTCGGCCGGATGGCGATGCTCGGGCACCACGGCGTTCGGCGCCAGCTCGACGACCGCGAGCGAGATCCGCTCGCCATCGAGCCGCCGCGCCCGAACACGCTCGCCCCAGATCTCGAGCATCGGCAGGTCGGCGAGGTCCTTCAGGTTGCTCATCAGTCGTCTCGGTCCCCACGTTCGTGTTCGGCGTGGCCGGCCCGGGTCGTGCCGTCCAGACGCCGCAGGACAGAGTGTGCCGCGTGTCGCCCGCACATGCCGTGAATCCCGCCGCCCGGCGGCGTCGACGACGAGCACAGGAACAGTCGCGGGTCGGGCGTCGCGTAGGGATCGAGCCGCACCGCCGGCCTCGTGAACAGCTGGCCGAGGCCCATCCGGCCGCCGGTCATGTCGCCGCCGACGTTGTTCGGGTTGTAGGCCTCGAGGGCCGCGGCGTCGATCTTCGAGACCGCCAGGACCCGGTCGCGGACGCCCGGCGCGAAGCGCTCGATCTGGCCGAGGATCGCCTCGGTCATATCGGCCGTCGAGCCGTGGGGAACGTGGCAGTAGGCCCACACCGCCTCGCCGTCACCCGGGGCGCGCGAGCGGTCGAAGCGGCTCTGCTGGGCGAGCAGCACGAACGGCCGCGAGCTGATGCGGCCGGCGGCCGCGTCAGCCTCGGAGGCGGCGATCTCCTCGAACGTCCCGCCGAGGTGGACGGTTGCCGCCTGGTCGACGCCAACGGCCTGCCACGGGATCGGGCCGTCGAGCGCGAGGTCGAGCTTGAAGACGGACGGCCCGTAACGGAACCGGCGCAGCGCCCTGCGGTAGCGGGCCGGGAGGCGCCCGCCGGCGACTTCGACGAGCGCCCGCGGGGCGGTATCGAACACGGCGACGCGGCTCCGCGGCAGGTCGTCCAGGGCCTCCACGCTTCGCTCGGTCTCGATCGTGCCGCCGTGCGCGGCGAGCTCGGCCACCAGGGCATCGGCGATCCGGCCGGCGCCGCCGGCCGGGAACGGCCAGCCGTCGTGGTGGGCGCTGCCGAGCAGGACCAGCGCCCCGGCGCCGCTGATCGACTCGGACAGCGGCAGCACCGAGTGCGCCGCGAAGCCGGCGAGCATCGCCCGGGCCGCCTCGTCCTCGAACCGGCGGGCCAGCCACGTCGCCGGTTGGAGGGCGTGGAGGCCGAACCAGGCGAGGCGAATCGCGCGCCGCGGCGAGCGCGGCACGTGGAACGGCGCGAGGATGTCGGGGATGAGCGACCCGAAGCGTCGAACGAGCGGACCGATGAGCCCCAGGTAGGCCTCCCGGTCGCGGCCGAGCTGGCGCGCCGTCGCCTCGACGTCGCGGGTCACGAGCACGGCCCGGCCGCCGTCGAGCGGATGCGCGGCCGCGATCGGCGGCTCGATCCAGCGCAGGCCGTGGCGGGCGAGATCGGTGCCGGCGAAGAACGGTGACGTCCGCCCGAAGGGATGGATCGCGCTGCACACGTCGTGGACGAAGCCCGGCAGCGTGAGCTCGGCCGAGCGTGCGCCGCCGCCCGGCTCGGCGGCCTGCTCCAGGACCCGCACCTCGAGCCCGGCCCGGGCCAGCTCGATCGCCGCCGCCAGCCCGTTCGGTCCGGCGCCGACCACGACCGCGTCGAGCGCGGCCCGGCGCGTGGTGTTCATGCGTGGCGGTCGCGGCTGTCCATGTCCCCGTATGGTGCGCCGAGGTGCGGTCTGGTGGAGTGATGGGACCTTCGGACCATTGACGAGCGGTTCGGTACCCCCAAGATGGCCCCGTGCGCACCGCCCTGGCAGGCCTCGCGGGCCTGGTCGTGCCGGGCGCCGGCCATGCGCTCCTTGGCCGGCGTCGGGCTGCGGCCCTGTTCGTCCTCCCACTCGTTGCCCTGGCCGTGCTCTTCGGCGCGCTGTACCTGAGCGGTGGCTACATCGCGGTCCTGGCCTTCGTCGTGACCCCCGGCGTGCTGCCGGCGCTCGGCGTGCTGAACGCCGCGCTCGCCGTGTGGCGGATCGCCGCGGCCCTCGACGTGACGCGCGGGACGAAGGAGCCGCGGCTCGCCGCTGGCGTCCTCGGGCCGGCGATGCTGGTCCTCGTCCTGGTCCCGCACCTGTGGCTCGGCTCGACGATCGCCGCGACGAGCGACTTCCTCGACTCGACCTTCGCCAGCGGCCCCGAGGCGACCGACGATCCGTGGGCCGACGAGCCGGTCGAGACCGACCCCTCGCCGCCGTGGTGGGCCAACCTCCGCAACGATCCATACTCGCCGGATCCGTCGGTGACGATCACGCCGCCGCCGACGAAGGGCCCGCGTGGCACGTTCGTCGCCGGGCTCGGCACGCTGCCGGGGCTGAACGTCGCGGTCCCGTGGGATCGGCCGGGTGCGATCCCGTGGGGTGACGACGGCCGGTTCGATCTCCTCCTGCTCGGCTCCGACGCGTCGGGCGGCCGATGGAGCCGGCGGATGGACGTGATGCTCCTCGTCGAGATCGACGTCGCGACCGGCAAGGTCGCGATGATCGGGCTGCCCCGGAACCTCGTGAACGCCCCGTTCCCGCCGGGCAAGGCCCGCGACGCGGTCGCCTGCGGCTGCCTGCGAGACCTGCTGAACGCGCTGTACGTCGAGGCGACGGTTCGCCATCCCGATCGCTGGCCGGGCACGGGCGCCGTGGAGGGTATCGGTGCGGTGCGGGCCGTCGTGTCGGAGCTGACCGGCCGGCCGATCGACGCGGTCCTCGTCGCCGACCTATGGGGCGTCATCAAGGTCGTCGACGCGATGGGCGGCCTCGACATCTACATCCCCTCGACCGTCCGCGACGAGCACTACCCCGACCCGATCCTCGGCAGCATCGACCTCGTCATCAAGGCCGGCCGGCAGCACCTGGACGGGCGCCTGACGCTCGCATACGCGCGGACGAGGCACCAGGACTCGGACTACTCGCGGATGGTCCGCCAACAGACCGTCCTGCTCGCGATCCGTGACCAGATCGGCCCGGCCACGATCCTGAATGCGCCGGGCCTGTTCAAGGCGGCCAAGGGCTTCACCTGGACCGACCTGCCGCGCAGCTCGCTGCCGAGCCTCGTCGAGCTGTTCGGAAAGGCGGCCAACGCCTCCGTGAAGCAGCTTCGGATCGTCCCGCCGAAGTACCCCGCGTGGCTGACGCCCGAGATCGTCGCCAAGATCCAGAAGAACATCGCCGAGCTGCTCGGCCTGCCGGCGCCGACCCCGGAGCCGAGCCCGTCCGCCTCGCCGCTCGCCTCGCCGTCACCGTCGCCCTCGGCGACGCCAGCGCCGAGCGGCACCGGCCCGTCGCCCAGCCCCACGCCGTCCGGCGGGCCCTCGCCCAGCCCCTCGCCGAACGAAGCCACGTCCAGCCCCTCACCGACTGCCAGTCCCGCACCGGCCCCGACCTGAGCGCACCGGTGCGGCCCGGCACCGGCGTGCTATGCAGGCCCCGGGCAGCGGCGTATGGTGGAGGACCGGCGACCTGGAGGACGTGGAGCGGCCGCCGGCAGGAGGAGCCGCACATGAAGACTCTGCGCCGGCCCGTGGCGCTCGCCGCCGCCCTTGCCCTGTTGGCCTCGACCACCATCACGCCTGCCTTCGTCGCCGCCGCCGGCGGCTCCGACTGGCTGAGCTGCGTGCCGGATGGCGCCAGCTGGTCGGCCATGGCTCGCAGCGGCCCGGACAAGGCCGGTCGCGAGAAGGACACCGGCCAGACGCCGACCGCCCTCCCGGCGCGCGCCACCGACAAGGCACCGTCTGCCTTCTCGGCGACCGTGCCGGTGTGGTTCCACGTCATCACCGATGGGAACGCGGGCGAGCTGTCGGATCAGCAGATCCGGGCCCAGATCCGGGTCATCAACGCTGGCTTTGCCGGACGCGAGGGCGGTGACAACACCGGCTTCTCGTTCGAGCTGGTCGGCACGACCCACACCGACAATGCCCGCTGGTACGCATCCCGCTCCGGCGGCGCCGAGCGCGAGATGAAGAAGGCCCTCAAGCAGGGTGGTGACGAGACGCTCAACGTCTACTCGACGAGCGGCGGCGCCTACCTCGGCTGGGCCTACCTGCCGAGCATCACCGACACGAACCAGTCGTACCTCGATGGGATCGTGATCGACTGGCGGACCGTGCCCGGCGCGTCCGATGCCTACGACGGCCGCTATGACGAGGGTGACACGTTGACCCACGAACTGGGCCACTGGCTGAACCTGGAGCACACGTTCTACGGCGGCTGCAACAACACCGGCGACTTCGTCGACGACACGCCGCCCGAGAAGTCTCCCGCCTTCGGGTGCCCCGAAGGCAGGGACACCTGCACGGCGCCGGGCCTCGACCCGATCCATAACTACATGGACTACTCGGACGATCCGTGCCTGACGGAGTTCACGGCCGGTCAGACGCAGCGGATGGCCGACGCCTGGCTGTTCTATCGAGCGAGCTGAGCCGCCTCTCGGGCTGAGCCGCGCCTCAGCCGAGCGTCACCCAGATCGTCTTCTTCTCGGTGTATTGCTCGAGCGCCTCGAGGCCCTTGTCGCGGCCGCCGAAGCCGGACTGCTTGAAGCCTCCGAAGGGCGTGAACACGTCTCCCTCGGAGTAGTTGTTCACGCCCACGACACCGACTCGCAACGCCCGCGCGACCCGAAACGCGGTGTCCAGGTCCTTCGTGTAGACCGACGCGGCCAGCCCGTAGGACGTCTCGTTGGCGAGCTTGATCGCCTCGTCCTCCGACTCGAACGGGATCGTTGTCAGGACCGGCCCGAAGATCTCCTCGCGGGCGATCGTCATCGAGTTCGAAGCATCGTCGAAGATCGTCGGCGCGACGAAGTGGCCACCCGACCCCTCCAGGGTGCGTTCGCCGCCGACGACGACCCGCGCGCCCTCGGCCCGGCCGCGCTCGATGTAGCCCATGACCTTGTCGAGGTGCGACCGCTCGATCATCGGCCCGATCTTCGTCTCCGGCTGCAGCGGATCACCGACGACCCACTCGGGCAGGTGGGCCACGAGCCGCTCCACGAGGGCCTCCTGGACGGACCGGTCGACGATCAGCCGCGAGCCACATGAGCAGTTCTCGCCCTGGTTCATCAGCGCGGCGAACAGCACCCGCTCGGCGACGACGTCGAGGTCCAGGTCGCGCGCGTCGGCGAGGACCAGCTGCGGGCTCTTGCCGCCGAGCTCGAGCGTGACCTCCTTGAGGTTGCTCTCGGCGGCGTAGTTCAGGAACTGGCGGCCGACCTCGGTCGAGCCGGTGAAGGTCACCTTGTCGACGTCCATGTGGCGCCCCAGCGCCTGGCCGGCGGTCCCGCCCGGGCCGGGAACGACGTTCAGCACGCCGTCCGGCACGCCGGCCTCGGCCGCGAGCTCCGCAAGGCGGATCGCCGACAGTGACGTCAGCCGCGACGGCTTGACGATCATCGTGTTGCCGGCGGCCAGCGCCGGCGCGATCTTCCACGTCGCCATCAGCAGCGGGAAGTTCCACGGCACGACGGCGCCGACGACCCCGACCGGCTCGCGAACGATGAGCCCGAGGGCGTCGGGCCCGGTCGGCGCGACCGCGTCGAAGACCTTGTCAGCCGCCTCTGCGAACCAGCGGAAGGTTCGAATCGTCTCCGGCAGGTCGCCGGCGCGGTTGTCCGAGATCGGCTTGCCCGCCTCGATCGAGTCGAGCGTCGCGAGTTCCTCGGCGTTGGCCTCGATCCGGTCGGCCAGGCGGAGCAGCGTCTGCTTCCGATCGGCCGGCGCCTGCTTCGACCAGCGACCATCGTCGAACGCCCGGCGGGCGGCTCCGACTGCCCGATCGATGTCCTCCGACCCGCCGGCGGCAACGTGGGCGATGACCTTGCCGGTCGCCGGGTTCTCGGTCTCGAAGGTCTCACCCGAGGCGGCGTCGACGAATCGGCCATCGATGAACGCCTGGGTCCTGAACGTCGGCAGCGCTGCGATCGCCACGGGGATCTCCTTGCTGGTCAGCGGCGGACGCTCTCCGCGGATCGTAGCGCCGCCGGGACGGCGGCGGCGCAATCGGCCATCGGCACGCACTCCGGGGCTGCGATGGCCGTCGACCGCTTCGGGCGGTGGGCGAGGAACGCGCCGACGTAAACGCCGCCGACCATCACCAACCCGCCAAGTCCAAAGGCCGGCGTGAAGCTCTCGCCGGTCAGCAGCGTCGCGGCGATCACGCTGACGAACGGCAGCAGCAGCGTGGAGTAGGCCATCCCCGACGCGCTCCAGCGCTCGATGCCGAAGAGGTACAGCCCGAACAGCACGACCGAGCCGAGCACGACGACGTACCCGATCGCGATCCAGGTGGCGGGCTCCGTGGGGATCGCGCGCGGCTCGCCGAGGACGAGCGACGCCGCGAGGCCGATGACGCCGGCGGTCACCATCGCCACGGCGTTCGTGGCGATCGGGTCGCTGCGCGGGATCCACTTCGCGATGACCCCGGCCTCCGAGAGGAACAGCACGCCGGCCAGCGCGAGCAGGAGTGCCCCTGGCGGGATCGAGGCCGACAGCTGGTCGACGAATACGATCGCCACGCCGCCGACCGCGATCAGCCCGCCGACGAGCGACATCAGCTGGAAGCGCTCCTGGCGCTGGAGGACGGCGAGCGCGAAGGTCACCAGCGGCGCGAGGGCGATGACTACGCCGGCCGTGCCTGCCGGGATCTCGCGAATCGCCGGATAGAGCAGCCCGAACGCGCCCGCGTAGCCCGCGGCGCCGTACAGCATCGCGCCGCCGAGCCCGCGTCCTCGCGGAATCGGGCGGCCGGTCAGCAGCGTCAGCGCCGCGAAGATGAGGCCGGCCGCAACGAAGCGCGTGCCGGCACTCCAGAGCGGCGCGAGCTCGGCGACGGTGACCTTGACGGCGATCGTGTTGAGGCCGCCGAAGAACGCGACGCCGAGGAACGCCAGCAGCGTCAGCGAATCGGGTCGCCGGGTCTGGGCCGCCATCTCACCTCCACGAGCGTCGGCCAATCATCGCAAACGCTGTCGATCCCGAGACGCGGACTTGCGAAGAATGAACGACGCAAGGTTGGCCACCACCAGTAGATTCGGACGGCGCCCCCGACCGGGCGCCAGCACCGAGGCGAGACGGTGGAGCGGGACCTCGTCGAGTCGGCCCAGCGTGGGGATCGGGAGGCGTATGTCGACCTGATCCGACCACGCGCGGACCACCTCTACGGACTGACCCACCGGATCCTTCGAGACGTTGACCGGGCCGAGGATGCCTTCCAGGACGCGATGGTGATCGCCTGGCGCGACCTGCCGGCACTCCGCGATCCGGACCGGATCGACGCCTGGCTCCAGCGGCTGTTCGTGCGCGTGTGTCTCGAGCACGCGACGCGTGAGCGCCGTCGGGCCGCCAACCTGCGGGTGCTGCCGGTCGACGGGCCGGCCGCGCCCGACGTGCTGCACGGGATCGCCGATCGGGACCAGCTCGAACGCGGGTTCCGGCGGCTGCCGCCCGAGCAGCGAGCGATCCTCGTCCTGCACCACTATGCGGGCTACGCCCCGGCCGAGATCGCCGAGCTCCTCGGCATCCCCGGCGGGACCGCGCGCTCCCGACTTCACAACGCCCATCGCGCCATGCGCGCTGCCCTCGACGCGGACGCCCGCGCCGAGCTGGTGGGAGGACGCCCGGCATGACCCAGCGAACCGACATCGAAGGCGTTCTCGACCTCTGGCTCGCCGACGGGCCGCCCCACGTCCCTGACCGTGTCTTCGACGACGCGGTGGCCGCGGTCTACCGCGCCCCGCAGCGCTCCACGTGGCGCCTCCGCTGGAGGAACCTCACGGTGAGCACCAAGCTTCTCGCCGCCGCGGCAGCGCTCGTCGCCGTCGCCGGCGTCGGTCTGCTGATCATGGCCGGCGCACCTACGCCGCCCCCCACCTCAACCCCAACCCCAACCGTCGCGCCGTCGGCGACGCCGGCGCCCACGGACACGGCCGCCACGGTCGGTCCGACCCTGTGCCCGCCTTCCGAGCCCAACTGCACGGGCCCGCTGGCCGCCGGTACCCACAGTACCTCGAGCGTGGTCTCGCCGGTTTGGTTCACCGTGCCCGACGGCTGGTCGAAGACCCTCGACGTCCCGGGCTCGATGAACCTCGAGCGCGAAGGTCAGTCGGACGCCTTCGTGGCAGTCTGGCCCGACTTTCAGATCGCGTCTCAAACCGTCTGCACCGGACAGCCTGAACCCGGCCTTGGCCGCGGGGTCGTGGACCTCCTCACCTTCTTGGTGAACCATCCGGGCTTGGCGGTCACAGCTCCCGATCCGACCGTCCTCGGCGGTCTCCCGGGAGTGGTCCTCGACGTCCGCCGAGACGGGTCCTGGAGTGGCCCGTGCCCAGATGGAGTGAACCTCTTCACCCATCAAGGGACGATCAACGACATCGGGCGCGAGCTCCTCGAGGGGAGTTGGGTCGAACGCCTGTGGCTTCTCGATGGCCCCAACGCACACGTCACCAGCGTGGCTGTCAAGGCCCCGAACCCAGATGCACTCGACGCCTTCGTGGAGATCGCGACGCCGGTCATCGAGAGCTTCGCCTTCGTGCGCGGCTCGTGTATCGATGGGACGTCATGCGTCGGAGACCTGTTGCCGGGCCTGCACCGTGCGGGGCCTCCGTTTGCGCACCCCCTGACATACGTCGTCCCGGACGGCTGGGCTAACTCGTTCAACGGGGAATTCGGCTACGTGCTCCAGTCATCTCAACACAAGGCCGCCGGACAGCCCGGAATCCACATCTTCACGGGCGTATCCGCCGCCACTCGGTCTTGCTCCATGAGTGAAGAACCTGGCGTCGGCAAGACGGCCTCAGATCTGTCGACATGGATCGGGGAGTTGCCAGGCTTCATCCAGGCCGACCGACAAGAGGTTTCGCTGGGCGGACTTGCCGGCTTCTCCTTCGACCTGACCGTGTCGGCCGATGCCGCGCTGTGCCGCGGCGAGGCCCGGTTCCTTGTCGGCGACAGCCCAGGACTGTGGTGGGGTCTCACCCCGAGGCTCCGGGACCACGTGATCCTCCTCGACGACGGAGATGGCGGGAACGTTGCGATCATCGTCGAGGCTCCGCTCGCGGAGTTCGACGCCTTCGCTGAAGCCGCGACCCGGATCGTCGACAGCTTCGACTTCACGCCGTAGCGCTTCTCTTCGGGTGTCGGCGGGTCCCCGCCGGCACCCGATTGCCTACAGGATCGGGGCGAGGTCGAAGAGCGTGCTCTGCAGGGTCCGGTCGCCGGACGGCCGGCTGGCGTTGAAGATCGCGACGAAGACCGCGCCCGAGACCTTCTTCGTGGTCCCGTCGGCGCCGATGAGGGTCACGCTGATGAGGCGGCCCGAAACGCCGCGGTCACGCAGGTCGAGGGCGACGAGCGTCCCGACGTCGGTCCGCGAATCGCCGGCGAACCAGGCCTGGACCTGGGCCAGCGAGTACGTGCCGGTCTTCCAGGTCGCCTTGCCCGAGGCATCGTCATAGGCGCTGCCGTCCGGGCGGCGATCGAGGGAGCCGCGAAGGTACTTCACCGCGCTCGCGACCTTGTTGCCGGAGCTCGACACGAAGACGTTCTCGTTGTTCTCGGTGGCGCCGCCGCCGGTCGAGTGGAACAGCGTGTTGGCGACCGAGCCGTTGGGCGCCAGTCGGACCTGTCCCGTGGTCCCGATGACCGCGGCGGTCGTGCCGCCCTTCTCGGCCAGAACGCCGCGGTAGACCTGGTGGCGGGTGTCGTCGTACAGGTCGAACGCGCCGGACCCGGGGTGGAGACGCCGGGCGGCGTACGAGCGGGCGGCGATCGCCTGGGCGCGGATCGCCTCGGTCGGCCAGGCGGCCGAGACCTCGGCCGGGACGACGCCCTTCAGGTAGGCGTCCATGCGCAGCCGGTTCACGACCTTGACCGTGGGGCTGGCGCCCGTCGTGCCGATCAGGCGGAGCGTCCCGCGGTAGCGGTCATAGGCCGACGGCTTCGACCACAGCTGGAGCGTGGCGCCGCTGCCCGGTCGGACGGTGATCGTCCTCGCGCTCGGCGCGTCGTACAGGACCTCGCCGTTCGCGTCGCTCACGACGACGCGCCACGTCGTCGTGCCGGCATCGGTCGCCGGGATCATGCGCAGGCGTGCGTCGGCCGGGAAGGTCGCCGCGATGCCGTCGATTGACCAGCTGCCGTCTCGGCCGAAGACCTGCACGGGGTTGGATGGCGACGCCGCGAAGCCGCTGAGCACGAGGACGCGGACGTATGGGTTGGCGATGCTGCCCATCGTCGTGCTCTCGTAGTAGTGCGCCAGGATCTGCTCCGCCGACTGCCCGTCGATGGCGCGGCCATACGCGCCGTACTGCGACATCCCCACGCCATGACCCCAGCCCCGTCCGTAGAACGTGAGGCTGTCGGGCAGGACGATCGCTCCGTCCGGCGGGGGCGGGGCCGTCGGGTCGGGGCTCGGGGTGGGTGACGGATCGGGCGAGGCGGACGGGGACGCGTCGGGCGACGGGCTGGCGCCGGGATCAGCCGTCGGCTCGGGTGTCGGCGTTGCGACCGGGACGTCGTAGAACAGGCCGGATGCGCCATACACGTAGGTCACGCCGAAGAGCGAGCTGACGCTGCGGCCGTCGATGGCGCTGATCCGCTGCCACGTGCTGCCCGACAGGTACTTGCCCTTGCAGCTCGTGCTCCAGCTGCCGCCACCGACCGTCGCGACGACCGTGACCGGGGTGTCCTCGGCGATCGAGGTCTTGATCGCGTAGGTCGTCCCCGGCCCGCTTCGAACGTTCACCGCATCGCACGTCGCGGCCATCGTCAGCGTCGGGGTCGGCGTGGGAGTGGGCGCCGGGGTCGGCGTGGGAGTCGGCGTGGGGGCCGGCGTCGGTTCCGGGGTCGGGGTCGGGGTTGGTGTCGGCGACGGTGTCGGCGTGGTGGTCGTGCTGGTCGTTGTGACCGACCTGAAGAGCTTGCCCGCGCCGTACAGGTACTTCACGCCGTACAGGGAGGCGACGCTGCGCCCGTCGATGGCGCTGATCTTGCGCCAGCCCGTACCCGACCGCCAGCGGCCCTTGCAGAACGTGCCGTAGCTGCCGCCGCTGACCGTCTTGACGACGGTGATCCGGGCGCCGCGATCGACCTGCGTCTTGACCTTGTAGGACGTGCTGGGGCCCGTTCGAAGATTGATGCTGTCGCACTTGGGCGCGTAGAGGGTTGCGCCGAGGGTCGTCGTTGAGCCG
>QKHE01000072.1 GCA_003250155.1 Chloroflexota bacterium | reverse complement strand
AACGTCGTGAGACAGTTCGGTCTCTATCCGCCGTGGGCGTAGGGAACTTGACAGGAGCTGCTCCTAGTACGAGAGGACCGGAGTGGACGAACCGCTGGTGTGCCAGTTGTCCCGCCAGGGGCACCGCTGGGTAGCTATGTTCGGTTGGGATAAGCGCTGAAAGCATCTAAGTGCGAAGCTCGCCTGGAGATGAGGTTCCCCACCGGGTTAACCGGGTAAGACCGCAGGGAGACTACCTGCTATATAGGCGGCATGTGGAAGTCCGGTGACGGATGAAGCTGAGCCGTACTAATGGTCGAGGGCTTGACCACTTCAGCACCTGACCCAGGGTCAGGGACTGGTTGATCGGGATCGGAAAATCCCGACGACACGACCGAGATCGACGATCTCGACCTTCTTGAACCGGCGCCCGGGAGGCTCTCCAGAGCGACCGGTCGCAGCCGATCACGATCCAGCAGCAAGATCCTGGTGACTCTAGCGGAGAGGCCATACCCGTTCCCATCCCGAACACGGAAGTCAAGCTCTCCAGCGCCGAAGATACTGAGAGGGCAGCCTTTCGGGAAAATAGGTCGTCGCCAGGATTTTGTGCGTTCCGGGCCGGTTGCGGCACGGCCCCGACGACGCAACGCGCTGCGCTCCTGACAAGCCGGTATTCTCGGCGGGTGACCGACGCCCGGCCGGAGCCGACTGTTGCCGCAGCGCCGCCCGCCGACGTGGACCTCGCGGAGGACGCCAGCCCGTCGATCTGTCCGTTCCTGATGGCCGAGGCAGGCGTGTGGCGACTTTCCGTCGCCAGCCGCGAGCATCGCTGCACGGCCTTCAGCCCGCCGGCCGTCCTGGCCGTCGACAAGCAGGAGCGGCTGTGCCTGACGCCGGGGCATCAGACGTGCGCTACCTACCAGGCCTCGCTCACCGCGCGGGCGGCGAGGCTGTCGCCCGTCAGCGACCATCACACTCGCTGGCGCTTCGGCCGGACGACCTCGGTCATCGAGGATCGGGGTGGCTTCGGAGCCGTCATCCTCGGGCTGGTCCTCGACCGGCGTCGGTGGCCGGCGATTCCGGCCGTGATCCTCGTCGCGACGCTCCTGACCCTGGCGGTCTCGGGCTTCCGGCCGGGCCTGCCGGCGGGCGGCGTCGCGACCGCCACGGCGTCGCCGACGATGCCGCCGACGCCGTCGCCGACGGCCGCGCCGACCGAGGCCCCGACGCCCGAGCCCTCGCCGAGCCCTACGGCCGTGCCGTCCCCGAGCCCGACGCCCGGGCCGACACCGGAGCCGACCCTGCGGACCTATCGAGTGCGTGGCGGCGACACCCTGACCGCGATCGCGGCCCGCTTCGACACGACGGTCCGGGCGATTGCCGAGCTCAACGGCATCGCGGATCCGTCACGCCTCCAGGTCGGTCAGATCCTCCTCATCCCGTGGTGATCCGAGCTCGAGCTCATGATCGGTTCAGCGCTGGCACGATCGACACCACGTCGTCGCCTCGCTCCGCGAGCTGACCTCGCTCAGTCTCGCGCCACAGCGCGGGCATGCCGCTCCGCCCCGGAGGTGGACCGCGAGAAAGTCGCGGACCTGCGTCTCGAATGTCGGTGGAACACGCGCGCGTAGAGTGCCGGCGGCATCGGCGAGGACACCGCGGGTCGCGGCGTACAGGGCGTCGATCTCCTCGGGCGCCAGCGATGCACGCTTGCGGAACGGACTAAGGCGCGCGGCGTGGAGGATCTCGTCGCTGTAGGCGTTGCCGATTCCGGCGACGAATGCCTGGTTCCGGAGCAGCGACTTGAGCTCACCTGGATGGCGACGGATCCGCTCCCGCCAGACGTCGAGCGTCAGGGCCGGGTCGTCGGCGTCGGGGCCCTGGTCCGGATCACCGAGTCCGCTCACGGGCCGATCGACGCCGGCCGGCCGGAGGTAGACCTTGCCCATCTGGCTCGGATCCCGGTAGCGGACCTCGACCGCGGCGTCGTTGGCCGGGATCCACGATGCCCCGCGGGTCCACGCCGCGGCGTCCCGTGGCGCCGCGGAGCGCGGCCCGAAGCCGAGAACGACCGCGGTCCTGGCCGGGCGCCGGACAGACGGGCCCGCCAGCTGGAAGCGGCCGGTCAGCATGGCGTTGATCGCGACCTGGTCCCGATCGAGGTCGAAGAGCACGAACTTGCCGCGTCGGCCGATCCGCTCGACCCGCTGACCAACGAGGGCACTCAGCTCGAGCGGCGTCCCTCGAACCGCGAGTGGTGCGGGCGCCTCCGCGAGGCTGACCGCGCGACCGGCAATGGCGGCGTGGAGCGCGTCGGCGACGACCGCAAGGTCGGGCAGCTCGGGCACGGACGCCGATTGTAGCCACGGGAACGCGCGTGCTAGACTCCCGTGGCCCTTCGGGGCAGGACAGCAGAAGAGCGTCGTTCAAACCGACTCGACTTCGAAGGAGTGACCGCGGGACAACCCTCCACGGACCACCCGATCGCAGACCGACGGCCGGAGCGAAACGCTCGGGCCGTTCTGTTTCCGCGGGAGATGTGTTGGACAGGAGACAAACGACTTGACCGAAGAGAAGCAGGGCGGGACGACGCCGCCGGCCGAAGCATCCGCGGAGGCCCCGGCACCCGAGCAGACCGACGCGACGGTGGCCGTCGCGGACGATCCCGCCGCGAATACCGCTGCAGCGGCTGAACCGACAGAAGCGCCCTCCGAACCCACCACGACCGACGCGAGCGCGGCCGCGGCGCCCGAGGCCGCGGCGCCGGAAACGGATGCTGGCACGGCCGAGGCGGCGAAGGCAGAAGCCGAGGCCGAGACCGCTGCTCCGACCGAGCCGGCGGCTGAATCCGAGCCGGCGGCTGAATCCGAGCCGGCGGCTGAATCCGAGCCGGTCGTGGCTGACGCTGGGACGGCCGACGCCGCCGCGGAAGGAGCCGCTGGGGCGGTCGCAGAGGGGACGACCCCGGAAACCGCCGGCGACGAGGCCCCGCAGGCCGCTGGCGACGAAGCCCCGCTGGCTACCGCCGAGGAAGAGCCCGAGCCACCCAAGGCGGCGCCGACCGGGCCCGAGCCGACGACGATGGAGGAGCTCCTCGCCGAGCAGGACAGCGACATCAAGAGCTTCAAGCACGGCGACGTCGTCGAGGGCAAGGTCGTTCGCATCGACAAGGACGAGATCCTCGTCGACATCGGCGCGAAAAGCGAAGGCGTGGTCAGCAACCGTGAGCTCTTCGGCCGCAACACCGAGACGCAACCGCAGCTGAACATCGGCGACACCGTGCTCGTGTACGTCCTTCAGCCCGAATCGCCGGAGGGCCACGTCGTCCTGTCGCTGCGCCGCGCCGGCCTGGAGCGCAAGTGGCGCGCCATGCAGGAGCAATTCGAGGCGGGCGTCATCATCGAGGCTCCGGTCATCGACCACAACAAAGGCGGCCTGATCGTCGACTGTGGCATTCGTGGTTTCGTGCCGATCAGCCAGATCGTCGACTTCCCGCGGCGCCCGCAGAACGATCAGCCGCGAGACGCGGCGCAGGAGATCGCCGAGAAGCTCCAGCCGTACGTCGGCCGGAAGCTTCGACTGAAGATCCTCGAGGTCAATCGGAAGGCCAACCGCCTGATCCTGTCGGAGAAGGTGGCCCTGTACGAGGAGCGCCGCGAGAAGCGGGACGAGCTGTTCAGCAGCCTCCAGGTGGGCCAGCGTGTCAAGGGCAGCGTCCGGTCGATTGCGCCGTTCGGTGTCTTCGTCGACCTCGGCGGCATCGATGGGCTCGTCCACAAGAGCGAGCTGTCCTGGAACAAGGTCAACAATCCCGAGGGCGGGTACCGCGTCGGCGAGGAGGTCGAGGCCGAGGTCATCGACATCAATCACGAACGCGGCCGCATCAGCCTCTCGATTCGCCGGCTGATGCCCGATCCGTGGCACACGACGGTCGCGGACTTCAAGGTCGGCGACCTCATCGATGGGACCGTGACGAAGCTCGTCAACTTCGGTGCGTTCGTCCGCGTCCGCGACGGCCTCGAAGGCCTCATCCACATCAGCGAGCTGTCCAACCAGCGCGTCGCCCACCCCGGCGACGTCGTCCATGAAGGCCAGCAGCTGAAGCTCCGGATCATCAGCCTCGACTCAGAGCGCCACCGTCTCGGGCTCAGCCTGAAGCAGGCCGAGGACGCTCCGATGCGGGTGGCCGCGGAGCCCATGCCGGCGATGCCGAGCGGCGGGCGGGGCGACCGGACCGACCGAGCCGACCGGCGCGCTCGGGGCGCCGAGCGCGAGCGCCAGCGCGCATATACCGCAGCCGACGCCGTCCAGGAGCCGGAGGGCGGCATCGACACGACTCTCGCTGCGGCCTTTGCCGGCGTGCGCGAGCAGCTGGCCCGGGCCGAGGCCGGAGACGACGAGCCGACGGTTGAGGCGACCGCGGAGGCTGCGACTGAAGCCGCTCCCGCGGAGGCTGCGACTGAAGCCGCTCCCGCGGAGGCCGCGACTGA
>QKHE01000110.1 GCA_003250155.1 Chloroflexota bacterium | reverse complement strand
GCCCCGCGCCGCGGGCGAAGAAGCCCGGCAGCTCGGCCTGCCCGACGGCCACGACCGGCACGCCGCGGGTCTCGAGGACCTCCAGCGTCGCCGCGACATCGAGGATCGCCTTCGGGCCGGCGCAGACGACCGCCATCGGCGTCCGCGCCAGCTCGTCGAGGTCGGATGACACGTCGAACGAAGCGGCGTGCGCGGGCCCATCGCCGGCGGGCCGGTGGACCCCGCCGATGCCACCGGTGGCAAAGACGCGGATGCCGGCGGCATGGGCGGCGATCATCGTCGCCGAGACCGTGGTGCCGGCCCAGCCGGGCGTCGCCAGCGCCACGGCGAGGCTGGGGCGGGCGGCCTTCACGACCCGCTCGGCGGGCGCGGTGGCCAGCGCTTCCAGGTCGGCCGCTGCCAGGCCGACGAGGAGCCGACCGTCACGGACCGCGACGGTCGCGGGCGTGCTGCCGCTCTCGCTGACCGCCGCTTCCGAGGCGCGCGCGACCTCGAGGTTCTCGGGATACGGCAGGCCGTGGCTGATGAGGGTCGATTCGAGTGCGACCACCGGCCGGCCGGCGGCGACCGCGTCGGCCACGGTGGGCAGGACGACCAGACGCGCCGCGATCGAGGGCCGGCTCATCCGGGTGGCAGCTCCGTGCGTGGGGCGCGGAGCTGGCGCGACGCCGCGCGGTGCCCGGCCACGCTCGCGCGGTGCAGCGCGGCGGCCGTCCCCGTGCCCGCGGCGCGCGACTCCAGCCAGCCGGCGATGAACCCGGCGTCGAACGCGTCACCGGCGCCGGTGGTATCCGTCACCGAGACCGGCGTCGTCGCGACGTCGAAGCGAAGCGGCGGCGGCGGCTCGAGGCCGACCGACGACCCGAGCTCGACTGCCGGCTGGGGAGCGACCGGGAGAACGGAGGCGCCGTCGGTGTCGGCGTCCCGCGCCACCACGCGCGCCCCGCGGCCGCCGCGCTTGATGACGACGGTCGGCGCGAACTCCAGGAGGCGATCCGCGTCGTAGCGGCCGAGCAGCGCCTCCGCCTCGCGCTCGGTGGCGAAGATGAGGTCGGCCTCGAGCCGCGAGACGAGCTCGCGCGCCGCCCGCCGCCCGCCGGCGAGCAGCGGCCCGACCGAGGCGAGATCCGTCGACACCAAGGCGCCGCGCGCACGGGCCAGCTCGACGGCCCGCAGGCCGGCCTGACCGAGCGGCTCGCCGAGAAGCGAGTAGACCGGCAGGTGCAGCAGGTCGATCTTGTCGAACCACTCCGGCCGGAGATCCTCCGGTCGGAGGTACAGCGCCGCGCGGCGGTCCTGGACGAACGAGCGCTCGCCGCCGGGCGCCACGACGACGCCGATCCGGCCGGTGCGCTGGCCCGTGACGCGCACCGCGCGGACGGTCACCCGGTCCCGCTCGAGCTGCGCCACCAGCGAGCGCCCCGCGCCGTCCCGGCCGATCGCGCAGACCAGCTGCGAGCGCACGCCGAGGCGAGCCAGCCAGCGCGCGACGTTGGCCGCCGACCCGCCCTGCCGGATCTCGACCCTGCCCGGCACGTCGGTCGCCGATTCGATCTCGACCGATGGCACCAGGACGACGTCGAGCACGAGGTCACCGACGACCATCGTCCGGGGTGGACGACGCGGGGCGGCGCCTCGCCCGGCGACACCGGGCGATGTCCCCCGGCTACCGGCCATCGGCTCGCACGCTCACGCCTCGATGGTACCGACGCGGGCAGCGCGTCGAGGTCCTCACGGGGTCGCGGAGGTACAGTTTCGGGGTGACGCCCGATCTCGAGCGACAGACGATCGACACGATCCGGACGCTGTCGATCGATGCGGTCCAGAAGGCGAACTCCGGCCATCCGGGGGCGCCGATGGGCGCCGCACCGATGGCGTTCGTGCTGTGGACGCGCTTCCTGCGCCACGCGCCCAGCCGGCCCGACTGGCCCGACCGGGATCGCTTCGTCCTGTCGGCCGGCCACGCGTCGATGCTCCTGTACTCGCTGCTGCACCTGACCGGCTACGACCTGCCGCTCGAGGAGCTGGAGCGGTTCCGCCAGTGGGGCTCCCGGACGCCCGGCCATCCCGAGTGGGGCCTCACGCCCGGCGTCGAAGCGACGACGGGGCCGCTCGGCCAGGGCATCTCGAACGCCGTCGGCATGGCCATCGCCGAGCGTCGGCTGGCCTTCGAATACAACCGCCCCGACCACTCGATCGTCGACCATCGAACGTACGTCATCGCCTCGGACGGCGACCTCCAGGAGGGCGTGGCGGCCGAGGCCGCCAGCCTCGCCGGCCATCTCCGGCTGGCCAAGCTGACCGTCCTCTGGGACGACAACCACATCCAGCTCGACGGACCGACCTCGATGGCCTGGTCGGAGGACGTCCTGCGGCGGTTCGAGGCGTACGGCTGGGCCGTGGGTCGGGTCGACGACGGCAACGACCTCGCCTCGATCGCGGCCGCGATCGAGGCGGCCAATGCCGACGAGCGGCCGAGCCTCGTGGCCGTTCGAACGCACATCGGCTACGGCAGCCCCCACAAGCAGGACAGCCAGAAGGCCCATGGCTCGCCGCTCGGCGAGGACGAGGTTCGCCTGACGAAGGAGGCGTATGGCTGGGATCCCGACGCGCACTTCCTCGTCCCTGACGCGGTCCGGGGCGCGATGCGCGAGGCGATCCCGGCCGGCGAGGCCCTCGTCGCCGACTGGGAGGCCCGCTACGACCGGTACCGCGACGCGTTCCCGGAGCAGGCCGCCGAGCTGCGCCGCCGAACCCTCGCCCTCGGCCTGCCCGATGGTTGGGACGGTGGCCTGAAGCGCCACGCCGTCGGCGAGGAGCTCGCGACGCGGGGGGCCAGCCAAGCGGCGATCCAGGCCCTCGCCGGCCCCCTGCCGGAGCTGTTCGGCGGCTCGGCCGACCTGTCCGAATCGAATCTCACGCTCGTGAAGGACGCTCCCGACTTCGAGGCTGACGAGGCCGGCCGGAACCTGTGGTTCGGTGTCCGCGAGCACGCCATGGGCGCCGTGGCCAACGGCATCGCGTATCACGGCGGCTTCATCCCGTACGTCGCCACGTTCCTCAACTTCAGCGACTACATGCGCGGCGCGGTCCGGCTCGCGGCGCTGGCCGGCCTGCACGTGATCTACGTCTGGACCCACGACTCGGTGGGCCTTGGTGAGGACGGCCCGACGCACCAACCGGTCGAGCACTACGCGGCGCTGCGGGCGATGCCGAACCTGTGGTTCGTCCGACCCGGCGACGCCAACGAGGCGGCTGCTGCGTGGCGTCTCGCCATCGAGCGGCACGGCGGTCCGGTCGCCCTGGCCCTGACTCGCCAGAAGCTGCCGACGCTCGCGGGCACGGCCGAGCGCGCCGCCGAGGGCGTGCGGCGCGGCGGCTACGTGCTGCGTGAGGCCGCTGGCGAGGCGGGCGGGCGGGCGCCCGATGCGATCCTCATCGCGACCGGCTCCGAGCTCCAGCTCGCGGTCGCCGCGGCGGACCGGCTGGCGGGCGAGGGCATCGCGGCGCGGGTCGTCTCGCTGCCCTGCTGGGAGGCCTTCGAGGGCCAGGCCGTCGCCTACCGCGACGAGGTCCTGCCGCCCGCAGTCCGGCGGCGGGTCACGATCGAGGCGGGCGCCTCGCTCGGCTGGGAACGGTACGCGGGCGACGAGGGCGCGATCATCGCCATCGACCACTTCGGCGCATCGGCCCCCGCCGGGACGATCTTCGAGGAGCTCGGCCTCACGGCCGACCGGGTCGCGGACGTGGCCCGGCGAGTCGTCCGCGACGGGTTCCGGGGGCGGGTCCCAACTGTCAACCCCGGGCACCAGCCGGCCGGCCTCGGGCTCGGGCATGGCTAGGGGGCGGCGATGAGGATCGGATTCGCCGCAGACCACGCGGGCGCGGCGCTGAAGGCCGAGCTGCTGCGGCGCGTCGCGGCGGCGCGGCCGGCCGACGAGCTCGTCGACCTCGGCGGCGACGGATCCGACCCCGCTGACGACTACCCCGATTTCGCCGACCGCCTCGGCGTCGCCGTCCGCGACGGCACGGTGGAGCGGGGCATCCTCATCTGCGGCTCGGGCGTGGGAGCGTCGGTCGCGGCGACCAAGATCCGCGGCGTCCGTGCCGCGGTCTGCCACGACACGTACTCGGCGCACCAGGGCGTGGAGCACGACGACATGAACGTGCTGACCCTCGGCGCCCGGGTCATCGGGTCGGAGCCGGCGCTCGAGTGTGCGCTGGCGTTCCTGGCCGCGTCGTTCAGCGGCGAACCGCGCCACCGGCGGCGGTTGGACAAGATCCTGGCGATCGAAGAGCGGGAGTCGCGATGAGCAGCCGGATGCGGATCCAGCTTGGCGGCGAAGAGGGCGACCGCGTGGCCGCCGCGGCCGACGAGGCGCGGCGCGGTGCGTGGGCGGAGCGGCTGTTCGCCCGCGAGACCGGCCTGTGGTCGAGCGAGCCGGCCGTCGGGGCCGCCATCGCCGACCGGCTCGGCTGGCTCGACCTGCCCGATCACTTCACGCTCCAGATCGCGGCGCTCGAGGGATTCGGCGACGGGATCCGCGAGGCCGGCTTCACGACCGCGGTCGTCATGGGCATGGGCGGCTCCAGCCTGGCGCCGCTCGTCCTGCACCGGATCTTTGGCACGACGCCCGGGTACCTGGACCTGCGGGTCCTCGATTCGACCGACCCGGCGGCCGTGGCGGCGACGGTCGACGACCTCGACCCGCTGCAGACGCTGTGGATCTTCGCCAGTAAGTCGGGCACGACCACCGAGCCGCAGGCGTTCCTGGCCGACGCCCGATCGCGGCTCGAGGCCGCCCTGCGGGCCGCCGACGCCGACCAGCGAGCCGGTGAGTTCGTCGTCGCGATCACCGATCCCGGTCGAAGCCTCGAGGCGATCCCCCACCACGACGACCTTCGCGAGCAGTTCCTCAACCCGCCCGATGTCGGCGGACGGTACTCGGCCCTGACGTACGTCGGGCTCGTGCCCGCGTCGCTGATCGGGCTGGACCTCGATTCGCTCCTCGCCTCGGCCGCCGCGATGCTCGGCGAGTGCCGCGAGCCGGATCCCGATGCCAACCCGGGCGTCGGCCTCGGCGTCGCCATCGGCGCGCTGGCGAAGGCCGGCCGCGACAAGCTGACGTTCGTCGCCGACCCGGCGCTCGCGCCGTTCGCCGCGTGGGCCGAGCAGCTGCTCGCCGAATCGACCGGCAAGCACGGCGTGGGCATCGTCCCGGTCGACGGCGAGCCACGCCGTTCGCCCGAAAGCTACGGCGACGATCGGGTGTTCGTGGAGCTGGCGCTCGCCGGCGGGCCGCGCGACGGCGAGCGTGCGGCGCTGCTGAAGGCCCTCGCGGCGGCCGGCCAGCCGGTCATCCACCTCGAGCTCGACGATCCGATCGACATCGGCGCCGAGTTCGTCCGCTGGGAGGTCGCCACCGCGATCGCCGGCGCCGTGCTGGGGATCAACCCGTTCGACCAGCCGAACGTCGAGGACTCCAAGGAGCGAACGCGCTCTGTGCTGGCGGGCCGCGGGGAGGCAAGCGGGGCGGTCGCCGACCTGCCGCCGCTCCGCGTGTCCGACCTCGGCGAGGAGCGCCTCGCCGTCGCGCTCGGCGAGTCCCTCGCCGGGCTGCAACCACCGGGCTACGTCGCCCTCCAGGCGTTCATCGCCCCGTCACCGGCCGCCGACGCGGCGATCGCCGACATCCGCACGGCCATCGCCCGGACCGGCTGCGCGACCACGGCCGGCTACGGGCCGCAGTTCCTCCACTCGACCGGCCAGCTCCACAAGGGCGGCCCGGGCAGCGGCACCTTCATCCAGCTGACGAGCGATCATCCGGTCGACCGCCCGATCCCCGGCTGGCCGTACACCTTCGGGCGGCTCATCGACGCCCAGGCCCGGGGCGACCGCGAGGCGCTGCGGGCCCATGATCGTCCGGTCATCCACGTCCATCTCGGGGACGACCCCGGGGCGGACCTTCGAACGCTCGAGCGCGCCGTGGCTCGCGCGCTCGGCTAGGACCAGACCCCGTCGAGGGGCGCCGCAGGAGGCTTCGCACGATGCACGTCGGTTTCATCGGACTCGGTCGAATGGGCTCGAACATGGTCCGACGGCTGCTGCGCGACGGCCACTCGATCGTCGCCTACAACCGGACGCCCGAGAAGACGCGCGAGATCGCCGGCGAGGGCGCCGAGGCGGCGTTCACGATTGCCGAGCTGGTCCAGAAGCTGGAGAAGCCCCGGGTGGCCTGGATCATGGTCCCGGCCGGCGCCGCGACCGAGGCCCAGATCGTGGAGCTGATGGAGCACCTGGAGCCGGGTGACACGATCGTCGACGGCGGCAACACCAACTTCCACGACGACATCCGCCGCCATGCGGATCTGGCGGCCAAGGGCATCCGCTACGTCGATGCCGGGGTTTCGGGCGGGATCTGGGGCCTCAAGATCGGGTTCTGCCTGATGGTCGGCGGGGAACGCGAGGCCGTCGAGCCGCTCGAGCCGATCTTCCGCTCCCTGGCACCCGAGAACGGGTACCTGCACGCCGGCCCGCCCGGCGCCGGGCACTACGTGAAGATGGTCCACAACGGCATCGAGTACGGGCTCATGCAGGCCTACGCCGAGGGCTTCGAGATCCTCCACGCCAGCGACTATCCGCTCGACCTGGCCGCCCTGGCGGACCTGTGGAACCACGGCTCGGTCATCCGCTCGTGGCTGCTGGAGCTGGCGGCCGACGCCTTCCGCAGCAACGGCCAGGACCTGCCGAACCTGAAGGGCTGGGTGGCCGACTCGGGCGAGGGCCGCTGGACGGTCCAGGAGGCGATCGAGCGAGACGTCCCGGCGCCGATCATCACCCTGGCGCTGCAGACCCGCTTCCGCTCGCGACAGGACGATTCGTACGGGGCGAAGGTCCTCGCCGCCCTCCGCAACGAGTTCGGGGGTCACGCGGTGAAGAGCAGCTGAGCCGATGACCCGCACGCGCGCCGCGGCAACGTCCACGCAGAAGGCCGCTTCGATCCGCGAGGAGCGGCTGGCGCGTGACGGCCGCCGGCGGCGCCCGAGGCGCGCGTCGGACAACCCGCTCCGGGAGGGACTTCGCCTCGAGCGCGTGCCCGATCCGCACACGATGGTCCTGTTCGGGGCGACCGGCGACCTGTCGCATCGCAAGGTCTTCCCCGCCCTGGCCCAGCTGTGGCGCACCAACCTCCTGCCCGCCGAGTGGCACCTCGTCGCGGTCGGCCGGCGGCCGTACGACGACGAGTCCTTCAGGGCCGAGGTCGGGACGGCGCTGGACCGCAACTCGCGGGTGGCCCTCGAACCGGAGGTCGCTCGCCAGTTCCTCG
This sequence comes from Chloroflexota bacterium, assembly GCA_003250155.1. GTDB lineage: Bacteria > Chloroflexota > Limnocylindria > Limnocylindrales > CSP1-4 > UBA5189. The sequence continues at coordinate 9,084 of QKHE01000110.1, read as the reverse complement.
AGCGGATCAGCTATCACCGCGGCGACTTCGACGAGGTCGCGGCGTACGACAGTCTCGTCGAGCGCATCGCTGCGCACGGCCGCGAGCACGATGGCGTCGCCAACGTGCTGTTCTACCTCGCGACGCCGCCGTCGGCGTTCCCCACGATCGTCGGCCAGATCGGCCGCTGCGGCCTCGACCACGAGATGCGCGGCGCCGGCTGGCGGCGGGTCGTGATCGAGAAGCCGTTCGGGCGAGACCTCGAATCGGCGGGTCGCCTGAACCGCGAGGTCGGCCGGGTCTTCCGGGAGGCGCAGGTTTATCGCATCGACCACTACCTCGGCAAGGAGACGGTCCGCAACCTGCTCGTCTTCCGCTTCGGCAACGGCATCTTCGAGCCGATCTGGTCCCGCCAGTACGTCGACCATGTCCAGATCACGGTCGCCGAATCACTCGGCGTCGGCGAGCGTGGCGCGTTCTACGAGGAGACCGGCGCGGTCCGCGACGTGCTCCAGAACCACATGCTCCAGCTGCTGAGCCTGGTCGCGATGGAGCCGCCGGCGGCCTTCGCCGCCGATCCGCTGCGGGACGAGAAGGTCAAGGTCCTGCGCTCGATCGCGCCGCCGCCTCGCGGCCGGGTCACGCGCGATGTCGTCCGCGGCCAGTACGGCCCGGGTTGGGTTGAGGGCGTGGCGGTGCCGGGCTATCGAGGGGAGCCCGAGGTCGACCCTGGCTCGGAGACCGAGACCTACGTCGCCGGACGTTTCGAGGTCGACAACTGGCGCTGGTCGGGGGTGCCGTTCTACCTCCGTCACGGCAAGCGCCTGCCGAAGCGCGCGACCGAGATCGCGATCCAGTTCCGGGAGGTCCCGCACAAGCTGTTCGCCGAGGCGGACATGGACCCGCAACCCAATCTCCTGGCGATCCGGATCCAGCCGGATGAGGGCATCATGCTGCGCTTCGGGTCGAAGGTCCCTGGCCTCGGCCTCGACATCCGGCCGGTGACGATGGACTTCACCTACGGATCGTCCTTCGCGGCCGACGCGCCGGACGCCTACGAGACGCTGCTCCTCGACGCGATGCTCGGCGACGCCTCGCTGTTCACGCGTGCCGACGAGGTCGAGGCGGCCTGGTCCATCGTGGCGCCGATCCTGGGGACCTGGCTCGATGCGCCGCCGCCGGCGTTCCCGAACTACGAGGCCGGTGGCTGGGGACCGGCGACCGCGGACGCACTGCTGTCGCGCGACGATCGACGCTGGCGGCGGCTGTAGATGGCCGGGCCGCGCTCCCACCACGGCATCGTCTCGACCGAGCCGGCAGCGCCCGGCGAGCCGGTCCTGCGCTGGGCGTCCCGGGCCCGCAGCGTCCCGGAGGTCGGGCGCGAGCTGGATCGGATCTGGTCGACCGTCTCGCTGGCGGCGGTCGCGCCGGACGGCGGCGTGGAGCGTCGCATCGCAGCCCGCTCGAGTGTCATGAACCTCGTCGTCATCGCCGGCCGCTCCGAGGTCGGTGAGCGCGCCGCGTCGATCGTCGAGGGCCTGACCGGCCGCCACCCGTCACGCGCGCTCGTCGTCTCCCAGGCCGACCCCGACGGGCCCGCGTGGCTCGACGCCCAGATCCACGCGCACTGTGTCCTGCCGGCCCACGACGCGCCCGAGACGTGCTCCGAGCTGGTCTACCTGACGGCCGGCGGCGAGACCGGCCAGCATCTCGCGGGGATCGTCGCGCCGCTCCTGATCCACGACCTGCCGGTCGCGGTGTGGTGGCCGGTCGAGCCGCACTTCGAGTCGCAGCAGAGCCACGATCTCCTGGCGCTCGCCGACCGCGTCCTGGTGGACGGCTCGAGGTGGTCAGGCGACGGCCTCCGGCAGCTCGCCCACATGGCGACCCTGCCGGAGCGGTTCCGCGTCGAGATCACGGACTTCGCGCTGGTGCGCCAGGCCCGCTGGCGGGAGGCGATCGCGTCAACCTTCGATCGGCCCAACCTGTTGCCCCATCTCCGCGGCCTGCGCGAGGTCCACGTCCGCTACGCGGCACGGAGCGTGACCCCGGGGCGAACGAACATCGTCAAGCCGCTGTACCACGTCGCGTGGCTGGCCGCCCGCTGCGGGCTGTCGGTGGAGCGCCCGCTGCGGGCGACCGACGAGGCCGGCGATGGCGAGGCCGGGGCTTCGCACCGCGCGGTGCTGCGGGCCGGGAGGCGGCTCGTCCGCGTCTCGCTCGTCCCGACTGAGGCCGACGCGCCGTCCGGGACGACGCTCGCCGTCGACCTCCGCTGCGAACGTCGAAGGTCGGTGCTGGAGATCGACGTGACCGCGATGGCCGAGGGCGTCGTCGTCCGCGCCACGGTCGACGGCGAACCGATGCCAGAGCGCCGGTTCCACGCGCCACGCAAGCGAGAGCCCGACCTCCTGGCCCAGGCGATCGACGAGGCCGGCCACGACCACGTCGGTGCCGAGGCCTTGGCGCAGGCAGCGATGATCCTCGGCGAGCCGAGGGCGCTGGCCGCGCACCGGCGCGCGCATTGACCGGGTCCAACGAGCCGGTCGTCGAGGTCCACGACGACCCCGCGGCCGCATCGCGGGCTGCCGCCGAACATCTCGCGACGGCGCTCGGCGAGGCGGTGACGATTCGCGGCCGGGCCGACTGGACGACGACCGGCGGCTCGACCCCGGTCCAGATCTACCGCGAGCTGACGGCCCAGCCGTTGCGCGACCGCGTGCCGTGGGATCGTGTCCACGTGTGGTGGGGCGACGATCGCTTCGTCCCGCGCGACGCGCGGCTCTCGAACGTCCTGCCGCTCGACCAGGTCCTGGGCGCGCCGATCCCGGGCGGTGACGGCGGCAGGCTGCCGCTGCTCCCGGAGGCGATCCACCCGATCCCGATGGGCGATGCCATCGACGCCGGCACGGGCCCGGTCGGCGCGGCCCGGGCCTACGAAGCCGAGCTCCGCGCCGCCGGCTTGCCGGTCGCGCCATCCGGCTTTCCGATCCTCGACGTCGTGCTCATCGGGGTCGGCACGGATGGCCACCTGTTCTCGGTCTTCCCGGACTCGGCGCTCTTCGACTCGACCGCCTGGGTGGCTGCCGTCCCCGCGCCCAGCCACGTGGAGCCGCACGTCGAGCGGGTCAGCCTCAACCCGGCGATCGCATCGGCGGCGAGGCTGGTGCTCGTGGTGATGCACGGCGAGGCCAAGGCCGACATCGTGGCCACCGTGCTGGGGCCGGAGCGCGACCCGCGGCGCTGGCCGGCGCAGGTGGCTCGGAGGCGCGGCGCGGTATGGATCCTCGATCGGGCCGCGGCGGCGCGGCTGCCGGCGTGAGCCCCCAGTTCGAGGCCGAGCCGAGCATCCGGGTCGCCGCACCTGATGGGGCGACGATCGCGGTCTTCGCGGCGACGCCCGTCCCCGACGCTCGCCCGGGCGCCGGGTCGGCGCGGCCGGTCCTGCTCATCCATGGCACGACCGCCGATCACACGACATGGCGCGTCACGGGTCCGCTGCTCGCCCGCGCTCGTCCGGTGCTGGCGATGGACCGGCGAGGCCGCGGCGCGTCCGGCGATGGCCCGGACTACTCGATCGAGCGCGAGTTCGCGGACGTCGCGGCGGTCGCCGAGGCGCTGGCCGGGCGCGGCGATACCGGCGGCGCCGTCGACGTCGTCGGCCACTCCTACGGCGGTCGCTGTGCGCTCGGAGCGAGCCTGCGGTCGACGGCCATCCGACGGCTGGTGTCGTACGAGGGGGCGCCCACGCCGCCGGGAGTCGACTACGCCGCCGATGCGGCCCTCGCCCGGGTCGCCGAGACGATCCGGCAGGGCCGGCACGACGCCGCGCTCGAGTCGTTCATGCGCGAGGTCGTCGGCATGGACGACGCGGGCATCGCCCGCTACCGGGCCGATCCCGTGTGGCCGCTCCGAGTGGCCGCCGTCCCGACGCTCGCCCGCGAGCTCGACGCCGAGGCGAGCCCGGCGGCCGGGCTGGAGGCGCTCTCGAAGGTCACCGCCCCGGTCCTGCAGGTGCTGGGCACGGCGAGCCGGCCGGAGTTCCGGACGGCGATCACGGCGCTCGACGAGCGCCTGCCCGATAGCCGGGTCGTCGAGATCGATGGCGCCGCGCACGCGGCCCACCACACGCACCCGGCGGCATTCGTTGCGGCCGTCGAGGCCTTCCTCGGCGATTGACCGGGACCGTAGGATCACGCGCATGGCTCGCGAGTGCCCGTGGTGCTCGACTCCCGCGACCGACGAGGCGACGACGTGCGGCAGCTGCGGCGCGGCGCTCGCGCAACGAGAGGCGATCGGCGACGTCCAGATCCCCGGCGTGACCTCGGTCGATCCGGCCCTCAAGGACTACGACCAGCGGCCGCTGCACCTTCGTGGCCCCAGCCCCAGCCAGGGTCTCGCCTCCGGCGTGGTCATCGCCGCGGCGGCCGGCGGCCCGATCGGCCTGGCGGCGCTCGGCGGCATCGCGGCCGTGGCGGCCGCCGAGTATGCCGGCGCATCGCGTGGGCCCGACGGCCGGCCGCTCGAGCTTGACGCGGTGGGGCGGCCGAGCGAGGCGGCCGTCGAGGCGCTGCGGCGACTCGACGCCGAGGCGGGCGCCGCCGACGAGCCCAGTGCTGATGCGGCGAGCGCGACCGAGCCCGGGGTCGAGACGACCCAGCCGCCCGACCCGTGGGCGGACCTGCCGCCGGCATCGGCCGGGCCCGGGTCGTCGGCTATGCTCCCGGGACCCGAGGAACCGGACGGCAAAGGGAGGGCCTGATGGCGCGTTCCGACCCCAAGCTCGAGCTCCTGCATTCGATTCCGCTCTTCGCCGCCGCGAAGCCGCACGAGCTCCAGCGAATCGGGCAGCTGGCCGACGAGATCGACCTGCCGGCCGGTCGCGTCCTGATGCGCCAGGGCGATTACGGCGCCGAGATGTTCATCATCGTGTCGGGCGCGGGCACGGTCGAGCGCGACGGCCGCGAGGTCGACCGAGTCGGCCCGGGTGCGTGGGTCGGCGAACTGGCGCTGCTGTCGAAGGGCCGGCGGACCGCGACGATCACGTTGACCGAGCCGAGCCGCCTGCTCGTGCTCGGTCAACGCGAGTTCACCGCGCTCCTCAGCGAGTCGCACGCGATCCGCGAGTGCGTGCTCGATTCGCTGGTGACCCGCCTGCGGCGCCTCGAGCCCGACGCGGACTGATCAGCGCTCCCGGACCGGGATGTAGGCCCGCTCCGCCGGACCGATGTACAGCTGCCGTGGCCGCCCGATCCGGAAGTCCTTGTCGTCCATCATCTCGCGCCACTGCGCGATCCAGCCGGGCAGCCGGCCGATCGCGAACATCACCGTGAACATCTCGGTCGGCAGGCCGAGCGCGCGATAGATCAGGCCGCTGTAGAAGTCGACGTTCGGATACAGCTTCCGCTCGACGAAGTACGGGTCCTTCAGGGCGACGTCCTCGAGCTCGAGCGCCACGCGCAGCAGCTCATCGTCGACCCCGAGTTCGTTCAGCAGGCTGTCGGCGGCGGTCTTGATGATCCTGGCCCGTGGATCGTAGTGCTTGTAGACGCGGTGGCCGAAGCCCATCAGCCGGAACGGATCGTCCGGATCCTTGGCTCGGCGTACCGCCTGCCCGACGTCGCCGCCGTCGTCGACGATTTGGCTCAGCATCTCCAGGACTTCCTGGTTGGCCCCGCCGTGGAGCGGACCCCACAGCGCGGCGATGCCCGCCGAGATCGAGGCGTACAGGTTGGCCAGGCTGGATCCGACCAGCCGGACGGTGGAGGTCGAGCAGTTCTGCTCGTGATCGGCGTGGAGGATGAGCAGTGTCCGGAGGGCCTGCTCCGCGACCGGCGAGACGACATACGGCTCGGCCGGCGTGGCGAACATCATGCGCAGGAAGTTGGCCTCGTACTCGAGCGAGTTGTCGGGGTAGATGAACGGCTGGCCGACCGACTTCTTGTGCGCGAAGGCCGCGATCGTCGGCATCTTCGCGATCAGCCGGACGGTGCTGATCTCGACCGCGTCGGGGTCCCGCGGGTCCATCGACGACTGGTAGAACGTCGACAGGGCGGCGACCGCCGAGGCCAGGATGCCCATCGGATGGGCGTCCATCGGGAAGCCGTCGAAGAAGCGCTTGAACTCCTCGTGGAGCAGCGTGTGGCGCCGGACCTGGTCGCTCCAGGCCGCCAGCTGGTCGCCCGTCGGGAGGTCGCCGTAGATGAGCAGGTAGGCCGTCTCGAGGAACGTCGATTCCTCGGCCAGCTGCTCGATCGGGTAGCCGCGGTAGCGAAGGATCCCGGCATCGCCGTCGAGGAACGTGATCGAGCTGCGTGTCGCCGCGGTGTTGGCGAAGCCGTAGTCGAGCGTCGTCAGGTGGGTGCCCTTGAGCAGCGCGCCGATGTTGATCGCGGACTGACCGTCGGTGGCCGTCTCGATCGGCATCGTCACAACCTGACCGTCGATCCGGAGCTCGGCCGTCGCCGTCGGCGCCGCCGTCGCAGTGGTGTTCATCGCGTCTCGTCTCCTTCGCCTGGGTGACCCGCCGAGGCCAGCTTGCATCGCGTCGGCGGACGGCGCCGCTACGCCCTCCAATCCCTCATGTTTGCCCAACACTCGTCCCCTCCGCCGATCGGGGCTAGGGTCATTCGGCCCGCTCGAACGTGCCGCACTACCATCAACACATGACCGACGGCGCATTGGAGACCCGGCCCTACTCGCCCGGACTGGAGGGCATCCTCGCCGCGGAGACGTCCCTCGGCTACGTCGACGGGGCGGCCGGCCGGTTGCTGTACCGCGGCTATCGGATCGGCGATCTCGTCGAGCGGGGCACCTACCCGGCCGTGGCGAACCTGCTGTGGACGGGGGCGTGGGAGCCCGCGCACCACCTGGCGACGGGCCCGCTGCCGGATGCCGTCGCGGCCGCCCTGCGGGCGCTGCCGGCGGATGCGAAGCCGATGGACGCCCTTCGAACCGCCGTCTCCGTGTGGGGGACGACCCAGCAGCTGGCCTGGCCGCCGACCCCGGAGCAGGCACGGGCGCTGACGGCCTTCTCGCCGTCGGCGCTGGCGGCGTTCGCGCGGATTCGCGCCGGTGACGAGCCGATCCCACCGGATCCCGCGCTGGACCTCGTGCCGGGCTTCCTGTACCAGCTGACCGGCCGCCGGCCCGATCCGGGCACGGCGCGGGCCCTCGATGCGTACTTCATCGTCGGCGCCGAGCATGGGCTGAACGCCTCGACGTTCGCGGCCCGGGTGATCGTCTCCACGCGCAGCGACATCGCGTCGGCGGTCGCCGGCGCGATCGGCGCGCTGAAGGGGCCGCTGCACGGCGGCGCCCCGTCCGAGGTCGTCGAGCAGATCCACACCGTGGGCACGCCGGAGCGGGCGGAGCAGTGGGTCCGCGAGACCCTCGATCGGGGCGAGCGCCTGATGGGCTTCGGCCATCGGGTTTATCGGGCCTACGATCCCCGCGCCGCCGCGCTCCGGAAGGTCGCCGAGTCGCTGGCCCACCCGCCCGAGTGGCTGGCGCTGGCCATCGCGGTCGAGGACGTCGCCCTGCGGGTCCTTGCGGAGCGGCACCCCGAGCGGGCGCTGAAGACGAATGTCGAGTTCTACGCGGCGCCCGTGCTGCAGGGCGTCGGCCTGACACCCGACCTCTTCCCGGCGACGTTCGCCCTGGCTCGCCACGCCGGCTGGACGGCCCATGTCCTCGAGCAGGCGGCGGCGAACCGACTGATTCGTCCCGACGCCCGGTACATCGGTCCGCAGGAGCGAGACCTGCCCGCCTGACCGGCTGCAGATTTGCCTCTTGGCGCGCGTCGTAGATTCGCGCCGGGAGGTGAGGACGTGATCGGACGACTGTTGACCCGCGTGTTCGATGCCCAGGACCGCTGGACGAAGCCATTCGGCGACGCGGTCCACGGCCTGCTGCACCCGCTGTTCCAGCGGCTGAGCTGGTTGCGTGACCTGCTCATCGGCCGTTGGCTGGGCCACCCGCTGCACCCGGCGCTGACCGACGCCCCGATCGGGATCCTGCTCCTGGTGACGGTGTTCGACGTCCTCGGCCAGCCGGACGCGGCGAGCGTCAGCCTCGTCGTCGGCGTCCTGGCGGTGCTCGCGGCGGCCGTGTCGGGTCTCGCCGACTTCGCCGACACGGACGGTCGAGCGCGGGTTCGAGCGACGCTGCACGGGACGATCATGGTCGTCGCCCTCGTCGGCTACCTCGTCTCGCTCCTGCTGCGGCTGTCCGATTCGACCTCGCCGGCCGGGATCGGGCTGTCGGCCCTGTCGTTCCTCGTCGTCATCCTCGGTGCGTACGTGGGCGGCGACGTCGCCTACGTCCTCGGCAACATGGTCAACCGTCACGCGTTCCGTGGCGCGGGCACGAAGTGGCTCACGCTGGAGCCGGCGGAGATGGCGCCGGACGGGAGCATCCCGGTCGGACGCCCGATCAGGGCCAGGCTCGGGGCCAACAACCTCGTCCTGGTCAACGACGGGACGCGGATCCTCGCGCTCCACGACACCTGTGCTCACGGCGGCGGCCCGTTGCCCGAGGGTCAGGTCGTGGACGGCCAGATCGAGTGCCCCTGGCATTACTCGCGATTCGAGCTGGCGACCGGGCACGTCCGGCGCGGGCCGTCGGTCTACGACCAGCCGGCCTACGAGGTCCGTGAGCGCGATGGCGGCGGCTGGGAGGCGCGCCGCAAGGCGACCGGCGGCGGGTGACGCGGACGGCGACGCGAGCGGACGAACCAGCCCCAGGGACGCTCACGCTCCGGCTGCCGGACCCGTGCCTGGTGGTCCTGGTCGGGGCCGCCGGATCCGGCAAGTCGACGCTCGCGGCGCGCCTCTTCCGACCCGCCGACGTGCTGTCGTCCGACGCGTACCGCGAGCGCGTCGCCGGCGACGCCGGCGACCAGTCGGCGACTCGGACGGCGTTCACGATCCTGCACCGCGAGCTCGGACGCCGGATGGCGCGGGGTCAGACCGCGGTCGTGGATGCCACGAACGTGACGGCCTTCGCGCGGCGGTCGCTGCTGCGCCGCGCCGCCACCCACGGCGTGCCGGCGGTGGCGATCGTCCTCGACCTCCCGGCGGCGCTCGTCCTCGCTCGCAACGCGAC
>QKHE01000058.1 GCA_003250155.1 Chloroflexota bacterium | reverse complement strand
GGTTCCCTCGTCGTCATCCTCGTCGATGACGATCACCCGGAACACATCCGCCGCGGCGACGCCGATCTTCGCGCCCTCCTCGGACATCCAGCCGCGGATCCATCCCTCGGTCCGATCGAAGTCCTTCAGCTGGCTGGCGTGGGCGCGCAGCGCGTCGAACTTCCGGTCGATCGTCGCCGAGACGTCGACGCGGGCGTTCGCCTTCTCCGACCAGAACAGGTACAGCCGTTGGACCCGCTGCGGCTCCAGGCCCTCGCGGACGAGCCACGGGAACGCCATCGGGTTGCGCGACGCCGGGTAGACGGCGTCGGCCGCGGCGATCCCGGCTGCCCGGTGATCGGTGTGGTTCACGCCGCGATCGCCGTGGAACAGCGTCTCGGGATCCTGGGCCAGGACGGCGTCCGGGCGGAAGCGGCGAATCTCGCGCACGAGCTGCTCACGCAGGTTGAGGTCGTTGACGAGCGCGCCGTCGGGCTGGTGAAGGAACGTCACACCCTCGTAGCCGACGACGTCGGCGGCTGCCTGCTGCTCCCGCTCGCGAACGGCCGCCAGCTCCAGCGGATCGAGCTCGGCGTCCTCGCCGCCCTGGTCGCCGCTCGTGCAGCACACCAGCCAGCCGGCCGAGCCCTGGTCGATCCAACTGGCCGCGGTCGCGGCGGGTCCGAAATCGGCGTCGTCGGGATGCGCGGCGATGACCATGAAGCGGGGCGGTCGCCACGTGTGCGGCTCCTCGGCCGGGCTGACGCGAGGCGGCCGGGCCGGGCTCATCCGCCCGCCCGCTTCGAGCGCTCCTCGCGGAGCGCTTCGAGGACCTCGGCCGCATGCCCATCGGCCTTGACCTGCGGCCAGGCCCGGGCGACTCGGCCGTCGGGATCGATCAGGAACGTCGAGCGCGCGATGCCCATGAATGTCCGGCCGCGCATCGACTTCTCGCGCCAGGCGCCGTACGCCTCGATCGTCCGGCGCTCCGGATCGCTCAGCAGCGTGAACGGCAGGTTGTACTTGTCCCGGAATCGCCGGTGGCTCGCGGCGCTGTCCTTGCTCACGCCCCAGACGTCGGCATCGGTGGCGGCGTACGGCAGCTCGAGGTCGCGGAACTGGCAGGCCTCGATCGTGCAGCCGGGGGTGTCGTCCTTCGGGTAGAAGTACAGGATCGTCCAGCGGCCGCGCTGGTCGGCGAGATGGTGGACCGTGCCGGATTCGTCCGGCAGCGCCACCTCCGGAGCGAGCTCGCCGGGACGCGGGATGGCCGGCTCCGTGCCGGCCGCCTGGCTCGTCATTCGGCGAGACTAGCAGGGGTCTCGACGATCATCAGCCGCCCGGTCCGGACGCGAACGACTGCGGAGGTCGCGATCCGAACGTTCGACACGCCGCGGGCCGGTCCGATCTCGAACGGCTCATCGCGCAGCGGGTAGCGGAGCCCCTCGGTGACGATGCCCTCGACACGGCCGAACAACGGCAGCAGCGACACGACGTCGCCGGCGCGTCCCTCGAGACGCCGCGCTGCCGACTCACCGTCGCGTCCGGGCCCCGTGAGGAGCGAGACCCGCACCCCACCCGGGCCGAGGATCCGCGCTTCGCGGCCCACGAGCGCCGGGTGGGCCAGCAAGGCCACGTTGGCGAGCTCGTGGTCCAGCCGTCCGCCGCCGAGCGCGCCGAGCAGCGTGATGTCGACTGCCCCGGCGTCGACGGCGGCCAGCACGGCGAGCTCGGTGTCTGTCTCGTCCTTGTCGGTCGGCGTCCGGTGGACGGGCACGCCCGCCCGTTCGAGCGCCCGAAGCCCCGCCTCGCCCAGCGAATCGCCGTCACCGACCCAGGTGTCGAGCCGGACGCCGAGCGCGGCAGCGTGGCGGGCGCCGCCATCGGCGGCGATGACGAGCTCGATCCCGGCGTCCCAGCCGGGCCAGGCGGCGTCGAGCTCCGCCCGCGGCGCCACGTCGCCGTCGGCGAGGATCAGCGCCCGGCGACCCTTCGCGACGGTCACGCTAGCCCTCCATCCCGAGCAGCTCGCCGACCCATGCCGCCACGGACGGATGGACCTCCGCGGCGCCGGCCCCGAGCAGCGCGGTGCGGTCGCTCACGATCGACACGATGCCGATGCCGCGCGCGCCGACCGCACGGGCCATGCGCATGTCGTCCGGCACGTCGCCGACGTACCGGGCCCGCTCGGCCCGATCGCCGCTGCCGAGCTCCCGCAGCACCCGCAGCAGCGGGTCGGGGTGCGGTTTCGCCGCGATCGGGTCGTCGCCGAACACCCGAACCGGCAGCAGCTCCGCGAACCCGAACCGCTCCAGCTGCGCCTGGACGATCTCCCGGTCACCCGCCGTCACGATGCCCATGACGTAGCCCGCCCCGGCAAGACGCCGCAGGGCGTCTCCGGTGCCGGGAAACGGCTGCATGTCCTCGGTGTCACGGTACAGCTCCAGCCACCGCCGGCCGGCGAATGTCAGCCGATCCGCGGGCACCCCGAGCCGCTGGTACATCAGCCGCCAGTCCGGCGCGTAGGCCTCGCGATAGCGCCCCATGTCGAACTCGATGCCGCACTCGGCGAGGACCCGGACGTTCGCGTCGAGGACGGCCGCGAGGGTGTCGACGAGGGTCCCGTCCCAGTCGAAGACGATGGCGTCGCTGGCTTGTCGGTCCGGCACGCCCCCGATGCTATCCTGCCGCTCGTGCCGCCAGCCCTCGAGCATCCCGCCGTCCGGCGGGTGATCGACGCCGCTGCCCGAAAGGGGGTCGACCTCGAGGTCCTGACCTTCCCCGAATCGACGCACACCGCGGAGGATGCGGCCCGTGCCGTCGGCGGCGAGCTCGGCCAGATCGTCAAGTCGCTCGTCTTCGTGACGCCCGCCGATGACGGCGCGCTCGAGCCCGTCGTGTGCCTCGTGTCGGGCGCCAACCGGGTCGACCTCGCGCGGCTCGGTGCGGTGCTCGGTCGGCGCGACGTGCGACGCGCGACGGCTCGCGAAGCCGACGAACTGACCGGCTTCACGATCGGCGGCATCCCGCCGTTCGGGCACGAGCGACGGACGCGCGTCGTCATGGATCCCGATCTCGGTCGCTTCGAGACGGTGTGGTGCGCCGCCGGCCTGCCGACGGCCGTCTTCCCGTGCTCGCCGGCGATCCTGCGGATGCTCGCCGACGCGCACGTCGCCCCGATCGCGGAGGAGCCTCCGGTTCTGCGCGCCTCGTGAGCCGGTTGGCGTGAGCCACTCGCCGTGAGCCCGTCCTCGGAGCCTCGGGACGCGACGGTCACGTACCCGGGCGGGCTGCGAGCCCGCTGGCGATGGGGAGGTCCGGGCCAGGCGCGGGAGGTCTTCGCGCTGTCGGAGGCGGGACCGCTCGAGGACCTCGGACCGCTGGTCGCCAGCGATCCCGACGAGCGCTGCCGGGCCGAGCTCCGGGTCGACGCACCGGGCGGGTCCTGGACGGTCCGTCTCGTCTCGACCGTGTACGACGAGCCCGAAGCGGTCGCCTGGGACACCGCCGGCCAGCTCGTCGTGAAGTACGGCTTCCACGGTTACGGACTGGACGCGCGGACCGGCGAGCTCCAGTGGAGTCACCGCTCGGCGACACCGCTGCTCCGGGTGTTTGCCTCGTCTCGGCTCCGCCACGTCATCCTGCAGGCCGAGCTGGAGACATTCGCGATCGACGCCGACGGGGGCGTCGCCTGGCGACTCGGCCACTCGGACGTGGTCGTCGGCGCCGAGCTGGTTGGCGGCCGGCTCGTCCTGACCGGCTACGGCGGCGCAGTCAACGCGATCGATCCGGCGACGGGAACCCCGGCGGCCTGATCGTCAGCGTCGGTGCCAACGCTGGCAGGATGGCCCCGCCGGCCGGCACGGTGCGGCTGCGCGCCAGGAAGTGCCCGGCCTGTGGATGAGCGGTGGAAAACTCCGCGGGCTGCCGGAAATCTCGTGGACAGCGGGCATTGACCGGCCACGTTCCGACGGCCTAGCGTAGAAACCAGCCCGGAGGGGCCGAGCGACACTAACGGCGGCGATCGCATCAACGCCCACGTGTCGGGTAGGTTCCTCCGGGCCATTCGATTCCGGCGACACCTCGCTGGCGGTCGCCGGCTTGACGTCGCCGGCTCGAAGTCGCCGGACCGCGCGGCGATCGGCCCTATCATCCCGGAACGTGACGCCCCCCGTGTTGCTGCTGGCCGCCGGGCTGCTCGCACTCGCCGGCGCATTCGCCGTCCTGCGGACGTTCGGCGCGCGCTACCGGGTCGGCCGGTTGCTGGCCGCGACGCCACGCGTCGATATGGCCGAGGCCGCCGCCCTCGCGGACGCCGGTCGGATGCGCTATGTGCGCGTCGCCGGCCGCATCGATGCCGACGAGCCGTTCGAGGACGAGGCCCACCGGCCGCTCGTCCTCAGGCGCACGACATTGGCCGCGAAGGCCGGGGGTCGTCGGGGAGCGCCGTGGACCGCCTTCGAGACGACGCTCGAGACGGTCCCGTTCGTCGTCCGCGAAGCGATGG